>JAYEIJ010000017.1:0-19204 GCA_034660035.1 Actinomycetota bacterium | reverse complement strand
ATCACAATTGGTGTGAACGTAGACACAAGCGATTTTCGGTGAACTCCCTTTCCAGATCGTTCGTGCTTACGTTCACAAATAGTGTGAACGTAGACACAAACGACTGATCAGGGGGTGGGGAGATCCCGGTCGTCGGTATCGGGATCACCCTCGTCGTTGTCTGGGGCTTCCGTGATTTGCTCCCCTGCGTCGTCGCTGCGCTCCTCCGCGTCCCCCCGCCCTTCGGTCGAGGGGGCAGAAGAAGACGGGGAGGAAGAGGACTGGCCTTCGGTCGGGGGGACAGAAGATGGGGCCGAAGAGAAGGGGGACTCCGGGGGAAGGGGGTAGGCCCAGTCTTCCGGGATGTCATCTTCTTCTGCCATCAGGGCTGCGGGGAGGGCTTCTCTCTCTGCGGGTCTGGTCTTGCGGAGACGCCAGGCTGCCAGGACCCAGCCGCCCGTGCCCCAGATGAGGCCGGCCAGGTAGATGAATGCGCCGACGAACGGGATCAGCCAGATGCCGAGACGCCACAGCACGGCGCCGATGAGGAACCCGCCGAAGAGTCCGCCCTTGCGGCGCAGCAGCAGGTCGCCCACCGCCCCGACCGCCGGGATCGGGCCGAAGACGAACGCAAGCAGCATGGCGATCATCAGCAGCATCGCCAGGGGGAGACCGACCAGAGTGATCGCCAGCAGCAGGACGAGCAGCGGCGCACCGATCAGGGATCCCAGACCGACCAGGCCCGTCTTGACCGGGTGCTTCTCCACGGCTTCGACCGCAGCGGCACCCGTTGCACGGAACAGCCAGAGCAGGAAGATCCCCGACACGATGAACGCAAGGAAGCCGATGATGTTGGCGAGCGTCAGGATGACGCCGAAGATGAAGTTCGACTGGGCGGGGAGTTGGACGATCTGTCCCGAGACGGTGCCGTCGGAGATCACCGCATCGTTCGTGGATCGGTAGAGCACGTCCCCGGACACCGACGCTCCGTCGTCGACGACGAGGCGTTGGACCGCGAGGTCGATGTCTCGGCCCACCGTGCCTGAGACGGAGGCGTTGAACAGTCGCCCGCGTACGTCGCGCCCGACCGTTCCGTCGATCGTGAGCGTGCCGCCGAACATGATGACGTCTCGACCGACGACACCGGACGATCCGATCCCAGTGGCGATGCCGGTCACGAACAGATCCCCGCCGATCTCGCCGTCGACTTGAACCTGTGGTGTGGCCGTGCGCAATGAGCCTTCGATGACGCCACCCTGCTCCAAACGGACGGCCCCCGATGTCAGTGCGAGCACGTTCCCGGTGACGATCCCGGAGATCGAGAGGTCTCCGGTCGTGATCACCAGATCGCCGTCGATGATCCCCTCGACCCTGCCAGACGTCGAGGCAACGTAGACGTCTTCGGTGATCGGATCGTCTTCGTCGACGATGAACAGGTCGGTCGTCACGACCGAGGGTGCGATCGCCGCGAGCAGCGGAGCCACGGCGAACAGCAGTGCTACGAACGTGACGGCGCGATAGCGGATCCCCCCGGATCCGGAATCAGAGCGGGAGGGCTTCACGGACGAGATCGAGCAACGGCCACGGATTGACACCGAACACGATCGTACCCACGACCACGACTGCGAGGACGAGACGCAGCACGGTCGACGGTTCGAGGGACGGAGCGTCTTCCTCCGCCGATCCGAGGAACATCTTGGCGGCGACCCGGAAGTAGACGTACAGGCCGACGACCGTTGTGAGCAGCGCCAGGATCACGAGCCACAGGTACCCGGCGTCGGCTGCCGCGGTGAACACCGTCAGCTTGGAGATGAAGCCCGCCGTGAACGGGATCCCGCCCATCGCCAGCAGCAGTATCAGCATCGCCCAGGCGAGTTCGGGTGAGCGGCGCGACAGTCCGGACCAGCCGTCGAGATCGGAGCGGCCCGGCGTGTTTCGAGAGACGACGGAGGCGATGGCGAAGGTTCCGACCAGTGTCAGTGCGTACATCGAGACGTAGAACCACATGGCACCGATGCCGGCCTCGCCGGCGAGGAACGCCATCATGATGTACCCGGCGTGCGCCACGCCCGAGTAGGCGAGGATGCGCTTGACGTCGCCCTGCACGGCGGCGAGAGCCGTGCCGATGATCATCGAGATGCCGGCGAGGATGGCGAGGATCGGCGCCCAGTTGTCGATCTGCGACGGCAGCGCTCCGATGAGGATGCGTCCCAGTGCGGCGAATCCGGCGACCTTCACGCCGGCGGCCATGAACCCGACGGCTCCGGTCGGTGCTCCCTGGTAGACGTCCGGCGCCCACTGGTGGAACGGGGCGGCCGAGACCTTGAACCCCAGGCCGACGATCACGAACCCGATGCCGAGCAGCAGGACGCCCGGCTCTCCGATGATCGTGGAGGCGAAGAAGTCCTTCATCCCTCCTGCGCCGTAGAACGAGGTCGACCCGGTGGCGGCGAAGAGCATCGCCGCGCCGTAGACGAAGATCGCAGAGGCCAGCGATCCGAGCAGGAAGTACTTGACCGCCGCCTCGTCGGATTCTTCCCTCTCCCTCGTGAATCCGGCGATCACGTAGAAGGCGATCGAAGCCGTCTCGAGGCCGAGGAACAGCATGATGATGTTCGCCGACATCGTCATCATGTGGAGGCCGGCGAAGGCCAGAAGGATGAGTGTGACGAGTTCGACGCCGCGGGTCTTCACCCGCTTCACGAGACCCCACACGGCTCCGAGACCGAGAAGGCCGACGGTGAAGATCACGAATCCGGCGAACGCCGAGTAGTGGTCCATGACCACCATCGGGATGCGAAGGACCGGCACGTTGCGAGCGCTGAAGAACAGCAGGTCGCTCCCCTCCTCGACGAGCGTGTCGACGGCTCGCCACTGGAGAACGGAGAGGACCATCGCAACGACGAAGGAGAGCACTGCGATGAAACCCCATTCGGCACGGGACCGCTCGAGCATGACCCCGGCGATGATCACGAGGAGCGCACCGAGGAGCAGCACGGTTTCGGGTGCGACGGCGAGGAACGAGGCGTTGTTCATTCCGAACCCTCCTCATCGCCGTGTTCACCGGTGTCGTCGTCGTGCCCGGCGCTCTCGATGACGACATCCCTGGGGTCCACGATCTCGTCGATCCGTCCGAACTCCGGCGCCTCGTAATCCGTCGTCGCCTCGATCCGGTCGAGGATGATCTCGACGGACGGTTCGATGCGGTCGAGGATCGGCTTCGGGTAGATGCCGATGCCGATGATGATCACGATGAGCGGAACGAGGATCGCGATCTCACGGAAGTCGAGATCGGAGAGGCCCTCGTTCTTCGGGTTAGTGACCGGTCCGGTGAACATCCGCTCGTACGCCCACAGCAGGTAGACGGCGGCGAGGATGACACCCGATCCGGCGATGATCGCCAGCACCGGCAGCGTCAGGTAGCTGCCGAGCAGAACGGCGAACTCACCGACGAATCCGGAGAGACCCGGGAGGCCGACCGAGGCGAACGCCATGAAGAGGAACACCCCTGCGTAGAGCGGCATCACCTTGGCGAGGCCGCCGTAGTCGGCGATCAGGCGTGTGTGCCGCCGCTCGTAGATCATGCCGATCAGGAGGAACAGTGCGCCGGTGGTGAGTCCGTGGCTGATCATCACGAACACACCGCCGGAGAGGCCCTGGCTGGTGAGGGCGAAGATGCCCAGCATCACGAATCCCATGTGACTCACCGACGAGTAGGCGACCAGGCGCTTCACGTCGGGTTGCACGATCGCTACGGCCGCCCCGTAAATGATGCCGATCACGCCGATGATCCCGATGATCTCGGCGAGGTCGACCGACGCCCCGGGGAAGAACGTCAGATTGAAGCGCAGGAAGCCGTATGCGCCCATCTTCAGCAGCACGCCGGCCAGGATGACCGAACCTGCCGTCGGTGCTTCGGTGTGGGCGTCGGGGAGCCACGTATGGAACGGGAAGATCGGCACCTTGATGGCGAACGCGACCCCGAAGGCCAGGAAGAGCCACAGTTGCGTGGTCGATGACAGATCGAGCGAGAGCATCGTCCGGAAGTCGAACGAGGTCGGTGCCCCGACGGCATCCCCCGCCGTGATCGCCAGCACGATGATCCCGACGAGCAGGAAGATCGAACCGAACGCGGTGAACAGAACGAACTTGATCGATGCGTAGGCCCGGTTCTCGCCGCCCCAGATCCCGATCAGGAGGTACATGGGGACCAGCACGATCTCGAAGAAAGCGAAGAACAGGAGCAGGTCGAGCGACAGGAACACGCCGAGCAGTCCGGCCTCGAGGACGAGCATCGCCACCATGTACTGCTTGGTACGGTCGGTGATCGACTTCGAAGCGGCGATCGAGAGGGTCATCAGCAACCCGGTCAGGACGATCATCCAGAGCGAGATCCCGTCGACGCCGAGGCGCCAGCCGATGCCGAACGTCTCGGACAGCACGTAATCCTCGGTGAACTGGAAGACCGACTCGCCGGAGACGAAGTTCACCATGATCCACAGCGACACACCGAGCGGGAGGATGCTCACGCCGAGCGCCACCGGGAAGACGAGTTCCGTGCGCTCCTTCGGAAGGAGTCCGACCACCAGGGCTCCGAGCAGCGGCAGGGCGATGAGCAGGGAGAGTTCCATCAGAACGCACCTCCCTGGAGGAGGAGCCACAGGATGACGCCGAGGCTGCCTGCGACGATCGCTGCGCCGTATGAGCGGACCCACCCGGTCTGGAGTACCCGCATCGATGATCCGAACGAGCGGGTCACGACGGCCAGGCCGTTCACGATCCCGTCGACGACCTTCATGTCGAAGAACATGGCCAGCCAGGTGGCGACGGCCTTGCCGGGCAGGACGATGACCTTGCCGTAGAAGTCGTCGACCCAGTAGGCGTTGAGAGCGGCGTTCCAGTAGCCGCCTTCTTCGACCGGCAACTCCTCACGACGTCCGTATCTGAGGTAGGCGACGAACATGCCGACCGCTACAACGGCGAGCGAGATCAACGCGAGCGTCCACAGTGCGAGACCTTCGGGCGGATGGGCCTGGTGGACGCCTTCGAACGCTGGTTCGAGGAAGTGCTCGAGACCGAGGCGCCAGGGTGTGTTCCACAGACCGGCGAAGGCGGAGAAGACCGCCAGAACGATCAGCGGGATCGTCATGGTGAACGGCGACTCGTGGGGGTGGGCACCCTTGTCCCACCGCTTCTCACCGAAGAACGTGATGATGATGAGCTTCGTCATGTAGAACGCGGTGAGCATCGCGGTGAGGACACCGATCGCCCACAGCACGAGGTAGCCGCCGCCTCGCCCGAACGCCGCACCGAGGATCTCGTCCTTCGACCAGAAGCCGGCGAACGGGAACACACCGGAGATGGCAAGCCACGCGATCGCCATCGTGCCGAACGTGATCGGCATGATCTTGCGCAACCCACCCATCTTCCACATGTCCTGTTCGTCGGACATGGCGTGGATCACCGAGCCGGCGCCCAGGAAGAGCAGAGCCTTGAAGAAGGCATGGGTCATGAGGTGGAAGATCCCGGCCGTGAACGCCGTGAGGCCGACGGCCATGACCATGTAGCCGAGTTGGCTGACGGTGGAGTAGGCGAGCACCCGTTTGATGTCGCGCTGGCCGATCGCGATCGTTGCGGCGAGTAGCGCCGTCAACGCACCGACCGTGGCAACGACCCCCTGGGACACCGGCGCCATCTCGAACAGGGCGGCAGCGCGGGCGACCATGTACACGCCGGCCGTCACCATCGTCGCGGCGTGGATGAGGGCCGACACCGGCGTGGGGCCCTCCATGGCATCCGGGAGCCAGATGTAGAGCGGGATCTGGGCCGACTTGCCGGCGGCACCGACGAAGAGCAGCAGCGTGATCGCTGTGGCCATGCCCACGGTCAGGGCTCCGTGCGCCTCGGAGAACACGATCCCGAAGTCGAGGGTCCCGAACGCGGCGAAGATCATCATGAGGGCAACGAGGAAGCCCCAGTCTCCGATGCGGTTGACGACGAACGCCTTCTTGCCGGCGGCGGCTGCCGACGGCTTCGAGAACCAGAAGCTGATGAGCAGATACGACGAGAGCCCGACGAGTTCCCAGCCGACGAACATCAGCCCGAAGTTGTCGGCGAGAACGAGCGTCATCATGGATGCGATGAACAGGTTCATGTAGCTGAAGAACCGCGTGTACCGCTCATCGCCGTGCATGTACCCGACGGAGTAGATGTGGATCAGCGCGCCGACACCGGTCACGATCAGCGACATGAGTGCAGAGAGCGGATCCCACAGCAGCGACGCGTTGGCCCCGACCATCGGGATCCACGAGAACACGTACACCGTCTCGGACTCTGCTCCGCCGATGAACGGCAGCGCCATCGCCAGTGCGAAGAAGAACGGGATCACGACGAGAGCGGAGGCGAACCATCCGGCAGCGGGTTCGCCGAATCGGCGTCCGAAGAGGATCAGCGTCAGCGACCCGAGGAGCGGGATAGCGATGAGGAGCCAGAGGTAGTCGATCACGCCATCACCCCTTCAACTCCGACAGGGCGTCCACGTTCGCCGTCGCGCGACGGCGGAAGACGGCCACGAGGATCGCGAGGCCGATCGTCACCTCGGCGGCGGCGACCACCATCACGAAGAGCGCTGCGACCTGTCCTTCGATCAGTCCGAGTTCGTTCCCGGCTGCGATGAAGGTGAGGTTGACCGAGTTCAGCATGAGTTCCACAGACATGAACATCACGAGAGCGTTGCGGCGCATCAGCACACCGGCCGCTCCCATGGAGAAGAGCACCGCGGCGAGGATCATGTACCAGCCGATGGTGACGGTCATGTCCCCTCCTCCCCATCGATATCCCGAACGGCGGTCGGGCCGAAGAGGGCGAGCGCCACGGTTCCGACGGCGGCGATCGTGAGCAGGAAGACGGTGGAGAGGAACGCGATCGTCCAGTTCCCGAACAAGGAGTCGGCGACCGCCTCGATCGTGCCGACCATGTCGGGGGTACCGAAGGCATCGCTGCCGGTGATCCATGCCTGGCGTCCGGCGAGGATGATCACGACGGCAAGACCGAGCGCCACAACGAAGGTGATCCCACGCTGGAACGGGATCGACTCGGCAGTGTCCTCCTGCTTGTCGACACCGATCATCATGATGACGAACAGGAAGAGCGTCATGACGGCGCCGGCGTAGACGAGGATCTGGATCGCAGCGACGAAGTGAGCGTCGAGCATGACGTAGAAGATCGCCATCGCGAACATCGTCGACAGCAGACCCATCGCCGAATAGACGGGGTTCTTCGCCGTGATCATCACGACGGCACCGGCAAGAGCAACCAGAGCGAAGACGCCGAAGACGACAATTTCAACCACGTCGGCCTCCGCCCGAGCTTCCAGCTTCCAGCTTCCAGCTTCCAGCAAGACGAATCATGAGGACTCCTCCTCTGACTCTTGCTCGGAGCTGGCAGCTGGCAGCTGGTCGCTCTCTTGGCTTGGCTCGGCCGGAGCCATTCCGCCCATCCTTGCGCTTGGGCTCCAGGCTTCGATGCCTTCGAAGGCGACGCGGCCGGACGGCGCCGTGGCCCGCATCCAGCCGTCGCCGAGTTTGAGTTCGTTGAGGTCGATCAGCGGTGTGTCCGGAAGCGGATGGTTCGGCGTCCCATCCGGGTCGACGAGCAGCGAGTCCTTGGTGAAGATCCCCTCGTCGCGATCGCCGACAGACATCTCGAAGAGATGGGTCATCGTGATCGCCTCGGTCGGGCACGCCTCGACGCACAGGCCGCAGAAGATGCAGCGCAGCATGTTGATCTCGTAGACGAAGCCGAACCGCTCCCCCGGGCTGACGGGATCGTCGGGCGGATTGTCGGCGCCGCGAACGTAGATGCAGCGGGCCGGGCAGACACCGGCGCAGAGTTCGCACCCGATGCACTTCTCCATGCCATCCGGGTACCGATTCAAGACGTGCCGTCCGTGGAACCGTTGCGGCTTCACGCGCTTGTCCTTCGGGTAGCGCGTCGTGACCTTCGGCTTGAACATCTGGCGGAACGTCACAGCGAAGCCCGCCCAGGGACCGAGGAGACTCTTGAACAAACTCATCGTGATGCTCCCCTCATGCCCATGGCAACCCGAATCGACGGATCCCCACGGCGACCATGGAGAGCATGATCCACGCCAGCGAGATCGGGATGAGACGCTTCCAGCCGAACGCCATCAACTGGTCGTACCTCATCCTGGGGAGCGTTCCGCGCACCCAGATGAAGAGGAACACCATGGCGAAGACCTTGAGGAGGAACCACATGACGGGGAGGAACCACTGCAGCACGGTGGGACCGAAGACCGGTCCGTTCCATCCGCCGAGGAAGAACGTCACGGCAAGCGCCGACATCGTGAACAGGTTGATGTACTCGGCGAGGAAGAACAACGCGAAGCGGAAACCCGAGTACTCGGTGTGGAACCCGCCCACGATCTCCTGCTCGGCTTCGACGAGGTCGAACGGCGCCCGGTTCGTCTCGGCAAAGGCGGCGATCATGAAGACGACGAACGACGGGAGCAGCACGATGTTCCATGCCGGCAGGAACCCCAGGTAGGTCGCACTTTGGGCTTCGACGATCCCGGCGAGTGACGTCGTCCCTGAGAACATGATCACGGGGACGAGGGCGAGTCCGATCGCCGCTTCGTACGAGATCATCTGTGCGGACGCACGCACGGATCCGAGCAACGGGTACTTCGATCCCGACGACCAGCCGGCGAGCGTGATGGCGAACACGGCCATCGATGAAAGAGCCAGGAAGTAGAGCACGCCGATGTTGAGGTCGGTCACCTGCATCGTGTACTCCGTGCCGGCGATCGTGATCGGGGCACCGATGGGGACGACGAGGAAGATCAGCAGGGCCGGGATGAGCGCCATGACCGGCGCCGCTAGATAGAGGAGAACCTCCGCCTTGCGCGGGGTCATCGACTCCTTGACCATCAGCTTTATGCCGTCGGCGAGCGTCTGCAGGATCCCGAACGGTCCGGCTCTCGTGGGTCCCAGGCGGTTCTGCATGAACGCCACGATCCGGCGCTCACCCCAGACGAGGATCAGCACCGACGTGAACAGGAATGCGAACGCGATGATGACCTTGACCGCTGCGACGATGAACTCGTCCATCAGGCGTCACCTCCCCGAACCGCGTCGATGAGCAACGGACCAACGGCACCAAGGCCGGCGGTACTCGCGAGGTTGAACGGCACGTACACCGTGCCCTCGACGAGGCTGGGGTCGATCACGACCGGGAGCCGGACTTCACCGTCGACCGTGACGACGATCTCGTCGCCCTCGGTGACGGCGAGCACGGAGGCGTCTCGCGGATGCAGGTGGGCGGCACCGGCGGCAGCGAGTCCGGAGATGCCGGAACTGTTACGCACCATGACGCCGTCGTCGTAGAGGACCCGGGCCGTGTGGATCACGCGGTGGCCGGATACGACGGGAACACCGCGATCGACCGGCGTGTGCTTGAGGGGTTGCGTGCCTTCGGGCCCGGGGAGGACCAGTCCTTCGCTGTCGTCTCCCCAGGTCAGACGATCCCAGGACACGCCAGCATAGGCGGGGGCGACGCGGGTGATCTCCGCTCCTACCGCCTCGACCGATGTGGCGCCGAACTCGGCTCCCATCGCGGTGGCCAGGTCGTCGATGATCGACCACACCGGGCGGGACATCCCGGCCGACGGGACGATCCGGTTCACCTTCTGGATCCGTCCTTCGAGGTTGGTAGCGGTGCCCTCGACCTCGCCGAGGCCAACGACGGGCAGGATCACGTCGGCATACGCGGCCGAATCCGACATGAACATCTCGAACGACACGACGAACTCGGCCGCGTCGAGCGCGGCAACGGCCACCGATGGCGTCGGGTAATCGCGAACGGGGTCGGCGCCGTTGAGTACGAGGGCACCGAGTTCGCCGCTCGCGAGCGCTTCGAGAATGCCGGTCGTATCGAGGCCGGTTCCTTGCGGAAGCGGTCCCCAGTGCTCTTCAAGGGCGGAACGGCCGGCTTCGTCGTCGATCGCTACCCGGCCGGGGAGCAGCGTCGGTGCGACACCCATGTCGAGGGCGCCGAAGACGTTGCCGCGACGCATCAGAGGCATGATCTTGGCGTCGGGGAGATCGAGGGCAAAGGCGGCGACGGCCTCGGCGAGGTCCGGATCCTCGGCCAGTCCGGTGCGTCCGACCAGGGCGAGAACAGGTCCTTCGCCGAGTGCTTCACGAGCCGACGCGTATTCGCCATCACCGGCGGCGAACTTGCGCAGCAGATCCGGTCCTGTTCCGGGCTTGTACCGGATCGTGTGGGTCGCGACATCGTCGAGACCGGTGCGCCGTGGGTGGACGATGACGAGATTCGCACCGAGTTCGGTGACGGCACGGCGGACACGCAGATACAGGACCGGGAGTTCTTCCTTCAGGTCCGGGCCCCACAGCAGGATCGTCTTCGCCGTCTCGAGGTCGTTGATCTCGGCTCGAGGGGTAGCCGTCGCTGCGAACACGGGGTCAAGGCCGTCGCCGATCTGGGCATCGAGGTGCGTGGTTCCGACGACGGATCGGAGGAACTTCGAGAACGCGTACGCGTCTTCGTTCGTCGAGCGTGCGCCGCCGATGCCGGCGACCTTGTCACCATCGAACGAGCCGAGCCGCTCGGTGACGAGCGTGATCGCTTCGGCCCAGGTCGCCTCGCGGAACTCTCCGTCCTCCTTCACAAGCGGCGTCGTGAGCCTGTCTTCCGATTGGACGTGGTCGAAGACGAAGCGGTCCTTGTCGGACAGCCATCCGTGATTCGTGGCGTCGTTGTCGATGCCGTAGATCCGGATGATCTCGTTGTGGCTCGTCTGCACCGAGATCTTCGAGTGAACGGTGTCGACCAGGGATACGGACTCGACGCCCTCGATGTCCCATGGACGGGCCTTGAACCGGTAGGGCTTCGCGGTGAGCGCCCCGACCGGACAGATCTGGACGGTGTTGCCGGAGAAGTACGAGGCGAACGGTTCGTCCGGGAAGGTGATGACCTGAACGTAGTTCCCGCGGTCCTTGAACTCGATGAGCGGATCACCGGAGATCTCGTCGGAGAACCGGGTGCACCGGGCGCACAGGATGCAGCGTTCACGGTCGAGGAGGATGAGGTCGGAGATCTCGATCGGCTTCTCGTAGTGGCGCTTCTCTTCGACGAAGCGAGTCTCGCCCGCACCGAACGCGAACGCCTGGTCCTGGAGCGGGCACTCGCCGCCCTTGTCGCAGACCGGGCAATCGAGCGGGTGGTTGATGAGCAGGAACTCGAGGACGCCCTCCTGGGCCTTCCTCGCCGTCTCCGACTGCGTGTGGACGATCATCCCGTCCCCGACCGGCGTGGTGCACGACGGGACGAGTGCCGTTCCGCGCGGGCCTTCGACCTCGACGAGGCAGGCACGGCAGAGGCCGACAGCCTTCATGCGGGGGTGGTAGCAGAAGCGCGGGATGTAGGTCCCGGCCATCTGCGCGGCGTCGATGAGCGTCTGGCCGGACTCGACCTGCACGTCGACACCGTCGAGGTTGATCGTCACGGTGGCGCGTTCTTCAGTCACCGGACACACCTCCCACGCTGATCGGCGTGCCGGGGATCATCGCTTCGACTTCGTCACCGAAGTACTTCATCAACGAGACGACGGGGGCGGTCACGGACGGGCCGAGCGGGCAGATCGTTGTCATCGCCGGTGGCCACGTGAGCCCGGGGCTGATGTTGTCGGATATGTCGAGCAAGAGACCCATGTCTTCCGGTCGGCCGTAGCCGTCGAGGATCCGTTGGAGGATGCGCTCGAGCCAGGTCGTGCCTTCCCTGCACGGGGTGCACTGTCCGCACGACTCGTGGGAGAAGAAGCGGACGAGACGATGAGCCGCTCCGATCATGTTCGTGGAGTCGTCCATCACGATCACGGCACCGGAGCCGATCATGGAACCGTGTTTCGCGATGTCGTCGATGGTCACCGGCGTGTCGAGATGCTCGGCCGGGACGAACCAGGGCGCCGATGCGCCACCGGGTACCCACGCCTTGAGTTCGCGGTCGTCACGGATCCCGCCGCCGACTTCGTAGATGAGTTCCCGCCAGGTGATCCCGGCGACGATCTCATAGTCGCCCGGTTCCTTGAGGTGGCCGGACAACGACATCACGCGTGTCCCGGACGACGTCTCGGGACCGATCGCTGCGTACTTCGCTCCGCCGTTCTCGACGATCCAGGGGACGTTCGAGATCGTCTCGACGTTGTTGACGATCGTCGGCAACGAGTAGAGGCCTTCGACGGCAGGGAACGGAGGCTTGAGACGGGGTTCACCGCGCCGTCCTTCGAGGCTCGACAGCAACGCCGTCTCCTCGCCACAGATGTATGCACCGGCGCCGAGGTGGACGGTGACATCGAGATCGAACCCTGATCCGAAGATGTTCTCCCCGAGATATCCGGCCTCATAGGCCTCATCGATCGCTCGCTGGAGGCGGCGTGCCGGCTTCGGGTACTCACCCCGGATGTAGACGAACGCATGTTGCACATCGAGAGCGAACGCTGAGAGCACGATGCCTTCGATCAACTGATGAGGGTCGCGCTCGAGCAGCATCCGGTCCTTGAACGTGCCCGGTTCGGACTCATCGCCGTTGACGACGAGATAGCGGGGCCGCGTGTCGGGTGGTAGGAAGCCCCACTTCACACCGGTCGGGAACGACGCCCCGCCACGACCGCGGATGTTCGACGCCTTGACCTCGGCTGTGACTTCTTCGGGCGCCATCGTGTCGATCGCCTTACGCAACGTCGCGTACCCGCCGGTGTCGACGTAACGAGCCAGCGTGTGTGAATCCGAAGGATGAGATTCCATACGGGCAAGGAGAATGGAGGTGGTCATGTCGACGCCCTTTCGGGCCGTTGGAGCCTCCAGCTGCCAGCTACCAGCTGCCAGCAAGACACCGTGATCCGACCATCGCTCCACCGTTGAGCTGGAAGCTCGAAGCTGGAGGCTGGTAGCTGGTAGCTCATTGCTCGCCTCCGACCGTTCCGTAGGGGGCGAACGCCGGGAGCGCGGCTATCGCTCCTTCGGTCTCCTTTGGGCCCCAGTCGAATGAGCGCCGGCCGCCGAAGAGCAGTTGCATCTCGTCGCCGAACACAACCTCGGGCTGTGCATCACGGAGCCACTTGATCAGGTCCCGGGCCTTGTCCGGTTCGAGCCCTTCGACCAGTTCCCAGTTGACGGAAACGGCGGGGGCGCCGCCGCAGGCGCCGGAACACTCGACGTGCTCGACCGAGATCATGCCGTCCGGCGTGGTCTCACCGTCGAGGACACCGGTCTCTTCTTCGATCGCTTCGAGCACATCGTCGGCTCCGCTCAGGTAGCACGAGATCGAGGTGCACACCGACACGAGGTACTTGCCGACCGGCTCACGCTTGTACATCGTGTAGAACGAGGCGACCGACTGAACCTGTGCGGCGGTGAGTCCTGTGAGTTCGGCGACCTCGCGCATCGCGTCTTCGGTGACGTGGCCGTGCTCGAGAGCGGCGATGTACAGCAGCGGCATGACGGCGGACCGCATCTCGGGATATCGCTCGAGAAGCTCCTTCGCCCGCTCCTGATTCTCGTGGCTCCAGTGGCTGATCATCGGTCGACGTCTCCCAGTACCGGGTCGAGCGACGCCATGGTCGCGATGACGTCGGGAACGATCTGGTCGGTCAACATCACCGGCAGGGCTTGCACGATCGCGAACGACGGTGTCCGGGCGTGGAGGCGCCACGGCTTCGAACCGCCCTTCGACACGAGATACATGCCGAGTTCGCCTCTCGGCGACTCGACGGCCTGGTACACCTCGCCGGCCGGCGCATTGAATCCCTCAGTGAAGAGCTTGAAGTGGTGGATCAACGCCTCCATCGATTCGTCGATGCGCTTGCGGGGCGGCGGCGTGACCTTGCGATCGTCGGTGCGGTAGTCGCCCGGTGGCATCGTCTCGACCACCTGTTCGATGATCCGGATCGACTGGCGCATCTCTTCCATTCGCACGAGGTAGCGGTCGAGGGTGTCGCCGTGCTTTCCGAGAGGAACGTCGAACTCGTACTGCTCGATCCCGCTGTACGGGAAGGCCTTGCGGAGGTCGAAGTTCACGCCGGAGGCTCTGGCCACGGCGCCGGTGACGCCGTATGCCTGCGCCTCTTCCGGGGTGAGGACACCAACGCCCCGGGTCCTGTCGAGGAAGATGGGGTTCTCGTTGAGCAGATCCACGTAGTCGTCGAGGCCGGCTCTCACGATGTCGAGGGCCGTGTCGATGTCCTCTTCCCAGCCGTCGGGCAGGTCGGCTGCGACACCTCCGGGGCGGATGTAGTTGTGGTTCATCCGGAGCCCCGTGACCTTCTCGAAGAAGGCGAGGATCGCTTCGCGATCGCGGAACCCGTAGATCATCATCGAGAGAGCGCCGATGTCCATGCCGAACGTTGCGACCCAGATGAGGTGGCTCGCGATCCGGTTGAGTTCCGTCATCAGTACCCGGATCGCCTGGGCTCGCGGCGGTATCTCAACGCCGAGCAACTGCTCGACCGCGAGCGAGTAGCAGAGCTCGTTGTTGAGCGGCGACAGGTAGTCCATGCGGGTGACGTTCGTGCCGCCCTGCATGTAGGTCAGTTCCTCGGCGGTCTTCTCCATCCCGGTGTGGAGGTATCCGATGATCGGTTTGACGCGCCGGATCGTCTCGCCATCGAGTTCGAGATGCAGTCGGAGAACACCGTGCGTCGCCGGGTGCTGCGGACCCATGTTGAGGATCTGTCGCTCGTCTTCGGTGACCGTCGGTTCATCGATGAAGTCGTCATCGACGGCGATACCGCGCTGGATCTGAAGCGCCGGATCCATGTCGCGAGGCAGCAACTCCTGTGCACCTTCATCGGTCGAGTGAGCGATCCAGTCCGGCTCCTCGGTTCCTGCCACCCAGATGTCGTGAGCGCGGCGTCGTTCGTCGGCATCCAGGCTTCCGTCGGTCGAACCGGTCGGCGGTTCGAGCGTCGGTGCCTGGGCATCACCCTCGACGTTGTTCGGTGTATCGCTCATGACGACTTGTGTGATCCTTTGAACTGCACCGGCACCGAGCCGACCTTGTAGTCCTTGCGCAGGGGGTGCCCGACCCACTCGTCCGGGAGGACGATCCGCGTGAGGTCCGGGTGTCCTTCGAACGCGATCCCCATCAGGTCCCAGACTTCACGCTCGTAGAAGTTCGCACCCGCGTAGACCCCGGTGATGGATGGGAGCGTGGGGTCGTCGCCGGGAACTCCGACCTTGACGATCAGCCGTTGCGTGTGCTCCATCGACAGAAGACTGATGACCACGTCGAAGCGAGGATCACGGTTGAGGTGATCGACGGAGCAGACATCGATGAACGTCTCGAAGCCGGCGTCCTTCACAGCTTCGACGAATGGAACGAGTTCCTCTCTCGGAACGGTCGCTGTGTCCTGGCGCTGTCCGGCGAGAGGCTGGAACGATGTGAAGACGACGTTCGGGAACGGTTCGGCGAGGCCGGCCAGGATGGGATCGTCCGGAAGGACGCGAGCGACGGTCTCTTCAACGATCTCGTCCGTCTCCTGCGACTCTTCCTGGGGCGTCGTGTCTTCGGCCATCACAGGAGCCCCGTCGAACGCCGGATCTCGCCGGCCATGATCTTGTCCTGAAGCGTCAGGATTCCGTGCATCAGCGACTGTGGGCCGGGCGGGCATCCCGGCACGTAGATGTCGACGGGAACGATCTCGTCGACACCCTGGACCAGGGCGTAGTTGTTGAACATGCCGCCGGTTGATGCGCAGGCGCCCATGGAGATGACCCACTTCGGTTCCGCCATCTGGTCATAGACCTGGCGAAGGACGGGGGCCATCTTCTGCGAGAGACGCCCGGCGACGACCATCAGGTCGGCCTGGCGGGGCGAAGCGCGGAAGACTTCCATTCCGAATCGTGCCAGGTCGTGATGCGCTGCCCCGGTGGCCATCATCTCGATGGCACAGCAGGCGAGACCGAATGTCGCCGGCCACATCGACCGGGTTCGCGTCCAACTGACTCCCTTGTCGAGTGTCGTGAGGAGGAAGTTCGGGTTGTGCGCTTCGCCGGCCATCAGGCGGCCTCCTCGACCTGTGAGTCGGGGGCGACGACCCTGCGATAGCGGGCCCGGTGAGCGACGTTCCAGTCGAGAGCCCCGCGTTTCCACACGTAGCCGAGCGTCTCGATGAGGAGGAGCATGAAGATCCCGACGGCAGCGACTCCGGCCCAACCGAACTCGTCCATCCGGACCGCCCACGCGAAGAGGAAGATGATCTCAACGTCGAAGATCACGAACAGCATGGCAACGAGATAGAACTTGACGGGGAAGCGTTCGACCGTGTCCTGGAGAGGGACGATGCCGCACTCGTATGGAGCGAGTTTCTCGGGTGTCGGGTTGTTGGGTGCGACTCTCCACGACATCCACATGGCGGCCACCGCGAACACAAGTCCGAGGATGAACATCAGGGCGATCGGAAGATACGCGACAAGATCCATATGCAGGACCAGAGTCTACGGATAGTCACGCGCCTTCCCAAAAACGGGGATGCGTAGCTGAGTAGCCGAGTAGCTGAGTAGCCGAGTCGGGCTCTGGTCTCAGTCGCTGGCTCGGCTCTCGGTTCGACCCAGGTACGCCGCAAGCGCTCCGCGCCAGATCACCATGGCAAGTCCGTTGAAGGCGATTCCGGTGAGGATGAATGTCGAAGAAACGTCGATGCCGAGGAACCATCCCCGGAGGAAGGCAGCCAGCGGTGTTGCCACCACCGTGGCCAGGAGGATCTTCCAGATCGACGAGAGTCGGGTGAGCGTTGTCGTTGAGAAAGCGTCGAACCACGGAGCGACGACGCCCCACGCGATGAGTGTGACGAGCACGGTGACGAACATTCGCCAGTACGCGTCGAGCGTGTGATGCGTCGCGAAGCCGAGGACGGTGATGACGGTCAGAACGACGATGTCGCCGAGAATCACCCAACGCAGCAGAGAACGGTTGGCAAGTCGAATCATTGGCATAAGCGTAGGGCCCACAGCTTCCCTGAATCACCGATCAGTACTGCTTCGGCTACTCAGCTACTCCGCTACCCCGCTACTTCCTACTGCTTGAACCTTCGGATTCCGGGGAGATCGACGGCGCGTTCGATCGCAAGGTAGGTCTTCTCCGCCATGCCGTGTTCTTCCGGTTCGAGGAGGTTCGCCATCACTTTCAATACCCACTCCATGAGCGGCCGCGAGCGCAAGCCGACCGTGGTGAGGGTTCGCATCACCGATGGGTTCCCGATCGCTGAGGAGAAGATCCGGGCGACGCGGTGGTAGGCCGCGTACTCATCGACGAGCGCCTCGTCGTACCCGGCGAGAGCGGACGGGTCGTCCGTCGCCAGCGCCTCGGAGATGAACCCGGCCGCGAGCCGTCCGGTCTCATACGCGTAGTCGATCCCCTCACCGTTGAACGGGTTGACGGCTCCGGCGGCGTCGCCGATCAGGAGCCAGTTCCGCCCCGTCTTCGGTCCGACGGAGAACGCCATCGGAAGCTTCCCTCCGATCGGGCGGGCGATCGGGTCGTGTTCGATCTGCCAGTGATCCGGAAGCTCCGGGAGATAGGCCTCGAGAATCCGGCTCGTGTTGACGTCCTTCCACCCTTTGAAGGTCGAGACGAGCCCCGCCCCGACGTTGATGGTCCCGTCCCCCATCGGAAACACCCACCCGTATCCGGGCATCGACCGACCTTCCCTATCGCGGATGCTGAGCTGACTCTCGATGTATCCATCGGTCGAGTTCGGGCTCTCCCAGTACCCGCGTATGGCGAGACCGAACGGATAGTCGCGACGCCGATACGTGCCGAGCTGTCGGCCGAAGCGGGACAGCGACCCGTCGGCGACGACCACGTAGTCCGGAATCACAACCTCCGTCTCCTCACCCTTCCGGTGAAGCTCGACGGCGGTGAGATCTCCATCATCGACAACCGCGACGGCTTCGACCCCCTGGAGTACGGTGGCGCCCTCCGCTTCAGCGAGGGAGGCAACACGGCCGTCGAGGTCGGCGCGACGAAGCGTGGCACCCCAATTCGGATAGATGGAGTGCTCCGGCCACGGCATCTCGAGCATCACGTCGCCGGCGTACGACCGGAGTCCGACGACGCGGTGGATATCCGGCCGATCGAAATCGAATCCCATGTCAATGAGTTGACGCACTGCCCTCGGAGTCAGGCCGTCGCCGCAGGCCTTCTCTCTGGGGTATCGCTTCTTCTCGACCATCGTGACGTCGACGCCATGCTTCGCGAGCCAGTAGGCGGCCGCGGCTCCTCCCGGACCACCGCCGACCACGAGTACTTGAGGGGAAGACGACATAGGAGGAAGGCTAGGAGTGAGTTGAGCGATGCACTACGTCGATCACACGCGGCGTAGAATCGCGCTCTACGAGACGAGGATGAAGTGACCGAGCCCGGAACAATCGCCCAAGCCCGACCACTCTCCTGGCCGCGCGCGGCCATCGGAGCCGCCTTGTTCATCGGCATGATGACCGTCCTCCTCGTTGTGATTCCGAACCAGTTCGTCACCTCCGACCCGTCGCGAACCCAGATGATCATCACCATCATCTACGTCGTCGCTGTGTTCGCTCTCGTTGCCTTGCTGATCGCAGCGTGGCAGAACCGCACACAGGCGGTGCCGCAAGCGGCGCCACAACGGATCTCGGCGTTCGGCCGGCCGATGAGGCAGGGCCCCGGGTTCGCATCGTTCGCGGAGAAGCTCCCAACCGCACCGCCATCGCGGCGCGACCCCGTCAAGGTCACCGACACAGGATCTGCCAAGAACACCTCGTCATTCGGCCGCCCCCTCAAGAAGAGGTCGAAGTGATGACGGAACTAACGCGCGCTGCCCTGCTGACCGCGGTCGCTGAGGCTCGGGGGATGCCCGAGTCTCTCGTCGAACGATCAGCGAAAGCCCGGGCCAAGAAGACCGGCATGACGGTCGACGACGTACTCAAGGAATGGGCAGAGGAAGGCGACAGGCCGGGGGAAGCGGACAGCAGACAGCAAACAGCAGACAGCAGACAGCGAACAGCAGACAGCGAACAGCAGACAGCTGACAGGCCGGAGGAAGCTGCCGGCTACCAGCCACCAGCTACCAGCCCGGAGGAAGGCGGCGGAGGGGGTCAGATCTTGAGCGGGGCCGCCCTGCTGACCGCGGTCTCCGAAGCCCGCGGTTTGCCGG
>JAYEIJ010000016.1:40322-51847 GCA_034660035.1 Actinomycetota bacterium | reverse complement strand
GATACCTCAAGAAGTCGACGGCGAGGGCTCCGAGCAGCGGTCCATCCCCTTCTTCACGTGTCCAGTAGAGAGCGGCCCGGTAGTTGTCCTGCTCGTCGGCTCGCCATTGCAGCCACTCGACCAAATCCCCTTCCGGTCGGGCCTTGCGAGTCGCGGGTCCTTGCTCGAGGAGATAGGCGGCAAGACGTCGCATCGTCTCCTCGGTTTCGCCGTGCCTGTCCAGGTGTCGGCGGGCGTAGGCGCGGATGGTCTCGAGCATGTGATACCGGTCGGACGGCGGCTCGGGTGGAGTGACGAGGGAGGCTTCTGTGAGCCGGTCCAACCCGTCGATAGTCTCACCGGCGTCTAGTGGTCCGAAGCCACACACCTGCTCGACAGCCTCAGGGGTGAAACTACCCCCGAACACGCCCAGGCGCCTGAGGAGAACCTGCTCCGACGCGGTGAGCAGATCGTAGCTCCAGTCCACCAGTGCCTCAAGAGTCCGCTGTCGCGGCATCGCAACACGGCTCCCTCGCGTTAGGACACGGAACCGGTCGTCGAGACACTCAGCAACTTGCTCGACGGTCATCGTATCGAGTCGGGCCGCGGCCAGCTCGATCGCCAGCGGAATTCCGTCAAGGCGTCGACAGATCTCGATGACGTCCTCAGCATTGGTGTCATCGACGACAAAACCGTGCCGGACCAACTGCGCCCGGTCGACGAACAGCGCCACCGCCTCGGCATCCACGATGCCGCCGACACCCGAATCGACCGCAGGAAGACGCAGAGACGGAACCCGCAAGACAGCCTCACCGCCGATACGCAACACCTCCCGACTCGTAGCGAGAACCCTCACCCGGTCGGTGCCGCCAAGCAATGTGTCGACGAACGCGGCAGCACCGTCGATCACGTGCTCACAGTTGTCCACGATCAACAGCGTTTCCATGCCTGCCAGATGACGAGTCAGGATCTCAGTGACATCCTGGGAAGCGGATGCCTCGACATCGAACAAGCCGGCCACCGCTCCCGGGATCTGGTCACCATCGGTGAGCGGCGCCAACTCGACCAACCACACTCCATCCGAGAAGTCCTCGACGATCTCGGCAGCGGCGCGGATCGCGAGGCTCGTCTTGCCGATCCCGCCGGTGCCGCGCAACGTCACCAGACGATGGGTAGCGACGAGTTCTCCCACCTGTGCGATCTCGCCGTTGCGGCCGATGAACTCAGTAGCACGATGCGGCAGATTCCCACGATGGAGATCCAGGGAACGCAGCAACGGAAACTCGATGGGCAGACCGGGATGCTGGAGTTGGTACACGTGTTCCGGCCGTCCCAGATCCTTCAGTCGATGCATCCCCAGATCTAGGAGCGATGTGCCCGCCCGGAGTTCATCCTCAACCAAGCATGCTGCCGCCTGCGTCAGCACGACCTGACCACCATGGGCGGTACCCATGAGCCGGGCCGTGCGGTTCAGAGCCGTACCGAAGTAATCACCACCACGCAGTTGGGCAACCCCGGTATGCACCGCCATCCGCACGCGCAGCGGCTCGGAAGTAGGCCACGCATGAGAGAGCAGCCGATGCTGGCCCTCCCGGGCCGCGGCCACGCCGTCCCCTGCCGAAGCAAAGACCGCGCAGACCCCGTCCCCGAGTCCCTTGAAGACCACGCCGCCGTTGGCTTCAACCGCCCGGTGCAGCAACTCGTCGTGTTCGGCGACCGCCACTGCCATCGTCTCCGGCTCCCGCTCCCACAACGCTGTCGAAGACTCGACGTCGGTGAACAGAAACGTCACCTCACCGGTCGGAAGATCCGACATCTCAGCCTCCCGTCATGGCGATTATCCCACGACTGGTCGGAACCGGTAGAGGCAAACGGCAACCGAACTCGACGGCCGATCGACTCGCCTAGCCGATCTCTCCGCTTCCCGCGACGGCAGCCAGGACGCCGTTGACGAACCGACCCGAATTCGCGGTCGAGTACCGCTTCGCCAGCTCCACGGCTTCCGACATGACCACACCGACGGGTGTGTCCGTGTACCGGAGTTCGTACACCCCGATCCGCAAAATGGTCCTGTCCACGGCCGGCATCCGGCTGATCCGCCACCCCGTTGAGTGGGCATTGATGATGACGTCGATCTCTCTGAGATGATCCTGGACACCGGCCGCGAGACGGCCCGCCCGTCCGGTCGGCTCCACCGGTTCAGAGTCCGGGTCGAGATCCGCGGCGTACAGCAGCCCGAGGGCCTGCTCCCTGGCGTCCTGCTTGCTCACGACACCCGCGTGATGTAGTTCCCGGTTCGGGTGTCGACCTTGAGCACGTCTCCCACATCGACGAACAGCGGCACCTGAACGACGAGTCCGGTCGAGAGGGTCACCGGCTTGGTCGCACCCGACACACGATCGCCCTTGACACCCGGTTCGGCATGTGTGACTTCGAGTTCCACGGCGGCGCCAAGCTCGATCCCGATCGGCTTGTCCTCGTAGATCGACAGGCGAACCGTCATCCCGTCGGCGATGTACAACGCAGCCTCGCCCACGGCCTCTTCCGACAGCGCGATCTGCTCGAAGGTCTCTCCGTCCATGAAGGTGAAGCCCATGTCGTCACGGAACAGGTACTGGAAGTCACGACGGTCGATGACGGCCTTCGGAACGTTCTCCCCCGCTCTGAACGTGCGGTCGATCACGGCGCCGGTGATCTGGTTCTTGAGCTTCATCCGAACGAAGGCCTTGCCCTTGCCCGGTTTCACGTGCTGGTAGTCGACGACCTGGAACAGTCCCTCGGGGAGGTTCAGGGACATGCCGGGTTTGACGTCGTTCGTCGAGATCATCGGTGGGGGCTCCTCGTCTTCAATCGATGCCGATCGCGTGCAGCGCGGCCCGTACGGTAGCGGCGTCGGGGTGTACGACCCGGGGAACACCGAAGTCCTCCAGGACGACGAATCGGATGCCGCCGGTATCCCGCTTCTTGTCGAGAGTCATGAGGCGCTCGATCTCAGACAGATCCACATCCGGCGATCGCGTGGGAAGGCCGAGCGATGCGATCAGTTGCTCCTGCTCAGTCCGCCGGCTGAATCCTGCCGTCCGCTCGCCCACCACGCCTGCGGCGACCATCCCGATCGCGACGGCCTCGCCGTGACTGGTTCCTGCGGCGATCTCGACGGCGTGACCGGCCGTGTGGCCGTAGTTGAGAACCGCGCGAAGTCCGCCTTCACGGAAGTCTTGTGAGACCACTCGCGCCTTGACGCCGATCGCTCGTCCTACGACCTCGTCCAAGGGTGCATCTATTCCGTGCTCCCGGTACAACTCGACGAGTTCAGTATCTCCGACGAACCCCGTCTTGAGAGCCTCGGCGGCACCTTGCCTGCGCAGATCCACAGGGAGCGCGTCGAGCACGTCGACATCGACCAGGACGCGCGCAGGATGGCGGAAGACGCCGACGAGGTTCTTCCCTCCAACGTTGACGCCCGTCTTGCCTCCGACCGCCGCATCCACAGCGCCGAGAAGTGTGGTCGGTGCGAGCACACACTCGACGCCGCGCAAGTAGGTGGCGGCAACGAACCCTGCCGTGTCCGTGGCGGCTCCTCCGCCGACGCCGAAGACGGTGTCAGCGCGTGTCAGGCCGAGGCGGTTCAGGTCCTCTGCAACGTCCTCAACGACCGACAGGGCCTTCGCTGCCTCTCCGTCCGGCAGCGAGATCACCGATGCGTCTATACCTTGACCACGCATCGACATCGCGACCGCATCGGCATGATCATGCACGGTCGGTTGCGTCAGGATCGCGATCTGCCGGCGGCCCTCTCGAATCGGCAGATGGTTCGCCGCGTCCGGCAGGAGGCCTCGCTCGACCAGGATCTCCGAAACAGGAGCGACTCCCTCGGTGATCAGGATCCGCTGCATGCTGCCTCCACACGATGGGCGACCTCATCAACCGAGCCGGCCGCGTCGATGACGACGTCCGCTGCCCGTCGATAGATCTCATCCCGGGCGCTCGCAATCTCTCGCACATACCGCTCGGGGTCGACCGACACCAGCGGCCGGTCAGTAGTGCCTGCGATCCGTGCTACCAACGTTGCGGCATCGACCTCGAGCAGCACCGTCGTTCCGCTGTCTCGCATGGCTTCGACGTTCGACGGATCGAGAACGACCCCTCCGCCTGTCGACACGACGCCGTTCTCTTGCGGAGCAATGGCCTGCACGGCCCGGCTCTCCAGGTCGCGGAATCGCTGCTCCCCGAAGCGCTCGAAGATCTCAACGATCGGCATTCCGGCGTTGGCCGACGCGGTCGCGTCCGTATCGTAAAAGGGCAGTGCCAGCCGATCGGCAAGCACCCGGCCGACACTCGTCTTCCCGCTCCCCATCATGCCGATCAGCCAGACATGTCCCATCAGAATTGGGCAAGACGTCGCCGATGAGTGGCGTCGGCATCGACGAAGGCATCCACGGTGTCTCCTCCGTAGACGCGCTGCATCTCGCGGGCGATCGCTATCGCCATCATCTGCTCCGCAACGACCCCGGCAGCCGGAACTGCACAGACATCGCTGC
The DNA here is from genome assembly GCA_034660035.1 of Actinomycetota bacterium. Taxonomy (GTDB): domain Bacteria; phylum Actinomycetota; class Acidimicrobiia; order Spongiisociales; family UBA5794; genus JAHEEL01. The sequence continues at coordinate 47,327 of JAYEIJ010000016.1, read as the reverse complement.
GCTCACGGAACGCGACCGAAATCTCCCCGGTCGTCACGTCAACGGTGGCAAGCGGGCGCATCAAGGTCGAGATCGGCTTCATGGCCGCACGGGCCCGGATCACGTTCCCGTTGCTGATCCCACCTTCGATACCGCCGGCACGATTGGTCGTCCGCTCGTATGTGCCGTCGCCCGGATGGATCTCGTCGTGTGCAACGGAACCCGGTCGTCCGGCCGACGCGAAGCCATCGCCGATCTCGACACCCTTGATCCCGGGAATCGACATGAGACCAGCAGCGATCGCCGTGTCGAGCCGGCGATCCCAATGGACGTGGCTTCCTATGCCCACCGGCACACCGTATGCGAGAACCTCGACCACTCCCCCAAGCGTGTCCCGATCCTTCTTGGCGAGGTCGACCGCTTCGACCATGGCACGCTCGCTCACCTCGTCGAAGCAGCGCACGGGTGAGGCATCGATCCGGGAGAGATCACCCGGCTCCGGAACACCGGCTGTCGCGGTGACCGATCCGATCTGGACCACGTGGCTCAGGACGGCGACGCCGACCTCGGCGAGCAGCATCTTGGAGACGTGGCCGGCGACCGTTCGCGCCGCCGTCTCTCGTGCTGAAGCGCGCTCGAGAACGTTCCGGGCATCGTGAGTGTCGTACTTCATCATCCCGGGCAGATCGGCGTGACCGGGACGGGGGGACGTCATCACACGGCGGGATGAGCCATCACCGGGCGACATCTCCTCCGACCAGCGTTCCCACTCCGTATTGCGAATCAGAACCGAGATCGGACTGCCAAGCGTGCGGCCGAAGCGGACCCCTCCGAGGATCTCGATCTCATCCCTCTCGAGGCGCATGCGGGGTCCGCGGCCGTGGCCGAGTCGTCGCCGCGCCAGTTCCTCTCCGAGACCGTCGGCGTCGACCACCAGACCGGCCGGTGCGCCTTCGATGATGGCTGTGAGCGCCGGGCCGTGTGACTCGCCGGCAGTGAGGAATCGGATCATCGGGATATCGTGGCACGGGTCCGCGCCGTTGTCATGTTCCGGCGTCCAGATACCAGGTGGCAACGGTTGCGCCCCACGCGATCGCAACGTACGCCCCGGCGACCAGGTACGGCCCGAACGGGATGGCGTCCTTCCGCCCCTTGAGCCGGAAGATGATCAGCACGAGTGAGACAAGACCTCCAAGGAGGAACGCTGCGAACACAGCCACGATCAGCGTCTCCCACGATCGATACGCGGTGAACAAGCCGAGGAGGAACGCAAGCTTGACATCACCAAATCCGAAGCCGCCCCGCGCAATGAGGGCGATGACCAGAAGCAAGAGGAAGTAGATGGCGCCGCCCGCGAACGCTCGAAGAATCGGGCCTCCGTCGATCAACGCCCCGATTGTGAGCAGGACGGCCCCGACGACCGTGCCGGGGTAGAGAATCCGGTTCGGAATGAGTTTGGTGTCGAAGTCGGTGAGTGTCAGGGTGACCGTCACCGCGACGAACCAGAGATATGCCGGAAGCACCCAGTCTGTTCCCACCAGGAGCGCCGTCACCGGGAAGAGTGCGGCTGTGACTACGGCCACATACGCCGTGCGACCGGGTCGTTCCACGATCGCCTGGAAGGATCGGTCGGTGGCGACACCTTCGGCAAGAACGCCAACGATGAGACCGATCGGGATCAAGAGCAGAGAGAGCATCGACGGGGAGCCTATCCGGTTCCCCGCTGCACGCCCGGCATCCGGGAGAACGCGGAGCCTTCAACTCCACGAACGGGGACATCCGACATCGATGCGTGAATCAGAACGCGGTGCGCATCACGTCGATGGGTGCCTTGACGCCGGTCCAGATCTCGAACGAGACGGCTGCTTGAGCGAGAAGCATGTCCCGACCGTCGGTCACGGGGATGCCGAGTGTCCGGGCGCGGGCCACAGATGGCGCCTCATCGGTTCCGTAGGCCAGGTCGAAGAAACCGGCGGCCCCATCGAGAACTCCGTCGGGAATCGCTTCCCCGTTCATCCCGAGCGGCGTGGCGTTGACGATAACGGCGCCGTCGACTGCTGTACCCCAGGGTTGCACTGCGCCATCGATCCTGGTCCGAGTGAGCAGGCTGGCCGCCGCATTCGGCCGGCGCGCGGTGACCATGATCGTGTGCTCGGCCAGAGCCACAACGGCAGCCGCGGCTGCGCCTCCAGATCCAAGGATGAGAACCGGTGCACCGTCAGGGAGGCCCTTCTCGGCCCAGACGGCTCGGATGCCGTCAACGTCGGTGTTGTGTCCCCAGACCTCACCCCTGTCGCGAACCAGCGTGTTCACAGCTCCGGATCGGAGCGCCCCTTCTGCCACGCGATCGGCGAGTTCGAACGCCAGATGTTTGTGCGGCATCGTCACGTTCGCGCCGTGGAGGCGGCCGTATCGGATCTCGTCGACTGCGATCACCATTCCGGTTGCGTCAACCCGCTGCGCCTCGTAGCTACCGTCGATGCCGGCGGCCGCGAGAGCGGCAGTCTGGATCGCCGGCGAGCGGGAGCGTTCAACCGGGTCGCCGAGGAGCACGAGTTTCATGGGAGCACCCCGTCCTTCTTCGCCTGGGCGATCTTCTCCTTGTGCTCGTCGTAGGTTCTCGAGAAGCCGTGCCGACCGTCGGGAGACACGAGCACGTAGAAGAAGTAGTCGGTCTCCGCCGGCGCCGCCGCTGCTTCGATCGACTCCATCTGCGCCGTCCCGATCGGTGTGGGCGGCAACCCCTTGATCCGGTAGGTGTTCCAAGGCGAGTCGATCTCGAGGTGCTCGGTGAGGACGCGTCCGGGGCTCTCGCCCAGGGCGTACACGACGGTCGCGTCGATCTGAAGCGGTATGTCGTCGGCCAGTCTGTTGTAGATGACGGATGCGATGAGCGGGCGATCGGCCCCGACACCGGCCTCCCTCTGGATGAGCGACGCGACGATGAGCGCCTCATACTGCGTGATTCCGAGTCCTTCGAGTCGTGACCAGTCGACCGTATTGACGCGACGGACCGTCTCATCGGCGAGCACCGTGAGGATCTCGGCGGGCGTTGCGTCGTCGGGCACCTCGTAGCGCGCGGGGAAAAGCAATCCCTCCCAGGCCGTGATCTCATCGACGCCCTCAGGCAACTCGACCGGCAGGAGGGGCGACGTGACGGCGCCGCTGGTGAGCGCTTCCTCGAAAGCTTCGACGGGGTGGCCGGTCTCTGCCGAGAGGCCTTCCAGAATTCGACGAACGTCGTGACCTTCGTAAACGATGATGCCGGACCCGGTCGGGGCGTCCGGACCCGCGAGTAGGCGTTCGATGACTGCTTCCGGGGTCATCAGCGTTTCGAGGTGGTACGTCCCGGCCTGCAGCCGCGATGAGACACCCTGCTTGTCGATCGCGGCGCGGAGTTCGCCGGCGCGCACGACACCGGCCTGCTCCATGATCGTGGCGATACCACGGGCCGAGGATCCGGCCTGGACCTCAACGGAGACGGCGATTCCCGGCTCGACGTCGAGAGCCTGTCCGCCGGCTACCGCCGTGGCGAGGACTCGGGCGCCTACGACCAGCATGACGATGCCAACAGCAACGCCGAGCGCGATGAACAGTGGCCGCTTGGACCGCTTCTCAGTCGGTGTTGCTGCTGGTTCGGTCACCCGGAAGGTCCTTGCGGTCGAGATAGCTCTGGAGGATCACGGCGGCTGCCACCTTGTCTCGGACATCGCGCCGCTTCGCACGCCGCACACCGCCTTCAACCAGCGCCGCTTCAGCCGTCACGGTGGTGAAGCGCTCATCCTGGTACTCCACCGGGAGGCCGGTTGCCTCAGCAACCGCGGTCCCCACCGTTCGTGCGGCCTTCGCCGACGGTCCTTCAACCCCTGAAAGACCGGTCGGTAGTCCGACCACGATCCGCTCCACGCCGTGCTCCTCACACAGCGCCCGCACGGCGTCGGCGAGTTTCACCGAACGTCGGTCGATCACAGAATGTGGTGAAGCAATGGTACCGGTGGGGTCCGATAGCGCGACGCCGATGCGCCGCTCCCCCGGGTCCAACCCGAGGATCCTCGTCACAATCCTGCGACCGCTGATCTTGCCGCGGTGCGGGCCACTTCGAGAGCATCCTCGAGCCGATCACCATTGGGCCCACCGGCTTGAGCAAGACGCGGATCCCGACTCCCCCCACCACCGAGAAGCCTCGCCGCTTCTCCGACAACTTCGCCGGCGGAGAGCCCCTCAGCCACGAGGTCGTCGGAGACGAATGCGATGAGCGCACCCTTGCCGTCGACGGACGATCCGAGTACCCCGATGCCGCTGCCGAGCCGGTCGCGGACCTGGAATGCCAGGGCCCGGAGAGCGTCGCCGGTGAGGCCCTCCTGGCGGGCAACGAGGACGTTCCTTCCGTTGTGTGCCTCGGACTGACCGAGAAGATCATTCGCTGCGGCCGAGCGTGATTGCTGTTCGAACTCCTCGATGCGCGCTTCCTGCTCTTTGGCGTGCAGGGACAGGGACTGTGCCGCCTCGACGACCCGGCCGGGTTGTGTCCCGAGAGCCGTCGCTGTCAGTTCGAGATCGGTGCGAAGCGCGGCCAGATACTCGTAACCGGCCGTCCCTGTGAGAGCATCGATTCTGCGAGTGTTCGCAGCAACGGATCCCTCGGTCACGAGGATCAGCGGCCCGATCTGCCCGGTGGTCGGGACGTGTGTGCCACCGCAGAACTCGGTTGAGAAGTCGCCAGCCCGAACCACGCGAACTTCCTCGCCGTACTTGTCACCGAAGAACGCGATGGCGCCCATCTTCTCGGCGTCGGTTTTCGATGTCTCGATGGTCGTGACGGCGGAGTTCTCTATGACCCTCTGGTTGGCCGCGAGTTCGACCTCTCGTAACTGCTCGGGTGCCATGCCCTGGTAGTGGCTGAAGTCGAACCGCAGTCGACCATCGGACACAAGCGATCCAGCCTGGTGGACGTGTTCGCCCACGATCTCACGCAACGCCCAGTGGAGAATGTGCGTACCGGTGTGGTTCTTCCTGATGCGTTCCCGTCGTTCGTGATCGATCGTCATCGTCGCGTCCTGACCGAGTTGCACGGATCCCGAGGTCACGATGCCGCGATGACCGTGGAGTCCGGGAACCGCGAACTGCGTGTCCTTGATCTTGGCCGAACCGGTCGGAGTGACGATCGTTCCGGAGTCACCGATCTGGCCGCCTGATTCGGCATAGAACGGCGTGCGATCGAGGAAGATCTCGATCTCGCGGCCCTCTTCGGCCTGTTCGATCGTCTCTCCTTCTGAGACCAGCGACAGGATCTTCCCCGATCCCTCTTCCCTGTCGTATCCGATGAACTCTGTCTGGTGCACCCCTGTGAGCAGCGTCCGGTACGCATCGGCGCGAGCGGCCGCGTCTACCCCTTTGAAGGCCGCTCGAGCCCGCGCCCGCTGTGCCTCCATCATGGAATTGAATTCTGCAAGGTCGACCTGGAACCCACGTTCCGATACGATCTCCTCGGTGAGTTCCTTCGGGAATCCGAAGGTGTCATGCAGCTTGAACGCCGTCTCCCCTGAGAGCATGGCCCCCGGCTCAAGGTCTCGCAGTTCCTCGTCGAGCAGTTGATGCCCCGAGCGGAGTGTGCGCCGGAACTGCTCCTCCTCGCGGGTGACCATCTCGATGATCCCGCCCTGTTTCTCGACCAGGTCGGGGTACGCCTCGCTCATCACCCCAACGGTGGATGTCACGAGGTTCGGCATGATGAGATCCTGAGACCCGAGCAGCGAGGCGTGCCGCACTGCCCGTCGGATGAGGCGGCGCAGCACGTATCCGCGACCTTCGTTCGATGGGACGACTTTGTCTCCGATGAGGAACGTCACCGCTCGACCGTGGTCGGCCATGATCCGCAGCGAGACGTCGGTCCGCTCGGCGTGTCCATACGAGACGCCGGTGGCCCGCTCGGCCGTAGCGACGACCGGGCGGATGACGTCCGTCTCGAAGATAGTGTCGACACTCTGGAGGATGGTCGCGATTCGTTCAAGGCCCGCACCGGTGTCGATGTTCTTCGCCGGAAGGTCGCCGATCACGTGGTACGGCCTGTCCTGGATGTTCTGCATGAACACGAGGTTCCAGAGCTCAACGTGCCGTTCATCGTCGACGGCCGGCCCGCCCGGTTCGCCGTATTCCGGTCCCTTGTCGAAGAAGATCTCGGACGACGGTCCGCACGGTCCAGGCACGCCCATCTGCCAGAAGTTGTCCGTGTCCAGACGCTGCACCCGATCGGCGGGCACGCCGACGCCGTCGATCCAGATCTCCGCTGCCTCGTCGTCGGTCAGATGAACCGTGTACCAGAGACGGTCGGGATCGACTCCGAAACCTTCCGTGATCAGGTCGTATGCCCATGGGATCGCCTTCTCCTTGAAGTAGTCCCCGAAGGAGAAGTTGCCGAGCATCTCGAAGAACGTGAGGTGGCGGGCTGTGGTACCGACGATGTCGATATCGATCGTTCGCCCGATCTTCTGTACGGTGACGGCCCGCAGATACGGCGGTGTCTCTTCACCGAGCATGTACGGCTTGAACGGCACCATGCCGGCGTTGGTGAGCAGCAGCGTCGGGTCGATCGGGATCAGCGATGCGGACGGAACCACCGTGTGGTCACGGTCGGCGAAGAAATCCAGGAATGTTCGGCGAATCTGGTTGGTGTCCATGGGAGCGGGAGGTTAGCCAGACCCTGGTTCCACGTTCCCGGGTTCTTCCACCGGTGTCTCGGTCTCAACGACCACACCCGCGCGCTGCATGCGCCTGCCCACGGCGCCCATCATGCCGGCGGCCGTGGACGCTCCCGCCCGCGCCATGGTCTCAGGCGTGATCCGCTCCCTTGCCTGTTTCACTTTGGCACCTAGATAGGCGCCGGCGCCGATCGTGGCAACGGAGCCTGCGGCGAACCATTTCAGTCGGGTGAACATGGTCGGGAAGGCTAGTGCTCCCCCGCACCCCCAAAGACCGCATACCCAGGGTTCACAGCGTCCTATATGGCGCCGACAGCCCACAGAATGA
>JAYEIJ010000016.1:23466-40222 GCA_034660035.1 Actinomycetota bacterium | reverse complement strand
GGAGCCTGCGGCGAACCATTTCAGTCGGGTGAACATGGTCGGGAAGGCTAGTGCTCCCCCGCACCCCCAAAGACCGCATACCCAGGGTTCACAGCGTCCTATATGGCGCCGACAGCCCACAGAATGAAACACACCGCATACCCAGGGTTCACAGCGTCCTATATGGCGCCGACAGCCCACAGAATGACAGGCGCCACTGGAGTTCCCACGGTTCGCGGTCCTAGCGGTTCTTTCCGAGGATTCTGTCGATGCGAGCGAGACGCTCGGCGAGTTCGGACTCCTCGCCGTGCTCACCGGGCCGGTACAGGATCGCCCCTACCGCCTCGTCCGGAAGGTAGTGCTGCGATACGACACCGAGCGCATCATCGTGGGGGTAGTCGTAGCCCCTGCCGTGTCCCATCGACCGCTGACCGGCCGTCGCCGCCGAACGCAGATGCATCGGAACGTTGGCGCCCGGCGTGCGCTCAACCGCTTCTCTGGCCGCGCCGATCGCCTTCGCCAGCGAGTTTGACTTCGCCGCGCTCGTCAGATACACCGTGGCATGAGTGAGGGCATACGCACCCTCGGGGAGTCCGATCACTTCGACGGCCCGGAACGCGTCGACCGCGATGCCGAGCGCATTGTGGTCGGCAAGACCGATGTCCTCCGAAGCGAGAATCACGAGGCGTCGACCGATGAACTTCGGGTCCTCACCCGCCTCGATCATCGTGTGCAGCCAGTAGAGAGCACCGTCGACGTCGGACCCGCGGACACTCTTGATGAACGCGGAGATCACGTCGTAGTGACGGTCACCCCCCTTGTCGTAGCGGATCACCCTTCGTTGAAGGGCCTCACCGATCTCTTCGATCCCGACCTTCTCCTTGTCACGGCCCGCGGCGATCGTGACGGCGAGTTCGAAAGCGTTCAATGCCAGTCGAGCGTCGCCGCCGACCCGGTTGGCGAGATCCTCGAGAGCCTCGTCATCGATCTCTGCCCCCGGGATACCCCTCACCGGATCCGATATCGCACGCCGAATGAGATCGATCACCTCGTCTGGTGCGAGTTCCTCGGTGCGAAACACGGTTGATCGGCTGATGAGCGGCGAGTTCACCTCGAAGAACGGATTCTCGGTCGTCGCACCAACGAGGATGATGATGCCGTCCTCGACACCCGGGAGGAGCGCATCCTGTTGTGCCTTGTTGAAGCGGTGAATCTCGTCCAGAAAGAGAACGGTCCGCCCGTCCCCGTTCTCGACGCGCCGTGTCGCCGTAGCAAGCACCTCGCGAACGTCCTTCACGCCGGCCGACGTCGCCGAGAGTTGCTCGAACCGGGCGGCGCTCTTCAGAGCAACGAGGCGGGCAAGCGTTGTCTTGCCAGAACCGGGCGGTCCCCACAGGATCATCGAGACCGGACGGCCCGCCTCCACCATTGTCCGGAACGCGGCACCCGGAGCGAGCAAACCCTGTAGCCCGACGACCTCGTCGAGGCTCGCGGGGCGCATCCGCGCCGCGAGCGGCGCATTGGCGAGTCGACGCTCTGCGCGTTGATCGGAGAACAGATCGGACTCAGTCACCTGCCGCCTCGCCGGCAGCCCACTCGGCCCTCACCTCGGGTCGCACTTCGATTCCGAGCTCGCGTAATTGCTCGTCCTCCACACGCGCCGGGGACCCCGTCAACGGATCGGCGCCGCTCTGCGTCTTCGGGAACGGAATGACCTCACGAATGTTCGGCGCGTTCTGGAGGATCGCAACGAGTCGATCGATCCCGATCGCGAAGCCGGCATGCGGCGGCGTGCCGTAGCGAAGCGCTTCCAGGAACCAACCGAAGCGCCGCTCGGCGTCCTCGTCCGAGATACCGAGAGTCTCGAAGACCTTCGCCTGCACCGCAGGATCATGGATCCTCACGCTTCCGGACCCGAGTTCCGAACCGTTCAGCACGAGGTCGTACGCCTTCGAGATGGCGTGGCCCGGATCCTCACTCATCTCACGCACGTCCACCGGCGCGGTGAACGGGTGGTGGAGAGCAACGAAGTCGCCGTCCTCGTTCCGTTCGAACACAGGGAAGTCCACAACGAAGAGGTAGGCGAGATCGTCGTGTCCGTCGGGTTGACCCACTTCGAGGCGGATCTGGCCGAGTATCTCCAAAACGGTTCGCGTCTCGTCGGCCACGAGGAGCAGCACGTCGGCGGGCTTCGCGTCCAGAGCAGCAGCGATTCCGGCCAGTTCGCCCGCGGACAGGAACTTGGCGACCGGAGAGCGGAACCCTCCATCCTCTTCAGCGACCATCCAGACGAGTCCCTTCGCTCCGAGTTCCTGAGCCCGGGAGGAGAGAGCGTCAAGGCCCGAACGGGAGAGTCCGAGTGGCCCGGCGTTGATGCCCCGTATCGATCCGCCCGATGCCAGGACGCCCGAGAACGCCTTGAATCCGGTGGAACCGAAGGTTTCGCTCAGGTCCACGATCTCCATGCCGAACCGGATATCCGGCTTGTCGGTTCCGTATCGCTCCATGGCCTCATGCCATGTGAGCCGCGGGAACGGCCGATCGAGATCGACGCCACGGAGTTCCTTCGTCACCTTGATCGATACCGATTCAAGCGTGTCGAGCACGTCCTCCTGCCCCCAGAACGACCCCTCGAAATCCAGCTGTGTGAACTCGAGTTGCCGGTCCGCTCGCAGGTCCTCATCCCGGTAGCACCGGGCGATCTGGTAGTACCGCTCGACACCACCGATCATCAGCAACTGTTTGAACAACTGTGGAGATTGCGGCAGGGCGTAGAAGTTGCCTTTGCGGAGCCGCGACGGAACGAGCATGTCGCGAGCGCCTTCGGGAGTCGAAGCGATCAGCGTCGGGGTTTCGATCTCCATGAATCCGAGAGCGTCCATCACATCGCGCATCGCCCGGATGGTCCTGGAACGGGCGCGGAGGTTCTCGGCCATCGATGGTCTACGAAGATCGAGGTAGCGGTACTGGAGTCGCCTCGCTTCATCGACCTCGATCCGGTCGTCGATCTGGAACGGCAGCGTCTCCGACGGACTGAGCACGGTCATCGCATCCACGGCCACCTCGACGTCGCCGGTCGGCAGGTCCGGATTCGCCATGTCCCCTGGTCGGAGGCGGACTGTTCCCGTAATCGAGATGCAGAACTCCATGCGAAGGCTGCTCAACTCCTCCTCGGATGCCGGGGCCTCCTCGGGGTTGAGCACGATCTGGACGATCCCGCTCGCATCCCGGAGATCGACGAAGATCACGCCTCCGTGGTCGCGGCGGCGCCCGACCCAACCGGCGAGGGTGACGTCGCTTCCCACATCAGCGGCTCGCAATGTCCCGGCACCGTGGGTCTTCATCGTCTGAGCCATGTCTCGATCTCCTCTACGACGACCAGACGCTGCGCGCCGGTCGTCAGATCACGTGCTGTGACGCGACCTTCGTCCCATTCCTCGCCGACGACGAGAGCGTTGGCCGCTCCCGCCCGATCGGCTGCCTTGAACTGTGCTTTGACCGCTCGATCGCCGACCGTCATGTCGCTCCGAAGCCCGGCATCACGAAGGCGTCGAACCAACGCGGTTGCATCCGACCGGCGTTCTGGGTCCGCCACGACGACGAACGCGTCGAGCGCCGGCCTGGGATCGCTCTGTTCCCGCGCCAGGAGAATCCGATCGAGGCCCATGGCCAGGCCGACCGCCGCGGTCGGCTTGCCACCGAGCATCTCGAAGAGCGCGTCGTAGCGACCACCTCCCCCGACGGAACTCTGAGCCGCGTCGAAACCGAGCGGCACGTATTCCCAGACGGTCCGGTTGTAGTAGTCGAGTCCCCGAACAAGGGTCGGGACGATCCGATACGGGATGTCGGCGGCTTCAAGACCATCCCTGATAGCGGCGAAGTGTTCGGCGGTCTCCGTCGACAGGTGCTCGAGGGGCGTAGGTGCATCGGCGACGGCGGCAGCGTCTACTTTCGAATCGAGCACCCGCATCGGGTTCTCGTAGATGCGACTCACCGCATCTTCGGAGAGATCGGCACGACGGGATTCGAGGAACGCGATCAGTTCGGATCGGTAGTCGGCCCGGTCGCGGGCATCCCCGATGCTGTTGAGCTGCACCTCGATGTCCGGCACGCCGAGCGCCTGCAGATAGCGGTACCCGAACTCGATGACCTCGACATCGGCGCCCGGCGCCTCCTCCCCCAGGTACTCGATTCCGGCCTGGGAGAACTGACGTCGACGCCCCTTCTGCGGGCGTTCGTACCGGAACATCGGCCCCCAGTACGAACCCTTGAACGTCCCGATGACACCACCGGCCTGGATGACCGCACGCACGACCGATGCGGTCGCTTCGGGCCGCAACGTAACCGACCGACCGCCCTTGTCGGTGAAGGTGTACATCTGCTTCTCGACGACCTCGGTGTCCTCGCCGATCCCCCGCGAGAAGAGATCGGTCGCTTCGAACAGTGGTGTGAGCACCAGGCCATATCCGTACCGTTCGGCCAGGTCGAGGAACGCGCGCTCCGCCTCCACCCAGACGGCAGAGTCGGGTGGGAGGACATCGTCGGTGCCTTTGGGAGCGCGGTAGGTCATGACCCTCCGGTCATCGGAAGAACGGCAAGGGTAGTAACGCTGCGAACCCAGGGTTCACCACCTCGTATACGCGGCCGACAGCCCGCGGTTCGTCGGGGCGCCCATTCCGCGGGCTGTCGGCGCCATATAGGACGCTGCGAACCCTGGGTTCGCAGCGCTATGGGGTGTTGAGCCACTCCAGGATGAACGGGTTCGCCCGACGCTCACGTCTGATCGTCGTTTCCGGGCCGTGCCCCGGGAGGACCCGCATGTCGTCTGGAAGAGTCATCACCTGTGTGCGCATCGATTCCATGAGATCCTCCCAACTCCCGTAGGAGAAATCGGTGCGTCCCACGGAGCCGGCGAAGAGTTGATCTCCCGAGAACACGATGCCCTCGCTCTCCACTACGAAGATGCAGTGTCCCGGCGTATGTCCAGGTGTATGCCGCACTTCGAACTCGAATCCGGCGAGATCGAGTCGTTGGCCGTGTGTGAGATCCTCGAACCGTTCAGGGGGTGCGAACTCATCAGCACCCGGCGGCACGAAGCCGAAGAGGGACCTGATCTGTCCCACCGGGTCGGATGCCAGGAAGTCGTCGTCCGGGTGAAGAAAGGCGCTGACTCCGGTGCGATGAACGACTCCTCCGGCGCCCCCGGCATGGTCCACGTGACCGTGTGTGACCAGCAACGCCGCCGGGATGAGGTCATACTGAGTCAGCAGCCGGACGACGGCGTCGACGTCCGGTGGCGCGTCCACGATGACGGCAGGTCCACCCTTCTCCGGAGCGATGACGTAGCAGTTCGTGGCTGCCGCCCATAGCTCAGCCGATGTCAGGATCATCGTCCACCTCCTGGGACAAGCCGATATGCCTCGTACACGCCACCGACATCGCGAAGATCCGCGAGTACCCGCTCGAGCTGCGCCGGGTCGGAGAGTTCAACCTCGTATCGCAGGAACGCTACGCGGTCACGACCCGCCACCGACGACGACGTGTGGATGTTCGCGCCGTGGTCCGAGAGCACCGCTGTCACATCCCGCAGCAGGCGGGGCCGGTCGAGCGCCTCGACCTGTATCCAGACAAAGAACGACTCGGATTGGTTGGGTGCCCATGCCACCTCGATGAGCCGCTCGGGCTGCTCTTCCAACGCTCCGATGTTCGCACAGTCGGTCCTGTGCACGGAGACGCCGCGTCCCACCGTGACGAACCCCATGATGGGATCGCCCGGCACCGGTCCACAGCATCGGGCGAGGTTGACGAGCACATCGTCGAGACCTTCCACGATGACGCCGCTGATCGGGCGCGCCCGCCGCCGTTCGGGAGCGGCCAAACGATCGAGAATCTCATCGGTCTCGTCCTCTTCATCCGGTGCGATTCTCCGTTCAAGCCGTCCGACCACCGTCTTCGCGCTCACCCGTCCTTCGCCGACCGATCCGTAGAGATGTTCCAGATCGTTGAACCCCAGCTCTGCCGCAACTCCGAGCAGTTCCTCGTCGTGGCCCGAGAGAGCCATCGACCGGCGCCGAAGCTCCTTCGCAACCTCGTCGCGCCCATCTGCCAGCGCCGTTTCGCGGCGCTGCTTCACGAACCACTGTCGGATCTTCGCTGCAGCCCGGGATGAGGTAACGAACTCGAGCCAATCTCTACTGGGATGCGCATCCTCCGACTTCGAAGTGATGATCTCGACGATGTCGCCCGACTCCAATTCCGTCGCCAACGGCACGAGACGCCCATTGACCTTGGCTCCAACGCATCGATGCCCAACGTCGGTGTGAATGCGATAGGCGAAGTCGACCGGCGTCGCTCCTCGCGAAAGCGTGAGCACGGCCCCCCTCGGCGTCAGGGCGAACACCTCGTCTTGGTAGAGATCCAGTTTCAGGGCCTCGAGGAACTCACCGGCATCGGCGGTCGCGTCCTGGAGGAAGTTGATGTCAGCGACGAGTGGCATCTCGGATTCATCTTCGCCCTCTTTGTAGCGCCAATGGGCAGCGATCCCGGCCTCGGCGCGTTCGTGCATTTCCATCGTGCGAATCTGCACCTCAAGCGGCTTTCCATCCGGCCCCACGACGGTCGTATGGAGCGACTGGTAGAGATTGAACTTGGGCATGGCGATGTAGTCCTTGAAACGCCCCTGAATCGGGGCCCACATGGAGTGCACCAGGCCGAGCGCCGCGTAGCAATCCCGAATCTCCGGGACGATGATGCGAATACCGATCAGATCATGGATCTCCTCGAACTCCAGACCCGAATCGATCATCTTCCGATAGATCGAGTACACGAGCTTCGGTCGACCTGTGATCGTGGCATCGATGCGCGCGTTCTGGAGGACTCTGGTCACTTCCTCCATGACCTCCTCGAGATAGGCTTCCCGCTCCGGTGCCCGCTGCTGTATCTGCTCTACGAGGTGTTCGCGTCTCGCCGGATAGAGCGCGGCGAAACTGCGCTCTTCGAGTTCGTGCTTGATCTCTTGCACACCGAGCCGGTGGGCGAGCGGCGCGTAGATGTCCAGTGTCTCGGAGGCAACCCGTATTCGCTTCTCTTCCGGCAGCGGATCGATCGTTCGCATGTTGTGAGTCCGGTCGGCCAGCTTGATCAGCAGCACTCGAATGTCCTTGGCCAGCGCCACGGCCATCTTGCGAATCGTGGCGGCCTGCTGTTCTTCTCGACTCGAGAACTTGATGCGGTCGAGCTTCGTGACCCCATCGACGAGAAGCGCCACCTCGGAGCCGAACTCGCGTTCCAGATCATCGAGAGAGAACTCGGTGTCTTCCACGACGTCGTGGAGGAGGGCGGCGACGATCGTCGCCGTATCGAGTCCGTACGTGGCCAGGATCTGAGCAACCGCCAGCGGGTGGACGATGTATGGATCGCCGGTCCGTCGAAACTGCCCCGAGTGCGCCTTGGATGCCATCGCAAAGGCTTCCCTGATCGCGTCGACGTCCGTCCCCGGATGATGCCGAACGGCGACCTCGATCAGATCGTCGAGCATCTCTTCCGGCGTCTTCACCGTCTCTGGGGGTGTGATGGCGTCTGCCATCCCGAGAGTCTACCGACGCTTCTTCCGCTTCCGCGGAGCGCGTGCGGCCGCTCCGGACGCCCCTGTCGGTGCCGACGGCGCCGCCGGGACGGGCTCAGGCATGGGCAGAACGTCACTCCCAACCGCCAAGCTCGCATCGCCACCGCGCCGCCGCATGGCACGCTTGCGTGCGACCACCCAGTCCTCTTCCCGTTCCTTCCAGAACGCCAGCAGCGGAGCAGCCACGAAGATCGACGAGTAGGTCCCGATCGCGATCCCGATGAACAAAGCCAGGGCGAACTCCCGAAGCGTATGAGCTCCGAGAGCGAAGGATCCCACGAGCAGCAACGATCCGACCGGGAGCAGGGAGGTCAGCGAGGTGTTGATCGAACGCATCAAGACCTGGTTCATCGAGGTGTTCACGATCTCGGTGTACGTGTATCGATCGTGCATGAGTTCGACGTTCTCGTCCACCTTGTCGAATACGACGACCGTGTCGTACAGCGAGTAACCGAGGATCGTCAGCAGGGCGATGACGGTCGCCGGCGTGACCACGAAACCGAACGCAGCGAAGATTCCGGCTGTGATGATCAAGTCATGGAAGAGAGCGGCGAGCGCGGCCAGCGCCATCTTCCATTCGAAACGCCATGTGATGAACAGCGCAACGATGAGGAGGAACACGACGAGTGCCTGGATGGCGGCCCGCGTCACTTCCGCTCCGAACGTCGGCCCGACCGCGTCGATCGTGACCGAGTTCACGTCGGTTCCCCCGACAGATGCGGCGACCACGATCAACTCGTCTTGGGCTGCTGCATCGAGTGCTTCCGTTTGGATGAGGATGAATCCCTCCCCCGTGAGTTGCACTCGCGCCCCAGCCTGACCGATGTCGCCGAGCGCCGCCCGAACATCGTCGATGTCCACGTCGGATTGGTTCTCGACCGTGACGATGACACCGCCGGTGAAGTCGATACTCAGATTCAGCGGCCGGACTAGAAGCAGCAGGAGCGACAGCACCACGAGACCGGCGGAGACGAGCAGCGTCTTCCTGGCCGTTCCGACGAAATCGAAATGCGTCTCGCCGCGGTACATTCTGGTGAGCACATTCATGATGTCACCTCCACCGGCTCGGCGGGAGTAGCGGATCGACTGCTCCTGCCCATCGCTCCACGGATGGTGAACCAACCTCCATCACCGAGTGCCGAGTGAGCGACCAGCCAGGTGCCGGGTCGCGTGTAGAAGTAGGAGACGAACACGTCGATGATCGTGGCGATACCGAGTGTGAGAGCGAATCCCTTCACGGGGCCGATCGCGAGGAGATAGAGCAGGATCGCCGCAAGGAACGTGACGGTATCGCCTTTCAAGATCGTGCTGAACGCTCCCGGATAAGCGTGGTCGATGGATGGGCGAAGCGGTCGACCGGTGTGGAACTCCTCCTTCACCCGTTCGAAGTACACGATGTACGAATCGAGTGTTATCCCGATCGACACGATGATGCCGGTCACGCCGGCCAGGGTGAGCGTCGTCCCCTGGAACTCGCCGAGCAGGATGATCGCACCGATGAGCAGAGAGCCGAACACGGTGAGGCCGACCATCGCGATCACACCGAGAATCCTGTAGTAGATGATCATGTAGACCGTGACGAGGGCGAGGCCGATGAGACCCGCGATGAGCCCGGCCTTGAGCGAGTCGGAACCCAGCGAGGCAGACACCGATTCGACGCGCTCGCGTTCGAACGTCGTCGGCAGCGCACCGTAGTTGAGGATGGCTGCGAGGTCCTCGGATTCCGCCTGGGGTTCCTCCGACGATCCGATGGTGATGACCACCTGGTTCGGATCAAGCCCTTCATCGGGACTGACGCCCGCTGCGACTTCCGGGGCTGATCCGACGACACCGTCGACCACGATCGCGAGCTGACGCTGGGGCGACCCCACCGGATATGAGGCGAGTTCGCCGGTCGCGAGTCGGAACTTCTCGCCGCCTTCGTCCGTGAACTCGGGGACAACGACCCACCCGCCGGCGCCGCCGTGACCCCCGGTGCCGCTGAACTGGGCGCGACCGCCCTTCATGTCGGAACCGGTGAGGAACGCCGGACCGACGACGTACACGGAGAACCCGTCCTCGCTAGGGAGGTAAGCGATGGCCGCGTTCACGTCATCCGGGTGAGAAAGACCGGTGACCGGATCGAGGTTGTCAGGATGATCGCCTTCCGGATCTGTCAGCGCCGGACTCTGCGGAACCAGGCCGAGCACCGGACGGAACGACAACTCGCCGGTCGTCCCGACAGCCTGAAGCGCCCGCTCACGATCATCGACACCGGGAAGCTGAACAACGATCGACCGCTCGCCCTGGACGGAGATCTCTGGTTCCTGCACGGATCCGAGTTCCTCGATCCGGCGTCGCATGATCTCAACTGCGGTGTCGAGGGTGTCGGTATCGGTGCCTTCCGGACCCACGAGCACGACGGCGAAACCACCCTGAAGGTCGAGACCGAGCTTGGGCGCCCACCCTGCGAGCAGCATTGCGCCGATCGACCCCCACGCTATGGCGAGAGTGACCAGCAGCGTTATGAGCGCCTTCTTACGATTCACTCGGAATCGTCTCCAATGCGCTCGGCAACTGCCCGCCTGGAGATTCGCATCGTGGACCCACCGCCAAGATCGATCGTGAAGCTCTCGTCATCCTCGGATCGAATCGTTCCGTAGATCCCGCCGATGGTCCTGATCTCATCGCCGACGCTGATCGAATCGCGGAGTTCCTTCGCCTTCTTGGCACGCCGCCGCTGCGGCATGACGAGCAGAAGGTAGAAGAGGCCGCCCAGGATCGCTATCGGTAGCAGGAAACCGACAATGCTGCCGGTGCTCTCGGTCTGAGCGAAAACGACAGCCAGAATGCTCGACAGATACAGCACTGAATCCTCCGTTCGATACCCGACAGACGTTGCCGGTGAAGCGCCGGAATCCTAGCCGTCGACTGAACCTACTCCCTCGCTCGAGATGCCACGACGTGCCGTCGGAACTCGTTGAACCGACCATCCGTGATGGCCGTCCTCGCGGTTCGGAGAAGGTCGAACGTGTAGGTGAGGTTGTGGAGCGTGAGCAGTCGATCGACGAGAGGTTCACGCGTCGTGTAGAGATGGCGTAGGTAGCCGCGGCTGTATCGCCGACATGTCAAGCATGAGCAGGTGTCGTCCAACGGCGTGTCGTTTTCCACCCATTCGGCTCGCTTGATCGAGATGTCTCCGTTTCGCGTCAGCGCTTTCCCGTGTCTGGCGAGTCGCGTCGGGATGACACAGTCGAAGAGGTCCACACCCCGTGCGATCGCCGCCAGCATCCCCTCTGTATCGCCGAGGCCCATGACATATCGGACACGATCCGGCGGCAGGTAGGGAATCGCGGCATCGAGTGCCAGATCTCTTTCATCTGCCGTCTCTCCCACTGCGAGTCCTCCGATCCCGAAGCCGGGAAAGCCGAGCGCCGCAAGGTCCTTGGCCGACTGCTCGCGGAGATCCGGCTCGGCGCCGCCTTGCACGATCCCGAAGAGCGCCCGGTCATCGCGCTGTTTGGCTTCGAGGGCACGTTCGGCCCATCGGTAGGTCCGATGCATCGCCTCCTCGGTTGCGGATCTCGGCGACGGAAGCGGAACCGGAACGTCGAGCACCATCGCGATGTCGGATCCGAGCGCCTCTTGCACGGCCACAGCACGCTCCGGCGTCAGATCGACGCGAGCACCGTCGTAGGTACTGCGGAAGATGAGCCCCTCTTCGCTGATCTTCGGATTGAGCGATAGGACCTGGTAACCGCCGCTGTCGGTGAGGATCGGTCCGTCCCAGGCCATGAAGCCGTGAAGTTCCCCGAGCTGAGATACCACGGTCTCCCCCGGTCGCAGCATCAGGTGATAGGTATTCGCCAGAACGATCTCGGCTCCCACGGTCCGTAGATCCTCGACGTCCATCGTCTTGACCGTGGCACGCGTGCCGACGGGCATGAAGTTCGGAGTCTGGACTTCGCCATGAGGCGTCGACATGATTCCCGTTCTGGCCGAGCCATCGGCGGAAGCAAGATCCCATGTCACGGCGGTCATGACCCGACCTCGATGAACATGGCGTCTCCGAACGACAGGAAGCGATACTCGGAATCGAGGGCGAAGGCATAGACGTCGCGCCATCGCGGACCGATGAGCGCGGCAATCATCACGATGAGCGTCGTTCTCGGAGCGTGGAAGTTCGTCACCACCGCGTCGACGATCTTGGTTCGGTATCCAGGAGCGATGAACAGATCGGTCGATCCCGAACCCGAGGCCAACCGGCCCTTGTCGTCCGCCGCCGTCTCGAGCGTTCGAACCACGGTCGTACCGACGGCGACGATCCTCGAGCCGTTCCGCTTCGCCTCGTCGATGGCATTCACCGTCGACGAAGAAACGGAGTAGCGCTCCCGGTGCATCGGATGATTCTCGACCGGGCCATTCGCCATAGGCCTGAACGTGTCGAGCCCCACATCGAGTTCGACCTCCACGATGTGCACACCACGGGACTGGAGTGCGTCGACGATGCCCGGTGTGAAGTGCAGAGCGGCCGTCGGTGCCGCAGCCGATCCCACGGCTCTTGCGAACATGGTCTGATAGCGCTCTTCGTCGTCAAGCGTTCCATGGAAGTACGGAGGGAGAGGGACCTCCCCGAGTTCGGGCAGGATGTCGTCGACGTCGTCGTGACCGTCCGGAATGATCTCCACAATGACCACGCCTCGATCGGGTTCCGTGGTCACGGTCATGTGCAGCGAATCCGCCCTCATCGTGGTGCCCGGCCGGATTCGACGAGCCGGACGGACCAGCGCCTCCCACCGGATCTCGTCGATGCGCTTGGTCAGGAGCACTTCGACGGCTCCGCCCGTCTCTTTCGTGGCATGCACTCGAGCCGGGCGAACACGCGTGTTGTTCACGACGACCAGGTCTCCGGGATCGAGCAAGCTCGGCAGATCGGTGAAGAGTCGGTTCTCGAGAGAGTTCGCGACAAGTAGCCGCGCTGCGTCTCGAGGCTCGATCGCTCTCTGAGCGATCGCCGAAGATGGGAGGTCGTAGTCGAAGAGAGAGGTGTCCATTGGTGGGAGACGATAGGGCGGGCTGAGCCATGAGCGTTGTGCTCTGAGCAAGAAGAGCAGGACGAGGAGCACGAACGCATGAGGCACGACCCGTCCAGGTCACAGCACATCGCTCATCGCTCGTAGTTCCTTCCTTCCTCCTCTAGACGCTGCACCACTCTTTCGGTATCAATGAGGGTCGAGAACCGGTTCCTATCGTCGACACGATTGATGAGGTCGCTCCAGTGATGTTGCTGACCGACGAGCAGATGACTGCCTCCGACGGCCCGTGGTTCCCGTCTCAGCTGACGGTGATGAACGGTTGGCTGTACTTCGGGGCATACACACCGGTCGCCGGGTACGAGCTGTGGCGTACCAACGGAACCAGCACAGCACGGGTCGCCGACATCAACCCCGGGGCCGATCCCTCGGCAGTGCATTCATTGACCCCGATGGACGGCTGGCTTTACTTCGCGGCAGACACGCCGGACACCGGCCAGGAACTCTGGCGCAGCAGCGGGACCACCACCGAACGCGTCGCCGACATCAACCCCGGCCCCGACTCGTCGCATGTGCACTGCCTGACGGTGATGGGCAATTGGCTCTACTTCGCAGTGGACACGCCGGACACCGGCCAGGAACTCTGGCGCAGCAACGGGATCACCACCGAACGCGTCGCCGACATCAACCCCGGCCCCGGCTCCTCGCACGTGCACTGCCTGACGGTGATGGATGGCTGGCTCTACTTCAGGGCGTTCGCAGCCGGCGCCGGCCAGGAACTCTGGCGAAGCGACGGATCCGTCACCGAACGCGTCGCCGACATCAACCCCGGCGCCAACTCCACTGCGTTGCATGCGTTCACAGCGATGGACGGCTGGCTCTACTTCGCTGCCGACACGCCGGACACCGGCCAGGAGCTCTGGCGCAGCAACGGGACCACTACCGAACGTGTCGCCGAGATCAACCCCGGCACCGACCCCCCGCTCCCGCACTCATTGACAGCCATGGATGGCTGGATCTACTTCACCGCCATCACACCCGATAGAGGCCAGGAGCTGTGGCGCAGCAACGGGACCACCACCGAACGCATCACCGACACCAATCCCGGCGCCGGTTCTTCACACCCACGCACGCTCATCGCTCTGGACGGCTGGCTCTTCTTCCAAGCCTTCGCTCCAGATAGCGGCCAGGAGCTATGGCGCACAGACGGAACCACCACCGAACGCGTCACCGACATCAACCCCGGCCCCGCATCCTCGTACCCACGGGACCTCACCACGATGAACGGCCGTCTGTATTTCACCGCTTTCGAACCCGACAGCGGCCAGGAGCTATGGCGCACAGACGGAACCACCACCGAACGCATCACCAACATCAGCCCCGGCCCCGCATCCTCGTACCCACGGGACCTCACCACGATGAACGGCTGGATCTACTTCAGCGCACGCACTCCTGAAACAGCTGACGAACTGTGGCGCACGAACGGAGTGATCACGGAGCGATTGAACCAAGAGTCTTGAGCCATGAGCAAGGAGGTCGTGGAAGAAACGGTCGTCCGTCCTGTTCAAGGCTCAAGGCTCGAAGCTACTCATCCAGCAGCGTCCCCTGTGGTGACAGAACCACGTCCCTCTCTACGCCAAGGTGTTGATACGCTCGGTCTGTCGCGATTCGTCCGCGTGGGGTTCGCTGGAGGAAGCCCTCCTGAAGGAGGAAGGGTTCGTATGCGTCCTCGACCGTCTCCGGTTCTTCGCTGACAGCGATCGCCAGGGTGGACAGACCGACGGGTCCCCCACCGAACTTGACGGCAACGGCGTACAGAATCGCGCGATCGACTTTGTCGAGACCCATCCCATCGACTTCGAACACCTCGAGCGCCCGATCTGCGATATCTGCGTCAACATGCCCATCGGCCCGTACCGCTGCGTAGTCGCGCACCCTTCGCAGCAGCCGGTTGGCAACCCGTGGCGTTCCCCTGCTCCTGCCGGCGATCGTATCCGATCCCTCTTCGGTGATGTCAACATCCAGGATCGCCGCGGACCGATGGATGATGGACGAGAGATCCCTCGCGTCGTAGTAGTCGATCCTGGCAACGTACCCGAAGCGATCTCGAAGCGGCGGCGCAACACGCCCCACGCGGGTTGTCGCTCCCACGAGAGTGAACGGAGGCAGATCGATCTTGATGGACCGTGCCGCCGGACCCTTGCCGACCACGATGTCGAGCTGAAAATCCTCCATCGCCGGATAGAGCACCTCTTCGACCTGGCGCGGCAGGCGATGGATCTCATCGATGAACAGAACGTCGCCGGCTTCGAGATTCGTGATGACGGCGGCGAGATCTCCCGGACGATCGAGAGCAGGCCCAGACGTGCCCCGGAACTGAGCGTCCATCTCTGCCGCGAGGATCCCCGCGAGTGACGTCTTACCCAGACCCGGCGGTCCCGAGAAGAGAACGTGGTCGATCGCTTCGCCGCGTCCGCGAGCAGCCTCGATCAGGATTGCGAGCCGTTCCTTGAGGTCTCCCTGTCCGATGAATTCGTTCATCTTCCTCGGACGGAGACCCGATTCGATCATCTCGTCTTCAGGCGTGGTCCCTCCGGTCAGGAGTCCCTCTTCTCTCATCGCTCACCTCGTTTTCCGAGGGCCTGGAGGGAACGCTTCAGCAGATCCTCGATGGGAAGATCGGCGGGGAGGCCGCGCAGGACACTACTGATCTCGTCCGGCTGGTAGCCAAGTCCCTCAAGGGCCACCCTCACCTCACCGAGAGGCCCGGAGATCTGCAGGTCACCATCTGGCACATCGAGTTTCGGACGAAGTTCCAATAACAGCTTCTGCGCCGAGCGCTTCCCGATGCCGGGAACGGCCGTGAGCGCCGCAGCGTCATCGGTGGCCACTACCCTCCGCAGATCGTCCGCCGTCATCGTCGCGAGAATGGCCAGACCCACTTTGGGGCCGACTCCCGACACACCCATCAGCAGCCGGAACAGATCGCGATCGTCGGCCGTCGTGAATCCGAAGAGAGCGAGTTGATCTTCGCGAACGTGGAGATGCGTGTGCAAGACGATCTCAGATCCGAGCCCGGGCAGCTCTCCGAAAGTTCGACCTGTGACGGCGATCTCGTACCCGACGCCGGCCACATCGATCGTCACAGCGTCGGAGCCGGCGGTCAGGAACTCACCCCGGACACGACCGATCATGAGATCCTCGCGTTCAGCGCCGTGTGTTGAACGTGACACAACGCCACTGCCAGAGCATCCGCCGCGTCGGCCGGAGTGGGAGCACTCGGAAGCCCGAGACGCATTGCAACGACCCGCTGCATCTGTTGCTTGTCGGCGACCCCCGAGCCGGTCAAGGCCATCTTGACCGCCGACGGCGTGTACTCGGCGGTATCGAGCCCTGCTTCAGACAGCACGAGAAGAGCGATACCGGAGGCCCGCGCGACCGACATGGCGGTCTGCCGGTTGTTGTTGACGAAGACCTGCTCGATGGCGGCCATCTGTGGCTCGTACTCGGCGACGATCTCGCGAAGATCCTTTGCGAGTTCGACGAATCGTTGCCCCAATGGGAGCGAAGGCTCGGTTCGGATCACACCCGCTGCCACCGCCTTCTCGGTTGCACCGGAGTTCTCGATGATCCCGTATCCGGTGCGAGTGAGACCGGGATCGATACCCAATACGAACATATGTTCTACAGCGTAGCGGGCGACCAGGACAGAACCCAAGACCTTCCGCTCGTGACGACATATCACGTGTTCCGTTTCTCGGCCCACGTGGGGTTTGCTCGATCACCGGCAACGCGACGAACAAGCACCGTCCCCCTTGAGCGACCTACGGATTCATCGAAACGGGCCCCGGGTCAGGGGGGAGACGTCCTTGTCTCGAGGTTCGTGGGTGACGCTCTGATCTTCTCAAGGCGCTCCCGTAGAACCCGAGCGAATTCCCGGACCGATACAAAACCTCCGAGTCGTACTTCGTTCTACGTTCTACGTACTACGTTCCGAGGCTTCACCCCGCTCAAATCCGAAGAGCCGCGTTTCCTTACTCCATCTCGACGAGGATCTCGTCGGGGATGTCGAAGTTGGCGTGCACCGCCTGCACATCATCGAGATCTTCAAGCGCATCGACGAGACGCAGCACTTTGGCAG
>JAYEIJ010000016.1:6561-23366 GCA_034660035.1 Actinomycetota bacterium | reverse complement strand
ATCCGAAGAGCCGCGTTTCCTTACTCCATCTCGACGAGGATCTCGTCGGGGATGTCGAAGTTGGCGTGCACCGCCTGCACATCATCGAGATCTTCAAGCGCATCGACGAGACGCAGCACTTTGGCAGCGTTGGCGGCATTGAGAGGCAACAGCATCGCAGCGATCTGCGTCACTTCCCCCTGGTCGATAGCGACCTCTGATTCTTCAAGTGCTGCACGAACGACGGCGAGATCCCCAGCCGCACAAGTGATCTCCCACTGATCGCCGGCCTCCTCGATATCGTCGGCGCCGCCTTCGAGGGCGGCCATCATCACTGTGTCCTCGTCTCCTGCGACAAGGAGGTACCCCTTCTGCTCGAAGAGATACGCCACCGAGCCGGGCTCTCCCAGGCTGCCGCCGTTCTTGGTCAGCGTCGATCGGACGTCGGCCGCTGCGCGGTTCCGGTTGTCGGTCAGGACGTGCACGTAGAGCGCCACTCCGCCCGGGGCATAGCCCTCGTACCAGATCTCCTCGTAGTCAACGCCGTCGGCGTCTCCGCTGCCGCGAGCGATGGCTCGCTCGATGTTGTCCCTCGGAACGGACGCATCCTTCGCCTTCTGGATCGCCGTTGCGAGCGAGGGGTTGCCCTCGGGATCGGCTCCGCCGGTTCTGGCCGCCGCTTCGATCCCCTTGATGAGCTTGGCGAACAGCTTGCCCCGCTTGGCGTCTTGACGCCCCTTGCGGTGTTTGATGTTGGCCCACTTCGAATGTCCGGACATCAGCGCTCCTCGGCAAGATCGATCAAGATGGCGTGTAGACGGTCGTCGCCCGTCAACTCGGGGTGGAAAGACGTCGCAAGGATACGGTCCTGCCGGACCACAACAGGGTGTTCTCCTCCTCCACCCGGATCGCTCACCGTCGCGAGGATCTCGACCTCGGCTCCGACCTTCTCGATCCACGGCGCTCGAATGAAGACCGCTCTCATGGGTTCGGCAAGTCCGATCACACGGAGATCCGCCTCGAACGACTCGACCTGGCGACCGAATGCGTTCCGCTCGACGACCACGTCGAGCACGCCGAGTTGAGGCTGATCCATCCCGGTTGTACCGGATGCCAGGAAGATCATGCCGGCGCATGTCCCGAGAACCGGCATGCCGAGAGCGATACGCTCGCGGATCGGATCCATCAACCCGTAGATCGTCGCGAGGCGACCGATCGTCGTGGACTCGCCTCCCGGAATGATCAATGCGTCGACCCGAGCAAGCTCGTCCGGGGCCCTGATCTCGAAGCCGTCATGCCCGAGTTGCTCAACAACCGCGAGGTGCTCCCGGAAGTCGCCCTGGAGGGCGAGCGCTCCGATTCTCACGTCAGTCGCCCCGGTCCTGCATCCGCTCTTCGGTGGGCATCGTGTCGATATTGATCCCGACCATTGCCTCGCCGAGGCCCGCCGATACTGAAGCGATCTTCGCAGCGTCCTGATAGAACGTCGTGGCTTCGACGATGGCCCGAGCGCGAACATCGGGATCCCCGGACTTGAAGACACCGGATCCCACGAAGATCCCGTCACAGCCGAGCTGCATCATCAGCGCCGCATCGGAAGGCGTCGCGATACCGCCGGCCGCGAAGTTCACCACAGGCAGCTTGCCCGTCTCGGCGATCTCCTTGACGAGCTCTATCGGCGCTCGCAACTCCTTAGCCGCGTTCATCAGTTGATCGGGCCCAAGCGTCGTGAGCCACCCGATCTGTGTATTCATGAGACGCATGTGTCGTACGGCCTCGACGACGTTGCCGGTGCCCGGTTCGCCCTTCGTCCGGATCATCGCTGCCCCCTCGCCGATACGACGGAGCGCTTCGCCCAAGTCCTTCGCTCCGTTCACAAATGGCACAGTGAACGAACGTTTGTCGACGTGGAACTCGTCGACCGGCGTCAGGACTTCGGATTCATCGATGTAGTCAACGCCGAGCGATTCGAGGACGCGAGCTTCGACGAAGTGCCCGATTCGTGCTTTCGCCATCACCGGGATCGAGACCGCATCGATGATCTCCATGACCTTCGTTGGATCTGCCATGCGAGCCACACCGCCGAGGGCGCGGATGTCGGCGGGGACGCGCTCGAGTGCCATCACGGCGACTGCTCCGGCTTCTTCAGCGATCCTCGCTTGGTCGGCGTTGACGACATCCATGATGACGCCGCCCTTCAGCATCTCGGCCAACCCTCGCTTCACGCGATCAGTGCCGTGCTCGGTCGTAGTGTCCACGGTGCTCTCCTCGGTGTCCTTGGCATCGAGTCTACCGACGGGACACCCGGTAGAACTCACTGCTTGGCGCCTCTACCGACCGGCGATCGCATCCTCGTATGCGGCGACGTAGTCGGCTGCCACCGACGTTCCATCGAAGCGGCGAACCCGCTCCGCGGCCGCGGCTCCGAGTTCGGCCGCCGTGTCGGGATCGATGAGGAGCTCGATGATCTGCTGCGCCAGTTCACCGGAGTTACCGGGTGCAGCGAATCTGGCGGTCGGACCCGCCACGTGCTCGAAGGCGGGGATCGATGACGCCACGATCGCACATCGTGCGGCCATCGCTTCTGCGACGATGATGCCGAAGCTCTCCCCTCCAAGATTCGGGGCGCAGAACACAGTGGCGGATCCGAGTTCGGCCTCTTTCGCCTCATCACCGACCCACCCGAAGAACTCAACGCCCGGTACGGGCTGATCCCGCGACGCTCCCAGAACACTGAGCGTCGCGTCGGGCACCGCAGCCCGCACGGTCGGCCATGCCTCAAGGAGAACGGGTAGTCCTTTCCTCTCATCATCTCGACCCAGGAAGGCCACTCTCCCGGAGACCTTGGGGCCGGTGGCATACCCCGAGACATCGATGCCGTTCGGAATGATGCGGTACTCGACCACGCCGTCGATCGAACTTCCGGCGATCGGACTCACCGCGGTGATGACCGCAGCATCCCGGACCGCAGCTCGAACTCCACTCCGACCGTGGCGGTAGAGGCGTCTGACCCAACGGGGTGGATCGGCGTGGAACGTCGCAATCTTCGCCGGCCCCTCGACCCTCAGTGCCGCGGGCGACACCGCGGGCATCAGCGGTTCGTGGACGTGGATCACGTCGACATCGGCGAGAGCAGCCGTGAGTTCGCGCCCGACTCCCGGACGAAGCCGGATCGGAGTCGCCGCTCGATTCGCCGGTACAACGGTGGTCGGCCCAAGGAGGACCGCACCATCGGGTCCGTCGATCCCCGGACCGACGATCACCACATCGTGTTCTGCATCACGGAGCCAGCCGGCGAGTCGAACCACCTGGTCCTGGACGCCCCCTGGTCGGCCGAGGTCGTACGGAGAGACGAGTCCGATCCTCATGCTTGCGAGTCCCCGGCCGTTCGGTCCGACGGCCAGTTCGGTGAGAACAGGTGCCAATCGGTGGGCTTCTCCCGGATCAGGTTCTCGTAGGCACGGGCGAGAGCTTGGGTACCGAGTCGGATGCGCTCGGACCGATCATCGTCTTCCGGAATGACCAGCTCCGGTTGACAGGGGAACAGGTAGCCAGCGCCGTCGAAGTAGGAGCCGATCGGGAAGATGGCGGCCCCGGTCATCAGGGCGAGCGACACCGGTCCGGCGGGCATCGTGGTCTTCTCCCCGAAGAACTCGACCTCGATACCGCGCCCGGTAACGTCCCGGTCGGCGACCAGCGCCACAACCTGAGCGTTCTTCAGGGCTCTCACCAACGGCGGCATCGTGGATCCCCTTCCCGCGATGACGATCTCGATGTTGTACGCCGCCCGCGTCTTCACGAACCAGTCGGTGATCCTGTGATTCGGAAGATCCTCGGCAACAGAGAGGACGTCCAGGTCGAGGGTCTCAGCCAGGGAACCGGCGACTTCCCAGTTCCCCATGTGCGGCACGGCGAAGACGATGCCTCTCCCCTGTCGTTTCGCTTCGAAGACAGCATCGAGACCCGTGGCACGCGCCCGGCTGACAACGTCGTCCTTCCGTCGCGGTCGGAACCAGAACACCTCGGCCCAGTACCGCCCGTAGGAGGCGAACATCTCCCGTCCTGCAGCCGTGATCTCGTCGTCGCTCGGGTCGGGTCCCATCACCCTGCGCATGTGCCGTCGGAGAAGGTCCATCTTCTTCCCTGCAACATACGAGAGTCCGAGTCCGAGCCCACGCCCGGTTACCCGAACGGCCGGCGCGGGGAGAAGTCCGAAGAGTCCGGAGAGCGTCCGGTACAGCAGGTAGCCCGGAAGACCCTTCACCCTGGGAGCTGCTGCCAGGTCTTGCGGATCCGTTGAACAACGGTGAGGGCGGTCAGAACGACGAAGACCCACAACATCGGGACGAGCACCGGCAAACCGAAGCCGGCGAGGATGATGCCCCACAGAGCGACGATCATCCGTTCCGCTCGACCCATCCAGCCGCCCCTTCCCTCGGCGCCCCATGATTCAGCCTTCGCTCGGATGTACGGCACGAGGAGGGAGAACGCCAGGGCCACAAGGCACAGGATCAGAGCGACCGGGTCGTCCCTGAGATACACGCCGAGCCCCACCCAGACGGCGATCTCACCGAAGCGGTCGGACATCGTGTCGATGAACGCCCCCCGATCAGATGCCGTCCCCTTCAATCGGGCTAGCGGTCCGTCGAGGGCGTCGAGGAGCACGCCGAAGCCTGCAACGAAGCCCCCCTGCCACAGCAGTCCGTTGGCGATCAAGACGGAACCCGCGATCGTGATGGCGAGACCGGCCACGGTCACCAGCGTTGGTCCGACACCGATCTTGGCGAGAGCGCGCGCTATCGGCTCCAAGATAGGCGCCGCCTTCTTGCGCGCTTTGAGATCGATCACGTAGGGCCTTTCGACGGTGGCGCAAGCGCCACACGATTCGAGGCAGTCTACGCCCGATACAATGACTCGTCGATACGACATCGACCGCCGGCCGATGTGCCGCTATGCGAAGGATGTGATCCCATGGTCGATCGCCATGCCCAACTGAGGCTTGACGGTACCGAGTACGAACTCCCGATCGTCGAGTCGACGATCGGCAACAACGGTCTCACGATCGCGAAGCTGCGAGGAGCGTCGGGAGACGTCACGTACGACCCCGGGTTCGCCAATACGGCGGGAGCGCGATCGACGATCACGTACATCGACGGTGGGGCAGGCATTCTGCAGCACCGCGGTTACGCCATCGAAGACCTCGCTGCGAATGCATCGTTCCTCGAAGTGGCTTACCTGCTGCTATTCAAGAGACTTCCGAATCAAGCCGAACTCACGGAGTGGGAAGACTCGGTGCGGAATCACACACTCCTCAACGAGGAGATGAAGCGGTTCTTCGACGCCTTCCCGAAGAGCGCCCACCCGATGGCGATCCTGTCATCGGCCACGACTGCGAGCTCAACCTTCTACGAGGAGTTCCTCGATCCGACCGACGAGCTCTCGTTCCAAGAGAGCGCGCTTCGTCTCATGGCGAAGATGCCAACGATCGCGGCCTGGTCATACAAGAAGTCAACCGGGATGCCCTACACCTATCCGAAGAACTCCCTCGGCTACGTTGAGAACTTCATCCACATGATGTTCCACATACCAGCCGTTGAAGAATCCTTCATCGATCCGGCGATCTCCAAAGCGCTGAACGTGCTGCTCGTGCTCCATGCCGATCATGAGCAGAACTGCTCGACGGCCACGGTACGTGGTGTCGGATCAAGTCAGGCGAACCTGTTCGCTTCGGTCTCGGCCGGCATCGACGCGCTGTGGGGCCCGCTCCATGGCGGCGCCAATCAGCGTGTGATCGAGATGCTGCAAACGATCGTCGACGATCCGGACGCTTCGGCGAAGTCCATGATCGCCCGTGCGAAGGATCCGAACGACCCATTCCGTCTGATGGGCTTCGGGCACCGGGTCTACAAGAACTACGACCCGAGGGCGCGCGTGATCCGCAGCTACGCGGATGATGTCCTGGCCGCCGTGGGGATCAAGGACCCACTCTTCGATCTTGCCAAGGAACTCGAGACGGCCGCGCTGGAAGACGACTACTTCGTAGAGCGGAAGCTCTTCCCGAACGTCGACTTCTACAGCGGCCTGATCTTCCGGGCCCTCGAATTCCCGACGCGGATGTTCACCGCACTCTTCGCCATCGGCCGTCTCCCCGGGTGGATGGCCCAGTGGAAGGAGATGACGGAGGATCCACATACTCGGATCATGCGTCCCCGCCAGATCTACATCGGGGACATCGACAAGGCATACGTGCCGCTGGAAGACCGGTAGTCGGCAGTCCGTAGTCCGTAGTCCGTAGAAGGGGTCGGTCCTCCAGGACCGACCCCAGATCTGTCTACTTGCTACTTCCCAGTAGCCCGTAGTCGTGCTTGCAGCTTGCTGCTCCGGTCTTTCTACTTTCTACTTTCTACTTTCTACTTTCTACTTTCTACTGATCTACGCATGGTCCTCACCAAGGGCATGTTCAACGCGCTCAAGGTCGAGAGTCTCATGTCCACGGCGGCGGTGCCACCGGTCCCAGACCACCAGCATCGACGGCAGCACCAAGATCGCGGCGAGCAGCGACAGCAAGATGGTGTAGGCGGTAACGAAGCCGAACTGCCGGAACGGGATCGTGGTCGAGGTCATCAGGATCCCGAAGCCGAAGATCGTCGTCATCGCCGAACCAGCCAGGGCGCCGCCCGTATGGGTCAGCGTCGACTGGATGGCGTCGTTCTCGTTGTCGCTGCGGATCCGGTCCTCTTCGTACCGGTGGGTGACGTGGATCATGTAGGGGATCCCGATCCCGACGGCGAGCGCAGCGACCGTGGCCGTGATCGGACCGAACGGGATGCCTACGGCCCACATGATCCCGAACGACAGGACGACGACGAGCACGACGGGCAGCGTCGTGATGACCCCGAGCATCGGACGACGCACCTCGTACCAGAAGTTGGCGACCAGCAGGATGAGCACGGCGATGAGCGTGTACATCAGCGACGTGATCTGCGAGTCGCGCAGCGTACCGATGACCACCTCCGATATGATCTCGTTCGAGGTCGCCACCGCGCTCAAACCCGCGTTCGTGACCGGCATGAACGCCTCATTGAGATCGCTACGGAGTTCACCCGCTCCCAGTTCTCCTGCCTGCGTCTGGATCGTGAACAGCGCAGATGAATACGAACCGGCTTCATCAACCCAGAGGACCCTGGCTGCGGCCTCGGGATTCGCAGCGAACAGCGCCCCGTAGAGCGCTTCGATGTCCGCCGAGTCGGAAACCGCGATGCTGGTTGCGGTCATCCCGGCCGCGCCGGCCGCCTGAGCGACGACGATATCGAACGATGGCAAGTCCGGATTCGCGAGTTGGAGAACGAGTGCAACCGGAGACTCCGCAGCGGGGAACGCGCCGAACTGGACTACGTCGTCGATAGCCGTCGCGTTCATCGTCGATTCGACCATGGCGTTGTATGCGGCCGGTGTGGCAACGTCCCCCTCGATGAGGACCTGGGTCTTCTCCCCGAAGCCTCCGCCGTATTCGGTGGACAGCGTGTCGAGTGTCGCCCGGTACGGCGAAGTCGTCGGAACGAAGTCCGTGAAGCTGAAATTGGCCTCGAGACGGCTGGTACCGAATACGCCCAGGGCCGCCAGAACGAGTGTGACGATCAGTGTTGGGATGGCGGCGCGCTTCGCGAGCCAGGACGTGCGGCCCATGATCCTGGGAAGGAACCGGGCGTCTCCACCCTTCAGGCTCTCTCGATCGAGCGTGCCCCTGCCTTCGGCTCTGCGGTCGAGGAGGAGCCGAACCGCCGGAACGAATGTCATCATCACAATGAACGATGCGAAGATACCGATCGCCGCGAGCACACCGAACTCCCGCAGCCCGGGCATGGCACTGATCAAGTTCGTGAGGAACCCGACGGCAGTGGTGATCGTCGCGAGCACGAGCGCGATCCCGACCGTGCGTATCCCGGTGGTGATCGCATCGACAACGGGTTCCCCCTCCGACACTTCTTCTCGATATCGCGATGTGATGTGGATCGAGTAGTCGACGCCGAGACCGATCAGGAGGATCGGGAGGATCTGGGTCATCGGCCCGGCTTCACCGTAGATGAAGTAGCCGAGGCCGTTCATGACCGAGACGGCGAAGCCGATTCCCGCCATCGTCACGAGCGTGTCCGCAACCGTGCGCCGAAGGCGTCCGGCGGAGAACGACCAGACCGCGAACACGAGGGCGAAGACACCGAGCGCGGCCGGGAGCAGCGTCGACGTCTGCCAATCCGCGATACCCGAAGGGAAGAGATCCGGGAAGCTCTTCGCAAGACCGGGAAGGACGAGCATCGTGATCGCACCGAGCATGGCCGCGATCCCAACTCCGACGATGATCTTGTTCCTCGGTTTCCTCGGCAGCACCAGGAACACGGTGGCGAGCACGAGGAGAATGATGAATCCGGCGCTTGCGAAGAGGCGGCTGATCTCTGCCTCGAATTCGCCGGTGTCTGAGAAGATCAACTCGATCGAGAAGGCCTCAGCCGTGTAGCCGGCCGGGAGCTGCGTTGCAGCGATAGCGTCGGCTGTCGCGGCCGACGCTTCGACGAACTCCACGTCCTCGAAGTCGCCCACCGAGAACGCGATCATCAGACCGCTGGACGACACGAGGGACTCCCGATCGGTACTCGCAGGGAGCATTCCGGCTACGAACCCTTGCTGCTCGGCCGGCGTCTGCTCGTACGCCATGGCATAGAGCGCCTTCACCTCGTCGTCGGTGGTGGGTGCCGGGGCCCCGAATGCGAGCGCCTGGACCACAGGGGCCATGTATGACACGATCGCAGGCTGATCCGGTGAAGACGAGAGGTACGCGCCCAACGGTCCCGCCGCGATCCCCTCGGTGATCGCCCCGGTGGCCGCGAGACCGTCGAGGGTCACCACGTCACCGGACTCCGAAGACACGATGATCTGCATCACGCTCTGGTTCGTGTCGGCGCCGTACCGCTCGTTGATCGCCTCGGCAGCGAGCAACTCCGGTGCGTCGGGAGCGAAGCCTTCGTTCTGGTCATCGGATGGCTGGAACTTGCCACCGAAGCTTCCAAGAATCAGTGCCACAACCACCGTGACGATGATGACGGCCCACGGCGCGCGACGCACTACCCAGGAAAGGGCGTTCACAAAACTCTTCACTGTCTCAGGTCCTTTGTCTTCGGAACGGCAGCCTGAATGGGCGCCGCGTGTTCAGTTCTATCGCGGAGGGGCGCTTCGCTCGGCCAGGCGTGCAACAGCCTCGCCGAGTGGAATCCCTCGCTGCTCGCCCTCATCCTCGCGGAGGCGCAGCCCTACCGTCCGATCCTCGACGTCACGGTCGCCCACGACGAGGATCGCCGGGTGCTTCTGCGTGATCGCCCGCCGGATCTTCTCTCCGACCGTCTCGTCGGCAGTATCGACCTCGACGCGAACCCCCGCTTCTTTCAGATCGTCCGCGACCTCGAACGCGTAGTCCTCATGACGATCGGCCACGGGGACGATCGTCACCTGCACCGGCGCAAGCCAGGCCGGGAACGCGCCGGCGTAGTGCTCGACGAGCACCGCGACGAAGCGCTCCACGGAACCGAGAAGTGCCCGGTGGATCATGACCGGGCGCTCGCGGACGTTGTCCGACGACGTATATGTGAGATTGAAGTTCTCTGGCTGGGCGAAGTCGAGTTGGATGGTCGAGAGCTGCCACCGTCGTCCGATGGCATCCTTGACATGGATGTCGATCTTCGGCCCGTAGAAGGAACCTTCTCCGTGTGCCATCTGATAGGGCAACTCGGCGGTCTCGAGTGCTTTCGCGAGGGCAGCCTCGGCCACCTCCCACAGTTCGTCGGACCCGATCGACTTCTCCGGATCTCGTGTCGACAGGTCGGCCTCGAACTCCTCGAATCCGAAGTCCCGGAGCACCATCAACACGAAGTCGAGGAGGCTCTGCAGCTCGGACGGCATCTGCTCGAACGTGGTGAAGATGTGGCTGTCGTCCTGAGTGAACCCGCGGGCTCGAAGGAGCCCGTGGACCACTCCGGATCGCTCGTACCGATACACGGTCCCCAGTTCGAAGAGACGCAGCGGCAGCTCCCGGTAGCTCCTGCTTCGCGACTTGTAGATGAGGATGTGGAACGGGCAGTTCATCGGCTTCACGTAGTACTGCTGACCCCCGTCGAGTTCCATTGGCGGATACATGCCCTCGGCGTAGAACTGGAGATGCCCGCTCGTCTCCCACAGGTCCGCCTTGGCGACGTGTGGAGATACGACGTATTCGTACCCGTTCGCGAGATGCGTTCTCCGGCTGTAGTCCTCGATCTCCTTGCGCAGCAGACCCCCCTTGGGATGCCACACCGCGAGTCCGCTCCCGAGATCGGATGGGAACGAATACAGGTCGAGCTCGGTGCCGAGCTTCCGATGATCGCGCTTCGCTGCTTCCTCGAGACGATTCAGGTACTTGCGCAGAGCCTTGCGGTCTTCCCACGCGGTTCCGTAGATGCGCTGAAGCTGCGGATTGTTCTCGTCGCCCCGCCAGTAGGCACCCGCCGAGCGCATCAGCTTCACAGCTTTGAGACGACCCGTCGACGGCACGTGCGGTCCCCTGCACAGATCGACGAACGCGTCATTCCGATAGATCGAGACCTCGTTCTCTCCCGCCCCTTCGGCCTCATCGACACCGCGGATGATCTCCGACTTGAACGGGTGGTCGGAGAACATCTCGAGAGCATCGTCGATCGAGAGCGACTCCCGAACGAACGACTGGTCGATCTCGATGATCTCCTGCATACGAGTCTCGATCCGATCGAGATCTTCAGGAGTGAAGGGGCGACCGATATCGAAGTCGTAGTAGAAGCCGTCCGTGATCGGCGGCCCGATCGCGTACGTCGCTCCCGGATAGAGGTCGAGGACCGCCTGGGCCATCACATGCGCAGCCGAGTGGCGGAGGACGAATCGCCCTTCTTCGGTGTTCTCGGTGACAACCGACAATGCGCCGTCATGATCGAGCGATCGACTCAGATCGAGCGTCTCACCGTCCAGTGTGACCGCCACGGCCGCACGGGCAAGGCCGGCGCCGATGGACGTGGCAACGTCAAGACCGGTTGCGCCGTCCTCGTAGGAACGTACAGATCCGTCGGGAAGGGTGAGTTGGATTGACATGCAGAAGACTCGCTGGTTTCGGGGCCGCCAAGGCTACATCCTTCCCAATTTGATGCGACACCTACGCGGTTGCGGCCGTAACAGACGGACTCTTCGGATTTGAGTGAGGTGTGGCGAAGAGGCCGGTAGCGAGTCGGGTGAAGCCTCGGAACGTCGTAGGTACGTATGACGTATGACGTCATACGTAGGGCGTACTACTGCCTGCAGTCTCCCCGGTTCTAACCGACCCCGCCCATTCCCGAAGTCCCAACAGGCGCCATCACGCAACATGCTCCGGGAGGTTCTCAAGCAGTCGCTTCCGGAAATACCGGGAGATTTCGCGCTCTCGTCATATAGTCCGATAATCGTAGGAGCCAGGAGATTCAGATGTTGGAGATTGCGATCGCGTCGGTGTTCATTGCTGTTGCTTTCGTCGCCGTCGGAACAACGTCCCGACCGGTGATGTCGGCGAGCGTTACGGAAGTTCTGCCGCTCGGTGTGACGGAGGAGTCGTTCACCGATCTCCCCTGTCCGTGGTGTCTCGCACAGACCCGCGAGGACGATCCGAACTGCCCGTCGTGCGGTCAGCCGTTCGGATAGCCGCTGCGTACTTCGTCGTTACAAGAGCCAAGTGGGCTCAGGCGTCCTCTTCATGAGGCATCGCCTGCACGTTCACAACGATAGGGGCGACTGAAGTGCCTGCCGAGCGTCGTATCCTCCGTCTATGAGTTCGGTAGGGCTGGTTCTCGGTGGTGGCGGAATCACAGGCGCGGCGTATCACTTCGGGACGCTCTTCGCCCTGCAGATGGCGACCGGGTGGGATCCAGCCGATGCCGATGTCATTATCGGCACGTCGTCGGGTTCGTTCATCGCTGCGATGGTGCGTGGTGGCGCACTGAATCTCGACACGATGGTCGGGAACTCCCGACGGGATGAAGACGCCATCGATTGGCTCTCCGCCAACGTCTACCGCCGAATCCGGCCTCGCGGCCTGGTTCGCTGGGTCCGCACCGGCATCCTTCCAAGCATCACCCGGCCCGGCCTCGGCGTTGCATTGGGAAGCCCGGGTATCTACTCGACGGACGCCATGGTGGGATGGGTCGAAGACAGTCTTGGAGATCTCGCCGATGGCTGGCCCGATCGTCCGACGGTCATCGTCGCCCATGATCTGGAGACCCGGACTCGTGTGCCGTTCGGCACCGAAGCGGGCCCCGTCGTGCCGCTCAAGCTTGCAGTCGCTGCTTCGAGCGCCGTGCCGTTCGTGTTCGAACCCGTCACCATCGACGGCCGCACCTACGCCGACGGAGGCGTGAGTTCGGGCACCAGCATCGACTTGCTGCTTGCGAATCCCGAGCCGCTGGATCTCGTCATCATCGTGGCACCGATGGCCGCCACGGGAAGCCGCCGCGGCGGCCGGTTCTATGAAGAGATCCTCGATCGCGCCGGCCGAAACGCCCTGGCGGCCGAGGTAGATCTCCTCAAGAAGGAGTGGCCCGAAACCGACGTGCTGGTCCTGCGACCCGATCACCGGGTCCTCGAACTCACTCGCGCGAATCCGATGTCGGTCGAGGCAGCGATCCCGTCCTTCCTCGCCACGCTGCGATCGATGCGTGACGAGCTGGCACACGCCTCGACCTGGTCCGTCCTCGATCGCCACATAGTCGACACCGTCCATGCCTGAGTCGCCACCCGATTGTCTATCGGTCCGCTACGCTATTCGGCCATGACTGATGCCAACGATGACTCTCTGGTAACCAAACTCGACCTCGGCAGCAAACTCGAATCCATCGCATCGATCGTCCTCGCCATCGCGGTCGTCCTCACCGCCTGGGCTGCCTTCCAGGCCGGCAAGTGGGGCGGCGAGCAGTCCATACAGTTCTCCGTTGCGGGCGCTTCGAGAACCGAGTCCACCCGTGCGGATACGCGCGGCGGACAACTCGCACAGATCGACGTTGCGATGTACATCGACTTCGTCACTGCCTTCGTCGATGATGTCGGCAGCCGGAGAATCCCACGTTACGACGGATCCACATTCACGCCGACAGAAGGGACCCTCTCCGGATTCCTCTACGAGCGGTTCCGCGAAGAGTTCCGTCCCGCGATGGATGCCTGGCTGGCCACCGACCCCGTGGGCAATCCCGACGCCCCGGCGACCCCCTTCGACATGACCGAGTATCAGGTCGCCGAATTCGCTGAAGCACAGCGACTCGTTGAGATAGCCGACGAGGCGGCCGTCGACGCACGTACGGCCAATCAGAACGGCGACAACTATGTCCTCACCGCCGTGCTGTTCGCGACCGTGCTCTTCTTCTCAGGGATCGCGTCGAAACTCGAGAGCCGCTGGAACCGGCACTTCGTGAACGTGGTCGGATTCATCGGCGTCGTAGCAGGAGCGATCATCCTGATGAAGCTCCCGGTCCTGCTGTGACCGGCCGGAGGCCGGCTCACATCTCTTCGAACCTTGCTTGGAAGAATCTCAACGAGTCTGGTTCGTAGGTGAACCGGAGACCGCCGATCTCGCGCCGGTTCTCGTACACCTTGATCACGGATTCGGCCGTGACGTCCATGTGCGACTGTGTATAGACACGGCGCGGAATCGTCAGCCGAACCAACTCCAGTTTCGGGTGGCGGTTCTCCCCCGTCTCCGGGTCACGTCCTGCCGACACGTTGCCCCTCTCCATACCCCGCACACCGGAGTCCCGATAGATCGCTGCGGCCAACGCCTGGGCCGGTAAGTGATCCTGCGGAAGATGCTCGAGGATGTCTCGGGCGTTCAGAAACACGCCGTGCCCACCGATCGGCCGAACCACGGGCACCCCGGCGTCGATGAGCTTCTGCCCCAGGTAGACGACCTGGCCCACTCGCGCGCGGGCGTGGTCATCGGTCGCCACCATCTCCCGGATGCCCTCGGCGAGGGCTTCCATGTCGCGCCCGGACATTCCGCCGTAGGTGTGCAGCCCCTCGAAGGCAACGAGCAGAGCCCGCGCCTGACGAGCGAGCTCGGGATCTCGAAGAGCGAGGAACCCACCGATGTTGACGAGGTTGTCCTTCTTGGACGACACGGTCGCACCGTCCGAATACGAGGCGATCTCTCGCACGATCTCGGCGATCGAGCGATCCGCGTAGCCCTCCTCACCCTGCTGGATGAAGTAGGCGTTCTCGAGAGCACGGGTGGCATCGAGCATCACATAGATGCCGTTGGCCCGGCAGTACTCGTAGACCTCGCGGATGTTCGCCATCGACGCCGGCTGGCCACCTGCCATGTTCACATTCGTCTCGAAGGACACGTACGGAACCCGGTCGGCGCCGTACTCATCGACGACCGTTCGGAGCTTGTCCATGTCGATGTTGCCCTTGAACGGAAACTCGCTGACCGGATCATGAGCCTCGTCGACGATGACGTCGACGAAGATACCGCCCGCGTACTCCTGATGGAATCGGGTCGTGGTGAAGTACATGTTGCCGGGAATCACGTCACCGGGTTTGATGAGGATCTGGCTCAGCAGGTGCTCCGCACCGCGACCCTGGTGAGTCGGGATCAGCTCCTCGTAGCCGTAGACGTCGTGAACGGCGTCGACCAGTTTGTAGAAGCTCGTCGCTCCGGCGTACGACTCGTCACCGAGCATCATCGCCGACCACTGACGATCCGACATCGCCGACGTGCCCGAGTCGGTGAGCAGGTCGATGTACACGTCTTCAGACTTCAGCAAGAAGGTGTTGAACCCGGCATCTTGGATCGCTCGCTCGCGATCGTCGCGCGTCGTCATCGTGATGGGTTCGACCATCTTGATCTTCCAGGGTTCCGCCCAGCTTCGCGTCATCGTGATCGTCCTTTCGTCAAACCGCGTCGAGCGCGGTCGAGATGTCGTGGATCAGGTCATCGGGGTTCTCGACACCGATCGAGAGACGCACGAGAGCGCCGTTGACCCGCAGCTTCTTCTTCTCATCGGGGTCGAGGCCGACGTGTGTCATCGTCGCAGGGTGCTCGACGAGCGTCTCCGTGCTTCCGAGGCTGACGGCGAGGTGGATCAGACTCAGCGAATCGATGAACCGGAATGCTTCCTCCTCGTCTCCGTCGATCCAGAACGTCACCATCGCGCCGGGCCCATCGGCTTGCTCCTTGTAGATCTCGTAGCCGGGATCACCCTCTTCGAGGAGTCCGAGGTAACCGACGTCCACGACCTTGGGGTGGGAGACGAGGAACGCAGCGATCTTCCGCGCGCTCTCGCTCTCTCTGCGCATCCGTAGGTCCAGGGTCTCGAGGCTTCGCATCATCAGCCACGCGGTCAACGGAGTTGCCATGCTCCCGAGCACGGTGCGCATCCCGGCAACAGGCTTCATCATCTCATCGCTGCCGAGGACGGCACCACCGATGAGATCGGAGTGACCGCCGATGTACTTCGTAGTCGAGTAGATCACGAGATCCGCGCCGTGCTCTAGAGGGTGCTGCCAGAGTGGTCCGAGGAACGTGTTGTCGACGGCCACCGGAACGCGGCGGTCACCGTCGCTGTAGCGATCCGCGATGCGGCGGGCCATCGCGATGCTGAACAGATCGTTCGTCGGATTCGCCGGGGTCTCCATCAAGACTGCACCGAGGCGCCTCCCATCGAGCACCGCCTCGAGGGCCGCGTCGATGTCCCCTTCGGACATGTCCGGCTCCCACTTGACCGTGCGAATGCCGAACTCGGGCAGGACGGAGTGGATGAAGTGATCGGTGCCGCCGTAGACCGGGGCGCTGTGCAACAGCACGTCTCCTGGCCGTAGATAGGAAAGCATCGTCGTCGTGATGGCTGCCATGCCGGAGGCGAAGACAAGACCGCGCTCAGCGCCGTCCCAGAGCGTGAGGCGATTCTCGAGGATCTCCAGATCCGGGTTGTTGAGCCGGCTGTAGATGAGTCCCGGTGTCTCCCCATCAGCGGCCTCGGCCGATCCTTCGGCGAGTTCGAAGAACCGTTTCCCCTCTGCAGCGGTCTGGAACACGAAGGTCGACGTCTGGAAGATCGGGCTCTTGATCGCTCCCTCGGACCATTCCGGTCGGTAGCCGTAGCTCATCATGAGGCTCTCGGGTGAGAGCTTCTTCCCCGCGATGGTGTCGTCGTACTCGTCTCGCACTGTGCTTCCTTCCGTGCGCTGTTCGTCGATACGGGTTGTTCTCCGTACAGACGGCCTGCTGATGTCTCCATTGTGGTGTATCGTGCCCGGAACCGCCACCTGATCCGGAGAGGATTCGCCTAATGGCCGACATACCGCATCTCGACCGTACAGATCGCGCAATCATCGCCCTCCTGCAGGACAATGCGCGGCTCTCCAACAAGGAGCTTGCAGCCGGCGCGGGCATCGCTCCGTCCACGTGCTCGGAACGCATGCGGCGCTTGGAGGTCGTCGGTGTCTTCACCGGCTTCCACGCCGCCGTGGATCCCCGGGCCCTGGGGATCGGGCTTCAGGCCATGATCGCCGTTCGACTCCGGCGCCACTCGGCCGAGGAGGTGCGGACGTTCGAGCGCCATGCGAAGGCTCTGCCCGAGGTCGTCAGCCTGTCACACGTGACCGGACCGAACGACTTCCTCCTCAGGGTTGTCGTTCGCGACGCCGACCACCTCCGTCAACTCGCGGTCAGCGGTTTCACCACCATGCGCGAGGTCGATCACATCGAAACAGCCCTCGTCTTCGAACACGCGGAGAAGGGGACGCTGCCGGATTTGAGC
>JAYEIJ010000016.1:0-6461 GCA_034660035.1 Actinomycetota bacterium | reverse complement strand
TTCTTGGTTCTTGGTTCTTGGTTCTTGGTTCTTGGTTCTTGACTCTTGATGCTTGGGATTCATCCGCCAAGGACTGAGTCGATGAACTCGGACACAACGCGCACCATCGACTCCGCCGATCGGATCGACGGATCGTTGTGGTCGGCCCCGGGGACTTCGTGGATCGTGGCTCCGAGCGCCTCAGCGACGGCCCGGCTCTGCTCGATCGGGACCGTCCGGTCCGCGGTGCCACCGATGACGAGTACCGGGATGCCGTCGACTTCCCCCTGCTTGATCCGTTCCAGCGAGGCGTACCGATCGCGCACAAAGGCGCCCACTGGGAGCCATGGATAGTGGTGGCGTCCCACATCGACCAGGGACGTGAACGGGGATCCGAGTACGAGCGCGTCCGGTGGTTCCGCCGAAGCCGCGCCGATCGCGACGGCGGCTCCGAGCGACTCTCCGAAGTAAACGATGCCGGCGTCGTCGAGACCGAGGCCGCGAGCTGCCCGAGCAATGGCCAGGGCGTCGGAGATCAACCCGTCCTCGCTCGGTGTCCCCGGGTTGCCGCCGTAGCCGCGGTAGTCCCCGAGGACGACCCCGTAACCGGCGTCAGCAAGGTGGTTTCCGAGCGGTACCCGGCCGGATCGATTCCCCGCGTTCCCGGGGAGCACGATCACGAGAGGTCGGCCGACAGCCGCATCATCAATACGGAACCATGCCGAGAGTGCGAGACCGTCGCCCGTCTCGACAGTGTGTTCCTCCCACGTTTCAGGGGCCGGACCCGGGTCGGGACCGGGGAAGTAGACGAGGCGATCTTGAAGCATCCACAAACCTCCCACGACGAAACACGCCACGACGAGACCGAAACCGATCACTTTCGCCAGCCTCATCCCCTCACGCTACCGAATGCGCGAGACTTGGTACATGACCGGAACCGATCTTGCGCTCGTCTCGCTCCTCCTGGTGTTGCTCGCCGCCGCGATGGTGCTCGGCGCTGCCGAAGCGTCGCTGCTGAGAGTTCAGCGTGTGAGGGTCGAAGTACGGGCCGCCGAAAGTGACCGTCGATCGGCGCGGCTCCTCGGACTTCTCGATGATCTCCCCCGCGTCTTGAACACCGTCCTGCTGGTCGTACTCCTTGTCCAGATCGGAGCAGCGACGGTGACGGGGATACTCTCCGGCCGCCATTTCGGCAACCTCGGCGTCACCATCGCCTCCGTCGCCCTGACCATCGTTCTCTTCGTCTACGCCGAAGCGATACCCAAGACCTATGCCGTCCGTCATCCATACGCCGTGGCCCGAGCGACGGTTCGCCTCGTGGCGGGCCTCGCATGGGTGTTCCATCCAATCGTCTCCGTGCTGGTGGCGTTCGCGGACTTGCAGGCACCCGGCGCCGGCATCGCGACGACGACGGTCGTAACGGAGCAGGAACTCCGGAAGCTGGCGTTGGATGCCGCCGCTACAGGATCCATCGACGCGACGGATCGGGACCTGATGGAGCGCGCGTTCGATCTCGGGGATCGAACCGTCGACGAGATCCTCACACCCAGGACCGAGCTCGTCGCCGTGGGAGTCGACTCGACGATCAGCGAAGCACTCGAGGTAGCGATCCATAGCGGGCATCGCAGGCTCCCCGTGTACGAAGGCGACCTCGACCATATCCGCGGCGTGGTCCGGATCCAGGATCTCGCCGCAGCCGTAACCGATTCGCCCGACGCTCCGGTGGGCGCCATCGCGACCGGGGAGCTCGTCGTCCCTGAGACGAAGCGGGTCATCGATCTGCTGACCGAGATGCAGCACAGCGGCGTCCACCTCGCCGTCGCTGTCGACGAACACGGCGGAACCGCAGGAATCGTGACGATCGAAGACGTCGCTGCGGAACTTGTTGGCCGGGTATCCGACGAAGGCGAGACCCTGCGACCGGCACTGCGAAAGACCGGCACCGGCCGCTGGCGGATCGACGCATCGGCAGACGTTGAAGACCTCGAAGCGGAGACCGGAGTAGCGCTCCCGACGGGCGATTGGCACACCGCCGGTGGCCTTGTGGTCGGCATAGCGGGACGCATACCGGAACGCGGCGAGACGTTCCACGTCGCCGGCTTGTCGATCACGGTCGTGGATGCCGAACCGAACCGGGTCGTCACGCTCGACGCGGTGAGAAGCGATCAGAGCGGATCAAGCTGAACAGACAGCTCTCCGGGCGAATCCGCCGGGAGATCGCAGACCAACCCCCGGCACACGAATGCTCGGGCGGCTCCGGGCGCGCTGCGCCTTTCGAGCAACGGAACCGCACTCGCGATCCCGTCACCGACCGCAACGACCGTGCCCGGACGGAATCGTCCCCACACCGCTTCGAGGAACGGTCGCCGGGCTTCAAGTTCGCCGACCACCGCGATCTCGAGAACCGGATTGGCCAACCACACCCCGAGCAGGTGCCCATGCGCCCAGGGATGTGTCGTGAGGGCCGGCCCGACGCTCTCGACGGTGCGTTCGAACCGACCGTACGCCTCGGCACTCCCTGTGAATGCGGCGAGAATCGAGAGCGCCTCGGCGGCAAGGGCATTGTCCGAAGGCGTTGGATTGTCGTGAACGTTCTTCGGGCGTGCGATGAGCGGGTCGGCGTCAGCGGCCGTCGCGAAGAACCCGCCGGAATCGTCCGCGAACTGATCGACCATCACCTGCGTGAACTGCTCGGCGTGGCGATACCAGCGCTCCTCACCCGTGGCTTGATACAGGGCGAAGAGACCGATCGCCGCCGCGCCATAGTCATCGCAGAAACCGTCCGGCCCACCCCGCCCGCGTCGCCAGGACCGTAGGAGCCGATCACCCCTCAGAGCAGGACCCGTGAGGAACGCAGCGATTCCCTCAGCCACGGCCATGTAGCGGTCACTGTCCAGGATCGCGGCGGCTTCTGCGAACGCACGAAGCGCGAGTCCGTTCCACGCGGCGACGACCTTGTCGTCGCGATCGGGGTGGACCCGCCTCGACCGCCGTTCGCGGAGAACACCGTCGATGCGCTTCTTCCGTTGTCGGAGTTCGTCCTCGGTGACTCCAAACCGCGCCGCGATGTCCATGAGGGGATCCGGAAGATGAAGGATGTTCGCCCCCTCGAAGTTCCCTTCCGGAGTTGCGCCGTAGATCGCTGCGCCTGCATCGAGGTCGTCTCCGAGGACCTCGACGAGTTCGTCCCAACTCCACACTGCGAACGATCCCTCCCGACCTTCTGCATCGGCGTCCTCCGCCGAGTGGATGCCTCCGGACGGGTCGATCATGTCGCCGGCGAGGTAGTCGAGCGTCTCGCGCGCCGTTTCGAGCATCCAGGATTGTCCGAACACCTGCC
The DNA here is from genome assembly GCA_034660035.1 of Actinomycetota bacterium. Lineage (GTDB taxonomy): Bacteria > Actinomycetota > Acidimicrobiia > Spongiisociales > UBA5794 > JAHEEL01. The sequence continues at coordinate 3,142 of JAYEIJ010000016.1, read as the reverse complement.
ACGCGCGAAGGTAGAGCCGGGCCAGCAGGGCGTTGTCGTAGAGCATCTTCTCGAAGTGCGGAACGAGCCACCGATCGTCTACCGAGTAGCGGGCGAATCCCCCGTCGAGGTGGTCGTAGATCCCGCCCCTCGCCATGCGGTCGAGGGTGGTTTCCACCATGGCAAGTGCAGTTTCGGATCGGTCGCTGTCCGGACGAAGAACACCGAACCTGAGGAGGAACTCGAGCGTCGACGGTTGGGGGAACTTCGGAGCCCGGCCGAATCCACCGTTGGATGGGTCGAACGTGGCGGCAATTGCATCAACTGCGAGTTCGATCTCCCCGACCGACGGCGCGACCGAGGGGGTCACAGAGCGGCCGGCGATCAGGCGCGTGATCTCGTCGGACCGGCCGATCAGTCCTTCCCGCCGGTGAGTCCACGCGTCGTCGATCGCCCGGAGAACGTCCATGAACGGCGGCATGCCGTGACGCCGCTCCTTCGGGAAGTACGTGCCGGCGTAGAAGGGCTTGGCGTCGGACGTGAGGAACACCGTCATCGGCCAGCCTCCGTGGCCCGTGGTCGCGGTGACGGCATCCATGTAGATTCGGTCGACGTCCGGTCGCTCCTCTCGGTCGACCTTGATGCTCACGAACCGGTCGTTCAGGAAGCGCGCAGTGTCTTCGTCTTCGAACGACTCATGCGCCATGACGTGACACCAGTGGCACGCTGAGTACCCCACCGAGAGGAACACGGGGACATCACGTTCGGTAGCTTCGGCGAAGGCCCCGCTGCCCCACTCCCACCAGTGGACGGGGTTGTCGGCGTGCTGCAGGAGATACGGCGACGAGGCGGCGGCAAGGTGGTTCGGCATGCGGACAACGCTACCCGCCCCCCACCTAGAAGTCTGGCGTAGATTCCGGCAGGATTCGTGTCGGAATCTACGCCAGACTCCTGGGGATCTATGCTCGCGGGATGCCTTCCACTCCATTTGCGCATGACTCTGTGACGAAGAACTCCCGGGCCGCCGACCCGAAGAGCCTGACCCGCCTCTTCGGAAACGCCGAGGGGCTGTTGCCACTCTGGATCGCGGAGCCCTACATCGACCTCGCTCCAGGGGTCATCGCCGCTCTCAGGGCCAGATCCGAAACAGCGTGGTACGGGTACGAGATGCGGCCGCCTTCGGTCATCGATTCGTTCTGGGAGTGGATGGCGGCACGTCACGGATGGGACGGATCCGGTCTGAAGACGTCGGTCAGCCCGAGCGTGGGGACATCGATCGGTGTTCTGATCGAGGAACTGACCGAACCCGGCGATGGCGTTCTCCTCCAGCCCCCTGTGTTCACCGATTTCAAACCCCTCATCACGTCGGCGAACAGGACCCCCGTGCGTAATCCGCTGGTGCTGACCGAAGAGGGCTACCGCATGGATCTCGAGGACCTCGAGACCAAGGCCGCCGATCCGGCCACGCGAATCATGATCCTGTGCAATCCCCACAACCCGGTTGGTCGTGTCTGGACCCGCGACGAACTCGCGGACGTGGCAGCGATCTGCGCCCGGCACGATGTCTTCGTGATCGCCGACGAGATTCACGCAGACCTGGCCCTCTCCCCCTTCCGATTCACGCCCTTCGCCTCGGTCGCGATCGACTCGGGCGTCTCGTGGGCAGCCACCCATGGGCCGATCAAGACGTTCGGCCTCGCCGGGGTGTGTGACACGCTCCTCGTCACCGAAGATGAAGATGTCTCGAAATTGTTCCGAGCCAGAAGTTCGCAGCTTCATCTCACTCGCAACAACGTCTTCGCAATCGCCGCATTCGAGGCCGGCTACCGAACAGGCACCGACTGGCTCAACGAGCTCCTTGCCCTCGTGGCATCGAACGTCGCTCTGCTCCGGGGCGGTCTCCCACCCGGTATCGAACTGATCGAGCCGGAGGGCACGTACCTCGCCTGGCTCGATTTCCGTGATCTCAACATGGACGTACCCGAACTCGCGCGATGGCTGGGCGAATCCGCCCACCTCGCTCTGAGCCCCGGACATTGGTTCGGACGTCAGGGTGCAGGCTTCGCCCGCATGACGATCGCGACGCCCCCTGCGCAGATCGAAAACGCCATCGCCCGCCTCACCAATGCCGTCAACGCTGGTTAATGGTTGAGGGTCTCGGGTATCGTCCAGCCATGTCCCGCTGCGAAACCCTCACTCAGCCTCTACGACCCGCGAGGAGAGTCCAGTGAACCCTCGGATCGGTGTCGTCGGCGGACTCAACATGGACATCCACCTGTTCGGCGGGGAGCACCGCTCGGAGGACGGCGCGTACCTCGCCGAGCGTTACATCATCGAACCGGGGGGAAAGGGTTCGAATCAGGCGCGTGCCGCCGCGCGCCTCGGCGCCGATGCCCTGCTCGTGGGGTGCGTCGGTGACGACGAGTTCGGACGCCTGTGCGTCGATGCGACAAACGGCCACGGTGTAGACACGACCCATGTCGTGACGACCAGCGAGCAGCGGACCGGCTTCGTCGTCATCCAACTCATCGAAGGCAGACATCGGTCGCTCGTGTTCACTCCCGGTGCGAACTCCATGCTGTCGTGGGACGACGTTGCCCCGGCTCTCGATGCACTCGCTGAGTGTGACGTCGTGATCACGCAGAGCGAGGTTCCGACAGACACGGTCGATCGTCTGATCGACTGGTCCCATGAATCGCTCGTGCCGATCTACCTCGATCCAGCGTCCCCGCAGCAAGCATCGAGGCACTCCCTCGTCGGGGCAGAGGTGATCACTCCAAACGCGCTCGAAGCCGGGGCGCTCACCGGGCGTTCGCTCCATGACGATTCCACGACCGCCGCCGCAGCCGCGGACCTCGCAGCATTGGGGGTCCGCCGAGCGGTCCTCAAACTCGGACCCGCCGGCGCTCTGTTCGTCGCCGACGGTTCCATCAGCGCAATCCCGACGGCGGCCGTGGCTGCGGTCGACGAGACGGGTGCCGGGGACGTGTTCGTGGCTGCGCTGGCCATCCAACGAGCAGGGCACGTCGGCTGGGTTGAGGCGATCCAATTCGCGAACGCCGCGGCCGCAGTGTCGATCTCACGGCCCGGATTGTCGCTCCCCGGATTCGACGAGGTGGCTGCCGTCGCCACCGCGATCGGTCCGCAGTCGGAGCTTCTCTAG
>JAYEIJ010000015.1:0-5591 GCA_034660035.1 Actinomycetota bacterium | reverse complement strand
TCCTCGACACGACTGACAAGACGCCCCAGAGCACGACGGTCGCCTTCGATGGCGCGTTCGATGAGTGTCATCGCTGCCAGGATACGTCGCGGACAGCAGACAGCGGACAGCAGACAGCAGACAGCAGACAGCAAACAGCGGACAGCAAACAGCGGACAGCGGACAGCGGACAGCGGACAAGATACGGACTACCGCGAGGGAAGCGAGCTCAGATGGCTTCCACTGTCATCACGCCGGGGACGCGGTCGCGCACGATGCGCTCGATTCCGGCTGTGAGCGTCATCGTGGAGAGTGGACAGCCACCGCACGCGCCGACGAGTTGGAGCGTGACCTTGCCGTTCGAAGCCCCGAGTAGGACCAGGTCTCCGCCGTCGGCCTGGAGGGCGGGTCTGATGTACTCAAGTGTCGATTCGAGCAGCGAGAGATCGATCTCTCCTGCTCCGTCGAATCCCGTGTCGGATTGGTCCGTCGGAGAGGCGATCTCGATGACGTTCTCTTGCTCAGCAGCCATGAGCACAAGCTAACCCAGGGAGGAGCGCTACCGAGACGCTTCCCTGGGAATCACCGGCCTTCAGATCCGGTCGATAGTGGCGCCGAGGGCGGTCAATTTCTCGACGAATCCGTCGTAGCCGCGGTCGGCGTGGTGGGCACCGACGATCGTCGTCGTCCCATCGGCCCTAAGGCCGGCGATCGTGAGCGCCGCGGCGGCCCGGATGTCGCAGCCGTCGACCTCGCAGCCACTCAGTTCGTCCACTCCCCGGATCACGATGTGCTGGCCATCGGTGTGGATGTCGGCGCCCATCCGATTCAACTCGCCGATGTACCGGAAGCGGGCGTCATATACGTTCTCGGTCGCGATCGAGGTGCCGTCGGCTACCGACAGCAGGGACACCATCTGGGGATGCATATCGGTGTGATAGCCGGGAAACGGAAGCGTCGCGAAGTCGATCGGGCCGGGCCGGTCGGGTCCCTCGACTGTGATCCAGTCGTCTCCCGACGTGACGACGGCGCCGGCATCCGCCAATTTGGACATCTCCATCCGCAAGTGCACTGGGACACAGTCGCGAACCGTGACCCGTCCCCGGGTCATCGCACCGGCGAAGGCGTACGTGCCGGCCTCGAGACGATCGGGTACGACGCGGTGGTCGGCGGGGTGCAATTCTCGAACGCCGTGGATCTGGATCGTGGACGTGCCTGCGCCTTCGATCTTCGCCCCCATGGCCGTCAGGTAGGCCGCGAGATCCGTCAATTCGGGCTCGCGTGCGGCATTCCCGATCGTGGTCGTCCCCTTGGCCAGAACGGAAGCGAGCAGGGTGTTCTCGGTAGCACCCACCGATGGGAACTCGAGATAGATCTCGGCACCGTGTAGGCCGTCCGGCGCCGTAGCTCGGAGTACGCCGTGTTGGAGTTCGAAGACCGCGCCGAGGTTCTCCAGCCCGCCGAGATGGAGGTCGATCGGCCGTGACCCGAAGTCATCGCCACCCGGCAGGGCGACCCTGGCTTCTCCGGTCCGAGCGAGGAGCGTGCCGAGGATGAGGATCGATGCTCGCATCTGTCGGACGAGATCGAGTGGGGCCTCCGGATTCGGCTCCTCCGGAACTTCGATCTCGAGCGTTGTGCCGTCCCTTTCGCAGGTTGCCCCGACATGTCGCAGCACGTCCCCCATGATCTCGACGTCGAGGATGCGCGGAACGTTCGAGAGGTGGTGGATTCCCGGGGCGAGCAGCGTCGCCACCATGTGCTTGAGCGCAGCGTTCTTCGCCCCGAGAACGGCAACCTCGCCCTCAAGACGAGCGCCACCGACAACCCGCAGAGATTCGATGGATGGTGACATGCGCTTCAGGTTAGGACGAAAGCTCCCAGCTACCAGCTACCAGCAACCAGCCCGAGCACTCCCCTTCCTCAGTTCCGTACCCAGAATTCGTGCCGAACGCGTCAACACCACCGTTCTTGCTGGAAGCTGGTGGCTGGAGGCTCGTAGCTCACTACCCTCAACGCTCAGCTGTCAAGGGATCACAATGCGCATATCGATGGGGACCGACCACGGGGGGTACTCCCTCAAAGAGGATCTCAAGGCTCGTCTTGCTGCCGCCGGACACGACGTGCTCGATTTCGGGACCGACTCCGAGGAAGCGGTTGACTTCCCCGACTTCGTCGCACCCGCGGCTCGTGCGGTCGTCTCCGGCGAGGCCGAACGCGGCATCGTGCTGTGTGGCTCCGGTGCCGGTGCATCGATCGCGGCTGGGAAGATCACGGGGGTCCGCGCAGCAACCGTCCATGACGTCTACACAGCGCACCAGGCCGTTGAACACGACGGACTCAACGTCCTGGCACTCGGCGGGCGGATCGTTGGCGTCGAACTTGCGTGGGAGATCGTGGATGCGTTCCTCAGAGCCGAGTTCACGGGCGGTGAACGCTACGTCCGCCGCGTCGAGAAGATCGACGAACTCGACCGTCAGAGGAAGTAGCAGTCTCGTGGGCGCCGGATTCTGAGCCGCGAGCTTTGAGCCATGAGCCCGAGCACGGACTACGGACTACGGACTACGCCGCCGAAGGCGGCCACCGGTAGCATGAGCAGCCTCCCCCGATCGACTGGAAACATGGATTCAACGAACGGAACCTCATACGTCAACCGTGAGCTTTCGCTCCTCGAATTCCAGGAGCGCGTCTTCGCCCTTGCCACGACGCCGGACCGTCCCCTGCTCGAACGAGTCAAGTTCGTCGCGATCGTGTCGTCGAACCTGGATGAGTTCCATCAGGTGCGGGTCGCCGGCCTCTTGGAACAGGCCGCCGGTGGAGTTACGAAGTCGGGTCCGGATGGTCTGACGCCCCGACAGCAACTCGTAGCGATCCGGGAGCGGATCATCGAACTCAACAGCGAGATCGATCGTCTCTTCATGAACGATCTTCGTCCGGCTCTTGCGGTCGAGGGAATCGAGTTCGCCACCTACGACACTCTGGGACCGGATGATCGCGAGGGCCTCGACACCGTGTTCGAGGAGGAGATCTTCCCCGTGTTGACTCCCCTCGCCGTTGACCCGACCCACCCGTTCCCGTTCATCTCCGACCTTTCGCTCAATCTGGCCGTTCTGCTTGAGGATCGAGACACCAAGAGTCGGCAATTCGCGCGCGTGAAGATCCCACCGAACGTGCCCCGCTTGATCCCCCTTGACGACGGGCGCCGCTTCGTCCCCATCGAGCAGATCGTGAACAACCATCTCGGCCGCCTCTTCGGGGGCCTCGACGTCATCGACTCGACGACGTTCCGGGTCACTCGGAGCGCAGACATCGCCGTCGAGGAGGAGGAGGCCGATGACCTTCTCCAGGCGATGGAGAGCGTGCTCCGCTACCGGCAGCGTTCGGCCCAGGCGGTCCGTCTCGAGGTCGAATCCGGCATCGAAGACAACGTACTGGCGCTCCTGCTCCAGGGGTTGCAGTTGACGAGCGACGAGGTCTACACGCGGGATGCGCCGCTCGGTCTGTCCGGCTTGTGGGGTGTCTACGGTCTCGACCGGCCCGAATTGAAGGATCCGTCATGGACTCCGACCACGCAGCCGAGGCTCGCCGAGTCGAGCGGAAGAACCGTTGACTTCTTCACGGAATTGCAGAAGGGCGACATCCTCGTCCACTTCCCGTACGAGTCGTTCGCAACGTCGACCGCGGCGTTCCTCGCTCAGGCCGCCGCAGACCCGGATGTTCTCGCCATCAAGCAGACGCTCTATCGCACCTCGATCCCGGATGACCCGGCGATCGGCGGTGAAGAGGCCGTCGTACGAACGCTGATCGAGGCCGCGGAGGCAGGCAAGCAGGTGGTGGTGCTCGTCGAGTTGAAGGCTCGGTTCGACGAGGCGGCGAACATCAACTGGGCGAGGATGCTCGAATCCGCGGGCGTGCACGTCGTCTACGGTGTGCAAGGTCTCAAGACCCACACCAAGACACTGCTCGTGGTGCGACGGGAGAAGGACGGCATCCGCCGCTACTCCCACGTTGGAACCGGGAATTTCAACCCGAACACGGCACGGATCTACGAGGACATCGGTCTCTACACAGCGGATGAGGACATCGGCGCAGACCTGTCGGAACTGTTCAATCATCTCACCGGCTACGCCCGGCCCGCGTCATATCGAAAGCTCGTCGTCGCACCCCACTTCCTCCGGTCGAAGATCGTCGAACGCATCCGGGAGCAAACGGCGCTTGGAGCAGACGGCTACATCCTCATGAAGGCGAATCACATCGTCGATACCGAGATCATCGACGAGTTGTACGCCGCATCCGGGAAGGGATGCCGCATCGACTTGATCGTCCGTGGCAACTGTTCGGTGCGTCCCGGGGTTCCGGGCCTCTCGGAGACGATCACGCTTCGCTCGATCGTGGGTCGATTCCTCGAGCATTCCCGGATCTACCGCTTCGGCCTCCCGGGATCGACCGCCATCTACTACATCGGCTCGGCCGACATGATGCAACGGAATCTCAACAGTCGGGTCGAGGCGCTCGTCCCTGTGACCGATCCCCGGTTGAAGAGCCGGATCGAAGAGGTTCTCGAGGTCGAGATGGCCGACGATGTGCTTGCATGGGAGGCGGCACCCGACGGAACCTGGTCGAAAGTGAGCTCGGACAACGGCATCGACACACACCAACGCCTCCTCGATCTGGCTGCCGATCGCGCCCGGGGAAAGGTGCCGTACCCGTCATGAGTCCTGAGCGGTTTCGTGCATCGATCAAGGCGGCCGGCGGGGTGCTGTACCGGCCGAACGAAGACGGCGACCGCGAGTTCCTCCTCGTTCACCGCCCGCGCTACGACGACTGGTCGCTTCCCAAGGGCAAGCTCGATCGGCGGGAGGGATTCCTCGAAGCCGGCCTTCGCGAGGTTCGCGAGGAGACCGGGATCCAGGCGAACTACCCCATCGAGATCGGATCGGTCGGCTACGAGACCGATGCCGGGAACCGCAAGCTCGTTCGCTGGTGGCTCATGGAAGCCGCTGGGGGCAAGTTCCGTCCGAACCGTGAAGTCGACGCCGTCGCCTGGCTCACGCTCCGCAAAGCCCAGAAGCGACTCCAGTACACGAACGATCAGAAGGTGTTGAAGCGTGCTGATGCCCTCGCCGATGAGCCGACGTACTCGAAGATCTATCTCGTTCGACACGCCCAGGCGGGCGTGAAATCTCAGTGGAAGGGCAAGGATCGCAAGCGACCGCTCGATCGCCGCGGACGGAAGCAGGCGATCGACCTGGCCGTTCGTTTCAAGGCACATCCGATCACAATGATCCTGACATCGCCCTATCAGCGTTGCCTCCAAACGGCGAAACCTCTCGAGAACGCGATCCGACTCACCGCAGAGACCGATCAGCGGATCGGTGTCGACGGAAACGCCGGGGATGTCCTCAAACTCATCCGCGAGTTGAAGGGTGAAGCCGCGGTTGTCATCACCCACGGCGAAGTGATCGGAGCCGTCATCGGAAGCCTGGCGGCGGACGGCCTCGAACTCGACGGCCCCATGGAGTGGAAGAAGGGTTCGGTCTGGGTTCTGGAAGCCAGGAAGGGCAAGATTCGCTCCGGCCGGTATGTGCCGCCGAAGAGGTAGTCCGTAGTCC
>JAYEIJ010000014.1:0-5713 GCA_034660035.1 Actinomycetota bacterium | reverse complement strand
TGTATTTCCCGCGGTGGGCGCCGCGGCGGAGATCTGGACGAACGAGTACTCGATCTCCAAGGGGTGTCCACAGGCGTCCACAGCTATTGGCTCCCCGATTGGTTCCCACTGCCACTGGATTCCGTTGCGGCTGCCAGCGAGATCTATTCTCCGAACACCAAGCCGAAGCGTTTGGTCTCCCCAGATCTTTGACTTCGTTGACGATCCATTCGCGCAACACCGGATCGGCTATCTCGTCAGTCAGATCTTCCGCCGTGGCCACTCGCGACCACCCCTGCCTTTCGCTCGGCAGGGCTGAACCTTGTCAGAGCGATCGGGTCACTGTTGCCACCGGCGCACGAACTCGTCGAACATCGGGACGGTGAAGTCGATCACACCGTACCGAGGCGAATAGCAGAGGCCCCGTTTGATGAGAGCATCGCGAAGCGGGCCGACCTGCGTGGTCGTCTTTCCCATCGCGGCGGCGACGTCGCCGGATCCGTATGGTCCCGCTCCCAACGATGCCATCGCGGAGATGTACCCACGCTCGCTGTCGCTGGTCCGATCGATCCTCACTCGGAAGAAGCCTGGGTCGAGTTCATCGATAGCGATCGGGATCGCTGCCTCGACGTCCTCTTCACTGATGGTCTCGTGCCCGGGCGCAACATCCCAAGTTTGCTTTTCGAACTCCTGGAGGAAGTACGGGTAGCCCTCCGCGGCTTCGACGACGCTGTCCAGAGCCGCTGGGTTCCACCGGACGCCCTCGTCCTCTGCCGGCGTCAAGAGGGCGACGTGCGCCTCATCAGCCGGAAGACTGTCAACGACAATGAAAGAGAAGAGGCGTTCGGCGTACGACTTCGCCTCGCCCGCGAGAGCCGGCAGCGAGGGGAGGCCGTCGCCCTGTTCCCGAGCAACTTCGCCGACTTCAAGGAACAGCCCGGCAAGGTCGTCATCGAGCACGCCAGAATCCGCAAGGCCGGGCTCCGGGTCAATGCCGACTACGACGTCGGTGCCGTCCGGTAGTCCATACCGAAGCTGGAACGACTTCAGTACACCGAATACGCGACGAACCCGGTTCGCGTACCGCCGACTGACGGAGAGGCGCAGGAGAGCCTTGCGCACGAGCATGGCCATCGCTTCTGGGAATTGGATGTCCTCAGTTGCCTCGACCTGCTGGTGGATTCAGCCGTGACCTTTGGCGATCTTGCCGAACTCTATGAGCAGCACGGTCTTGCCGACGCCCCGGAGCCCGGTCAGCATGAGGCTCTTGGCCGACCGACCAATAGCAAGCCTCTGCACTGCGATATCGAAGGCTTCGAGCTCACTGTTGCGACCGACCAGAGCAGGAGGAGGGCTGCCGGCACCCGGACTGTATGGGTTGCGTACCGGATCCACCTCCACAGCTAACAACAACCTGCGCTACCTCTAGCCACTTCCCCTATAAGCGGCGCATATCCCTATGACTATCCGGATTCGGTGAGGTATCCGATCATCGAGATGCCATCGACGGCGTTGTGGGTAGGCATCTGACACGGGACGGGGAAGCAGGTGCATGTCGCCCACCGCCCGAGGCAAGGCCGAACGCGCAGGTGATGATCATGGATGACCCCCAACCTGTCGGTCTTAGAGTCGCCTGACGCTTCGCCGCGTCGATACGGACCGCTTGCGATGCAAGGATTTCAGCGGCACTCCGGAATGGGCTCGAAACTGCAGTCGCGGCCAGGGTATCTCCGAGACTCACTCCGTGAGCGCCTCATCGATGCCGTCCACAAGATCATCGGCGTCGGTCGCCGGAGATGCCGAGAGGTCCCACCGTCCCCTCCGTTTGGTGAATCGCCACCAGCGACCGTCGCGTCCGAGGCGAACTCTGGTGTCGCCCCAGATGATGGCGTTGCGATTGACGCGCAGCCGTGAAGGGGCGATACCGGCGGTCACCAGGCGTTCACGGGCCTCCACCATTCTCCTGCGATCCGGACTCCAGGGCGCTTCCGAGAGCGCGTCCAGTCCGGCGACTCGACCGAATCGCCATGCGAGCGCGCGGCGCTCGAGTTCGCGGCTCTTGACGCCCGAACGTGAGACGAGGCCATCCCATTGCGGTGTCTTCAGAGCGGCCTCCGCCCTTCTGGCAAGGTCGGTCTCCGTGTCGAGGGCGAGTTCCGAGCCGCCTTCGCCGGTGGTCATCAATCGTGCTCGCTCCACAGCGTCCGAAGCCAACTGCATCAAACCGTCACCATCGAGTCCGGAGTGAGCTGGCGGATCCGTGGGCCACGGTGCCGGCCGAGCCGACTTCCGCGATGCATGGGGAACCGATGGCAAAGCCCCGACCGACCGCATCCATGCCTCCTTGGCGGGCATCGTCGTCTCACGCACCGGTCTGTCCGAAGTCCTGCTCGGTGACGCTGCAGAGGCCCTGAGCGCTCTGAGCCCATCGAGTATCTCCTCACGCTCTCTTCCGCGCAGCAGCAGCAGTTCGAACGGGTCAACGTCGATCTGGTTCGCCATCAGGTAACACACGGCTGCGGAGTGTTTGCACGGATCGGCCCAGTCGGGGCACGAGCATTGCGGTACGAGTTCCCCGGCGGTCGGGAACAAGTCCGCGCCTGCTGCCCGGGCATCGTCGACGATCCCTGGGTCCATCTCGCCATCGAGCAGCGCCGCCGCGTGGGCTGCCTTGGAGACCACGGCGCCGAGCACCTGCTCCCACTCGTCGTCGGTGAAGACGCGGATGTGAACGGCCACCCGATACGGTTGGCGCCGACGTCCCTGGACCAGGGCGGTCACTACTCCCGGCTCTACGGCCATGTCCCACACACGGTCCTGGCGGGCGTACGTGCGACCGCGGGGCAATCGGTTCGGATCGAGGCGTGCGCGGTTCTCGAGAGCATCGATCCAGGCCTTGCCCCACCAAGTCTTGGCGAACGTGTGTCGTGCCATCAGACGTCACCTCCCAACTCGACGAGCGCGGCGAGGTCGTCGTTCGACAACTCCGTGAGCCATGCTTCGCCGCCACCCACGACGGAGTCGGCGAGCGCCCGCTTGTCTTCCAGTAAGGCGGCGATCCGATCCTCGACGGTGCCTTCGCAGATCATCCGATGCACATGCACCGTGCGATCCTGTCCGATTCGCCACGCCCGATCGCTGGCCTGATCCTCCACTGCCGGATTCCACCATCGGTCGTAGTGGATCACGTGCGTTGCCCGGGTGAGGTTGAGTCCGGTGCCGCCGGCCTTGAGCGAGACCACGAATACGTCCACACCGCCGTCCTGGAACGCGTCCACCATCTCCTGGCGCTTCTTCACCGGAACGGATCCGTGCAGGAACTGGGTTCGTGCTCCGATCGCAGCCAGATGCCCCTCGATGAGACGACCCATCGCCACGAACTGTGTGAACACAAGGGCTGCGTCACCCTCATCGACGATCACATCGACGAGATCGACCAATCCGTCGAGCTTGCCCGATCTCCCGGCCAGCGGCCCGCGCTGGTCGAGGTACTGCGCCGGGTGGTTGCAGACCTGCTTCAAGCCGGTGAGCAGTTTCAGGACGAGTCCGCGCCGGTTGATGCCATCGGCCTCCTCGATCTGAGCCAGCACGTCCTCGACCGTCGCTCGGTAGAGCGTCGCCTGCTCTGTTGTGAGGGGCATGAGGTCATCGGTCTGGATCTTCGGTGGAAGGTCGGGGGCGACACCGGGATCGATCTTCCGTCGGCGCAACATGAACGGACGCACCATCCGGCTAAACATCTCGGTGATCTCCCGATCACCGTGGCGCTCGATCGGGATCGACACCTCGCGTCGGAACGTCTCGTACCGTCCGAGCAAGCCGGGTGTCGTCCAGTCGAGGATCGACCACAGGTCACCGAGGTGGTTCTCGACCGGGGTTCCGGTGAGGGCGATGCGGGCCTTCGAGACGATCGTACGCATCGCCCGGGCGGTGCGAGCCCTCGGATTCTTGATGGCCTGAGCCTCGTCGGCGACGACGAGACCCCATTCACAGGTTCCGAGACGCTCGGCATCGCGGCGAACGACCCCGTAGGTCGCCAGAACGATCGCATCGTCCGCGAGGTCGCTGAGGCTCCGCTCGGGACCGTGGTAGCGCCGCACCGGTACCCCCGGAGTGAACTTCTCGACCTCTCGTTCCCAGTTGCCGATCACCGACGCCGGGCACACCACCAGCATCGGGCCTTCGACGATGCCTGCCCGGTGAAGGGCCAGCACCTGGATGGTCTTGCCAAGCCCCATGTCGTCAGCGAGCACGCCACCGAGGCCGAGCGTCGACATTTCCGAAAGCCACGCCAGTCCCCTGCGCTGGTAGGGGCGCAGCGTGGCGGACAGGCCCGCCGGCTCATCCATCTCTCGTTTCGCGTTGGCCGCCAGCCGGTCGGCCAGGTCGGCGATCGGCCCGATCACGTCGACGGAGACCGTCTCCCCGTCCACCGGTGCCGTTCCACCCAACGCTGCAGCCAGTGCGGCTCCGGCACCAAGCCGTCGCCGCTCGCGCAGTCGGGCGAGCCGTTCCGGGTCGGCCCGCACCCATCGGCCGCGGACCCTCACGACCGGCCGCTTGGCTTCGACCAGGATCTCGATCTCGGTTGCGGTCAGCGGCTCACCGTCGACGACTCCGTTCCAGTGCATCTCGGCGATCGCCTCCAGGCCGAGTCGACCCCGGCCCTCTCCGCCCGGTGCAGTGGTGGCGATCGTCGGGCGCAATTCGAGGGGGGCGAACACGTCCGCTGGCCACAAGACGGCGACACCCGCCGATGCGAGATCATCAGATGCACCGCCCAAGAGTTCGTCGGCTTCGGTATCGGTCAACACAAGACGATCCGGCCTGGCCTGATCGAGCAGACGGCCGAGTGGTGGCCATACTCGCGCTCCGCGCCTCAGCGCCAGGAGGAGGTCCGTGTCGACATCGGCGCCGAAACGCTCGGCCACAAGGCCGGGCGCATCCCACACGGACGCGGCCTCCAACACCAGACTCGGATCGACGAGGCTCTGGAGGGTGAGTACCGCCTCGAAGTCTCCGTCATTGTCGAGCGGGAGTTCGAGACGCAGACCCACTGAAGATCCGACATCGCTCGCTTGCAGCGTCCCTAACCACGTTGCACCGGCGCCCATGTCTAACGGCGCTCCGCCTGCGTGGGTGGGACTCAGCAGAGGCGCGGAAGCAGTGCGGGGAAGGACGTCGGCGACAGCATCGAAGAACGCCTCGACAGCGAAGTCCGGGTCCAGCACCTGGGTCGGCGTCGAGACCCCAACCACCAGAGCATGCGCCTCTGGTGGGAGAGCCGCGCAGAGGGCATGCCGACGTTCGACATCAATCGGATCCAGCGGGCCCACGGCCCACGTGTCGAAGCCGGACCGTGAAGCCGCTGGGAGGATTCGCCCCCGGGCGATGAGGTCGATCGCCAACCCCGCGGCCACTGACCAGGCACGGACCGAATCCGACACATCCTCGTCGGGACCGATCCCGATCAGTGCGTCAATGGCCCGTGGGATCGGGAGCGTGGTCGCCCCTACGGATCGCCGCCGCACGGTGGACCCGGCCGGAAGAGCGAGTTTCACCTCCGTCTCACCTTCGTAGGAGCCCTTTCGCCAAAGAGCGAAGCAAGACTCGCGTGCCGGATCGGCCGGCATGAACGTGGCTTCAACTCCCGGATCGAACATGATCCGCCGACCTTACTGGTCGGTCATCCCTGTGGACCCGGGATTGCGAACTCATCTCTCAGTGGTCGGGG
>JAYEIJ010000013.1:0-19990 GCA_034660035.1 Actinomycetota bacterium | reverse complement strand
CGGGCGGGACGCTTCGATTCCTCGAACACATCCGTTCACCGAGCGATCGAACCGCCTGGTGGCAGGATCGCATCAACCCGATCTGGGGGAAGGTGTCGGGTGGATGCAGGCTCAATCAGCCAACGGTCGAGATCCTCGAGGCGACCCATTGGGACATCGACGAGGTTTGGCAATCCGGAGGTGGCTTCGTTGCGGCCGGTCAGGCCTTCCGCACCTGATCCCGCAGAGTTGCTCCGAACTCCTCGATGACACGCATCGGTGTGGTCGCGTGCGGAGACACCCGGATCCAGCCGTTGCGCTCCGACACCACGAACCCTGCCGTAGCCAGGGATTCAACCGCATCGTTTGCCGGGAGGCCCGGGACTCTGAACGTGACGATTCCCGCCCGTTCGCCGTCCGACCGCCACGGGGCGATCACGTCGGCATCGAGAGAACGAGCCAGATCGAGAATCGCTCCCGATCGCTCAAGCACGGCGGCCTCGATATTGGCGATCCCGCCCACGTCGACGACATCCATGGCGGCAGCGGCGGCGACGGCCCCGAGCAGATTCGGCGATCCCTCCAGGAACCGATCGGCGGTTGCCAACGCCGGATGTGGTGGAGGAACCTCGAACGCATAGCCATCCTCGACGCTCCACCACCCGGTCAGTGTGGGTTCCAATCGGTCGAAGACACGGGGAGAAACGGCCATCACGCCTGCTGAGAACCCGGCCCGGAGCCATTTCTGTCCGCCGGCAACGAACACGTCGGCACTGCCGAGGCCCGTCTCCACGGCACCGAGACCCTGGATCCCGTCGACAAGCACCAGTGCGTCACCGGCCGCCTCGGCGATCGAATCGACATCGACCCGGAATCCGGTCATGTAGTCCACCAGGCTCACAGCGACCAGTCGCGTCTCGTCGTCGATGGCGTCGGAGAGGGTCTCCGGTGTCACACGACGGTCGGGTATCTCAACGACCCTCACCTCGGGCCCACCTACCGATTCCGCCCGAAGCCACGGGTACCGGTTCGCCGGGAACTCATGAGCGGGAACGACGACGTTCCCACCCGAGCCGACCAGACCGAAGGAGACCTGCATGATCCCTGCGCTCGTCGAAGGTACCGACGTGACGAAGCCGTCTCCAACACCGAGAGCCCGGGCTATCCGCTCCCGGGCGTTCTGATATGCCGGACCGATGATCTGAGTGGCTGCCCGCTCCCCCAACGCCACCTCGTCGAGAAGGGCGCCGGCAGCATCACGAGCCGATCGAGACGGAGGGCCAACCGACGCGTAGTTCAGATATCCGTCCCGTTCCTCGAACTCGTCCAGATACTCCCGGTTCATGTCAATCCTCTTTTCCACACTTCCACGAGTCGGCCGAACTCCGGGCTCGACCCGATCAGCTCCGCATGGTGGCCGTCGGCGATGATCCGGCCGTCGGCGATCATGATGACACGATCGGCCCGCTCGGCCGAACGGAGGCGATGTGCGATCACGATGGCGGTCCGGCCGGCGAGGAGCACACGGAGCGCTCCCTCGACCTCCAGTTCCGTCTCAGGATCGAGATTCGAAGTCGCCTCGTCGAGGACGATGACCGCGGGATCGTCGAGGAATGCCCTGCCGAGGGCGACCAGTTGTCGCTCCCCTGCGGAGAATCGACTCCCCCGCTCACGGACCTCGGTATCGAGTCCCTCGGGAAGATCACGAACCCAACCGTCGATCCCCATCGCTCTCAGCACGTTCCACACGTCCTCGTCTGTGGCATCCCGTGCGCCGTACTTGAGGTTGTCTCTCAGCGTTCCGTTGAACAAGAAGCCGTCCTGGGGGATGAGAGCGATCGCGTCCGTGCGAGAGTTCATCGTGAGTTCCCGTAGGTTCGAGCCGTCGATCTCGACAACTCCCTGCTGAGGGTCGTAGAAGCGGAGAACGAGTTTCGCGATCGTGGACTTCCCTGCGCCCGTTTCCCCCACGACCGCGAGGCGCTGTCCCTCCGGGATGTCGAGATCGATCCGGCGAAGTACTTCGGTGCCGTCCTCGTATCCGAAGGTAACGTCACGCAGCCTGATCGCACCGGCGACCGGGGTCTCGAGATCATGCGCGTCCGGACGCTCCACGATGTCCGCCTTCACATCGAGAAGACCGAAGATCTTCGCGAGCGCAGCGACCGCAGCCTGGAGAAGGTTGTAGACGTTGGCGAGGTTCACGATCGGTTGGAAGAACCAGTCGAGATACAGGAGAAAGACAACGAGGGTTCCGAACGTCATCGCCCCGTCGATGGCTCGCATGCCACCGATCACCAGAACAGCGCCGAGGGCCACCACTCGGAGCAACCCGACCGAAGGGAAATACCACGAGATCGCTGCTGCTGCCTTCATGTTCGCCCGGTAATGGTCCTCGTTGACTCGACTGAACGTCGCCTCCTGGACCTGTTCCTGGGTGAAAGCCTGGACAACTCGAACGCCGGCGATCCCTTCCTGCAATCCGGCGAGAACCCGGCCGATCCGCTCACGCACCTGCCCGTAGGCCTTCGAGGCCTGGCGCTGGAACACAACCGAAACGGCGATCAGGACGCCGATAACGACGAGCGTGGCCACCGCCATCTGCCAATCGACAAGGACCATGGCTGCGGCAACACCGACGACCGTCAAGACGTTCGTAAGAGCCATCACCGCACCATCGCTCGCGAACTCCTGCAGCGACTCGATGTCCGACGTCATGCGGCTGACAAGCACACCACTCTTCGAACGGGAGAAGAACGCCGTGTCCGAGCGGACCAGATGCCCGAAGACCACGCCCCGCAGATTCACGAGATACCGCTCACCCACCCAGGCGATGCCGTATCGGGAGATCATCACGAACACGTACTGCACGAGGAGCAGGATGAGGAACACCACGGCCGCGCGAGATACGGCGATCTTGTCGCCTTCTGCGATGCCCCGGTCTATGCCCGCCCGCACCGTCAGCGGTCCGGCGAGTCTGGCCATCGTCCCGAACACCGCTGCGATCAGTGCCCCGAGGGCGGGAAGCCACAGGTTGCGACCGAGCCTCGCCGCTCTCACGAGCAGCCCGCTCCGATCCTCGCTCTCGTAGGCACCGGCGTGCGACATGTACCTCATGACGCTCCTCCGGTAGCCCGTTCCTCATCACGGGCGAGAACTACCCCGTATCTCGGGATCTTCTCGAGGAGTTCATCGTGAGTCCCGACGCCGACGATCGCACCGTCTTCCAGGAACACCACCAGGTCTGCGAGGGCCAGGGTCGAAGTCCGATGGGCGATGATCAGCGTCGTTCGCCCTGCCATGACGCGTCTGAGGGCATCCTGGATCTCTGCCTCCACGATGGCGTCAACCGATGACGTCGCGTCGTCGAGGATGAGAATGCGCGGATCGCGCAGAACACTCCTGGCGAGGGCGATCCGCTGGCGCTGTCCACCGGACAGTGTGTGGCCCCGCTCGCCGATCACCGTGTCGTATCCATCCGGCATCGAGCAGACGAAATCGTGGGCTTGAGCAAGTCGAGCCGCCGAGCGCACTCTTCGATCATCGGCATCGGGATCACCGACCCGGATGTTCTCGGCGATCGACGCTGAGAACAGGAACGTTTCTTGGAACACGATGGCGACCTCGGACCGCAGATCGTCCAGGTCGAGATCTCGAACATCGACCCCGTCGATCGTGACGGACCCCTCAGCAACGTCGTAGAAACGGGGTACGAGATTGGTGATCGTTGTCTTGCCGGAACCCGTCGTTCCGACGAGAGCCACGGCAGCACCACCAGGCACGACAAGATCCATCCCGTCGAGTACGGGTCCACCCCCCGGATACGCGAAACGAACGTCGGAGAATCGGATCTCCCCCGGACCGTCCGGCAATTGGACGGGTGTCACGGGGTTCTCGATGACCGGGTCGGTCGCCAGGAGTTCTTCGATCCGGGATGCGGAAGCGGCCGCCCGCGGCAGGTTGGCGAAGAACCAGCCGGTGATCATCAAAGGGAGGATCAGGACGGCGAGATACTGCGTGAACGCCACGAACTCGCCGGGCGTCAGAGCCCCGTCGATGACCCGGAACCCGCCGACCCACAGCACAGCAACGGTCCCGAAAGACGGGATCAGTTCGAAAAGCGGCCCGTACCTCGACCGATACCGAGCGATCTGAATCGTGTCTTCATAGATCGCGAGAGCGGCTCTCTTCAAGCGCTGTTCTTCGCGGCGCTCCTGACCATATGCCTTGACGACCTCGATGCCGGCAACCGTCTCCTCGACGACCTCGGCCAGATCGGCGAGCTTCTGCTGAACACTGAAGGAGAGACCGATGATGCGGTTTGCCAACCTGTTCGCAGTGAGAACCAGGGCCGGGACGGTCAGCGAGGCGACGAGACCCAGCACCGGATCGATCACAACGAGCACAACGATCACCACGAGGAACATCGCGATATTGGCGATCACGATCGGCAGCATCATGAGAATCAAGCGAATCTGGGACAGATCCGACGATGCCCGCGACATCAGCTGTCCGGTCGGCGTGACATCGTGGAATGAGAACGCGAGGCGCTGGATGTGGGAGAACATCCGGCCCCTCAGATCGGCCTCGGCGCGATAGGAAAGCCGGAATCCGAAATAGCGCCGGAACCCCATTCCGATCGCCTGGACCAACCCGGTTGCCGCCAACAGGGCGACCAAGGGGAGCAACAGATCCCGTTGACCTTCGAGAATCGCGTCGTCGATGATCAACTTGACGACGTACGGGATGGCGACCACCGAAGCCATCCAGACGAGCGCACCGAGCATCGCAATCGTTCCGTCCCTCGGATACGATCGCACCGTCTTGACGAGGAGTCCGATGCCGGATTTCATGTCGACGGTCGACCGCTCCGCGTTCACTTCGCGGTGCCCCGGATCACGTCTTCGATGGATGGAACGACCGCCGGGACCACGATCACGACGAGGCCGATGACGTACGACCAGAGCAGGACCACGCCGACGGTTCCAAGCGCCGCGATCGTGCCACCGCTGATATCGGGCAGAACGGTGGCGGCCACTGCAGTGGTGACGGTCAGGATCCCTGTTGCCACGACGGCAGCGACGACCGGGCGCCGGATCTGAGTCGGCGTCCCCCATTCGTAGATGGCATACAGCACCACGACCACCCATCCGATCAGGACCGAACCGCTGATCCACGTCACCGATCCCACGTGGATACCGAAGTGATTCATCGCCGTCGCGACCCAGTCTCCGAAGATGACGATGACATACCCGACGATCAATGCAACCCCCGCGCCGAGCGTGAAGAGGATGCCCAGACCGCGCGTCTTCCAGTATGGCCGGTGCTCTTCCGCACGCTCGATGAGCCGGAGCGCCTTCTGCACGGCATAGATCGCCCGCGACCCAGACCAGAGAGCTACCAGCAGAGCGACCACGAGCACAGCGGGTCCCAGGTCACCCACGGCGTCCCGGGCCTCGTCGAAGATCCCGATGACGAATGTGCTTACTTGCTCTGGGAACCCGCTGGCGATCATGGCCTCGACCCGGACGGCGGCATCGTCACCAGTTGCGACCATCGAGAGACCGGCAACCGCGGCGAATGCCAAGGGAACGAGGGCAAAGAAGGCGTTGTACGCGATGGCCGCCGCCATCAAGAACGGATCGGCAGACATGATGCGCGCGTACGCTCGTCGAAGCGGATCGAGGCGGGGAGGCAGAGCACGCATGGGCCGAGGATACGACTCCTGTGGTGGCGAACAGAAAACATCCCGCTTCCTACACTCTTGAACAATGCGTCGCGTGATCCTCATCGTTGTCGTCCTCAGCCTCGTCGCCGCCGCGTGCGTGGCCGGCGCCGACGTGATCCCGGTCGACCCGAATGCCTCAACGACGACCTTCGCCCCCGTCACGACTCTCCCCGGGACTGAGACGACCCGACCCGGAGACCAGGCATCGACGACCATCCCCTCATCCACATCAACGACCACCACGGTTCCGCAACGGTCCGAGGGGATCGTTCCCCCTGAGAGCGTCGGCGAGCCGTGGGGTGAGGTTGTTGGCTTGACGATGTTCCGCGGCAATCCGACTAGAACCTTCTTCGGATCAGGGCCTGTACCTGCAACAGCACCCGGCGTGTCCTGGCGCTTCCCGGACGACTCGATGTGCGGGCAGTCCCCGGTCGGCAAGGACCCGAAGGTCTGGTGCGGAAGCGGGTGGACGGGCCAGCCCGTCGTGTGGGAGCGTCCCGACGGGATCACCGAAGTGATCTTCGGCGCATACGACAAGCAGATCCACTTCCTCAACGCCGCCACCGGTGAACGCACACGCCCCGATTTCGACATGGGCGACATCATCAAGGGCTCTGTGACCCTCGACCCGGATGGGTTCCCATTGCTCTACACGGGCTCTCGCGACCCGCGATTCCGCATCATCGCCCTCGACGGTGATGAGCCCCGTGAGGTGTGGTCGCTCCACGCCAAGTCGGTGGACGGGATCTGGAACGACGACTGGGATTCGAACCCGGTCATCATCGACGACATCATGTACGAGGGTGGAGAGAACTCGTGGTGGTTCGCAGTGAAACTCAACCGCGGGTACGACGCCGACGGGAAGGTCACTATCGACCCACAGGTCGTGTATCAGATCTCTACATGGACCGACGAACTGACGGAGATCTTCGGGCGCCAACACTCGGTCGAGAGTTCAACAGCCGTCTTCGATCAACGAGCCTACTTCTCCACGTCCGCAGGACGCGTGGTCGGCGTGGACGTCTCGGATATCGAATCTGGAAACGGCGAGATCTTCTTCGACTTCTGGAATGGCGACGATACCGATGCCACGATCAGCATCGATCGGGATGGCTTCCTCTACGTGGTCTCACACGCCGACACGGCGAAGAAGAACAACACCGCTGCGCGCCGGGTTCGCGAGGTCGGCGACCTCGCCAAACTCGATCCGGACAACCCCGACGATCCGGTGGTGTGGTCTGTCGATCTATCGGCTGCCCGAGGTCAGGACGCCGGTGCCTGGGCGACACCGGCCCTCCATGCCGACGCCGGCGTGCTCTTCGTAGCGACCGATGCAGGCGACCTCCTCGCCGTCGATACCGCCACCGGGGAAACGATCTGGCAGGATTTCATCGGTGGCAACGCCTGGTCATCACCGGTCATCGCCGATGACACGCTCGTCGTCGGTGTCGACTGCCTCACCGATCATTCCGGTTTCCGGGCCTACGACCTCGCCGATCCTCGTTCGCCGCAACATCTGTGGGACGCGACCGTGGGTACCGGCGCCTGCATCGAGTCGACCCCGGCTGTGTGGAACGGCCGGATATACGTGGGCTCTCGCGACGGATTCTTCTACGCTCTCGGAAACTGATGGCCGGGAAGAACTCGACCGGAGCCGGGACCGGACGCAGACTCTTCTCCGTTCTCCTGTTCATCTCCGGCACAGCCGCAACGCTCGGCACCGTCTTCGGGTTCTTCGGTGCGACCTGGTGGGGATTCGATCGACTCGCCGATCTGCGATTCCCCTATGTTGTGATCCTGGTGACGGCTGCCATCATCTACGGCTTCGTTTTCCGCCGTGCCCTCTCATCTCTCTTCCTTCTTGCAGCCGTCGCGAACGCCGTTCTCCTGGCTCCGATGTGGTTGGCCACACAGACGGTCGCCGTTTCGAACGATGGCATCAGAATCATCAGCCTCGATACCGGCGAGTCATCCGACCACCACCGTGAGATCGTCGAATGGATCGGTCAGGAACATGCCGACATCGCGTTGCTTCACAACGCGAGTGGAGATTGGGAGGGAGCGCTGAACGACAGCGGCGTCCCCTACCGAATCATCGCCACGCCCGTCGCCGCCGGGGCAACCGGCCGATCGCTCGTCCTCGTCCATCGCGACGCAACGGTTTCACCCCTCCCGCCCGCCCCCGGTGCGGATCTCACCGTTCGCGTCGAGACCGAAATCGGGATGGTGACGGTGATCGGAATGGCCGTTCGGAACCCCGATTCCACGTCTGCCGCCGATGACCGCGCCCGGCGGTTCGCAACTGTGAACGCGGCCGCTCTGCAGATGGAAGGACCGGTTGTCGTGACCGGGAATCTCGAAACCTCCCGATGGTCCCACGCTTTCGACCTACTCGCCGAAGGAATGACCAACTCGGAAGACGGGTTCGGGTACGCCGCGACGTGGCCGTCGTACGACTGGCCGTTCGTGGGCAACTACACCGGTCTGCCGGTCGATCATGCCGTCTACATCGGAGCGATCACGGTGCCGTATCGTTCGGTCGGACCCGATCTCGGCCCCGTTCACCGGCCCCTGCTGTTCGACGTGTCTCACACCGGCTAGCACCCTGAGCAATCCACGGCACCCGGTACCCTCCCGGCCATGCTCTACGACTACACCGCCATCACCGCCACCGACGTCACTGAGATCACCGAGGCCGCTATCGCTCAAGCCGATGCTGAGATCGATTCCGCCGTCGGTGCCGGCGAACCCCGGACCTATGCGAACACCATGGCTCCGCTCGACCGCGCGGGGGTGGTGATCTCCGACGCCTCGGGCCGGGGAGCTTTCATGGCAAGGGTTCACACCGATGCCGATGTGCGCGCTGCCGGCGTCGCCGCCGAAGAGAGGATCGCCAAATGGGGATCAGACCTCGTCATGCGTTCCGATCTCGCGGCCGCGATCCGCTCATATGCGACGACGGATGATGCCCGGGATCTCGACGGCCTCGAGGCACGCAGCCTCCAGTTCTGGCTCCGCGATCTCCGTCGAGCCGGCCACGATCTCGACACCGCAGATCGGGAGGATCTTCGGGAACTCCGGCAACGGCTCATCGAACTTCAGGTCGCGTTCAACAGCAACCTCGACGAGTGGGACGACGGCATCGACATGACCAGAGACGACCTCGCCGGACTGCCGGACGCCTACGTCGAGCGCCTCGGACCCGGAGGGTCGAAAGACACGTTCCGCGTCTCGATGAGCTACCCGGACTACATCCCGTTCGTCGAAGAGGCAGAGAACCGGGATCTGCGCCGTCGGATGCAGTTCAAGTTCTGGAATCGCGCCGCCGAAGAGAACTCACCCCTCCTCGCCGAAGCCGTCTCTACCCGCGAGGAGATCTCAGAGATCCTCGGCTACGTCACGTGGGCCGACTACGCCATGGAGACCAAGATGGCGAACCCCGAAGCAGTCGATGAGCTCTACTCGTCGATCATCCCCGGCCTCACCGAACGCGGCCGAATCGAACTTGCCGCGCTCCAGACCCTGGCGTCGTCGGACATCGGAGACGAACCGATTCAGCCGTGGGACTGGGTGTACTACCACACCCAGCAACGGCGCCGGGAGTACGGGATCGATCAGAACGAGATCGCCGAGTACTTCCCCCTCGACACCGTCATGGACGGCATGTTCGAGATCACCGGCGATGTCTTCGGCCTCGAGTACCGACAGATCGAGGAGACCGGCGCCTGGCACGATGACGTCAAGCTGTACGAGATTCGGAACCGCGGATCGGATGAACCGGTCGCCCATTTCTACGCCGATCTCTTCCCCCGCGATGGCAAGTTCGGCCATGCTGCGTGCTTCGCGATCACCCGGGGGATGAGATTGGACGACGGCAGCTACCGAAAGCCGGTTGCTGCGATCGTCGCGAACTTCACGAAGCCCGGACCCGGATCCCCGTCGCTCCTCAAGCACGATGAGGTGCTGACCCTGTTCCACGAATTCGGGCACGTCCTGCACTTCTGTCTGACCGAAGTCGACCATCCCCGGTTCGCCGGATACGACACCGAATGGGACTTCGTCGAAGCGCCGTCGCAGATCATGGAGCACTGGACTTGGGAACCGGAGGTGCTCCAGCGGTTCGCCCGCCACTACGAGACCGGCGAGATGATCCCGTCGGATCTCGTCGAGCGACTCGTGGCTGCGCGCGATCAGAACACTGCCCTCACCACGCTGCGGCAGGCGTTCCTCGGCACGTTCGACCTTGCGATCCACACAGGACACGGTGACGTCGACATCGATCAGGCCACCCGTGATGCCTTCGCCCTGACGCTGATCCCGTATCACGACGACACGCACTTCGCAGCATCATTCGGGCACCTCATGGGCGGATACGACGCCGGCTACTACGGCTACCAATGGGCCAAGGTCTACGGAGACGACATGTTCTCGGTCTTCTCTCAGGAGGGCGTGCTCAGTCCCGAGGTCGGCTCCCGGTACCGCAGCGAGGTGCTCGCGCGTGGCCACTCCCGTGACGCTATCGAGCATCTCCGTGCCTTCCTCGGCCGCGAGCCATCGTCCGATGCGTACCTGCGGGACCTGGGGTTGTTGGAGGGATGAAGTCGAGAGCTACCAGCTACCAGCTACCGCCAGCAGCTACCAGCCCGACGGGGCGGTTGAGCGCTCTCCTCCTCGCTCTCGTTCTCCTCGTTGGAGCCTGCACGTCGTCGGGTACGGACGAGACCACCGCCACATCCGCAACGAATGGGGATGCCGGTGCGACGACGACCACGGTGGCGTCTCGGCCGCCGCTGGACGAGGACGGGTTCTACTTCGTGCTCCTTTGGCATCAGCACCAGCCTCTCTACCCGAAGGATGAGAACGGCGTCGTCACCCGTCCCTGGGTGCGACTCCACGCCGCCAAGGACTACTGGGACATGGCCGATCTCGTGGGCCGGTACCCGGACCTTCGAGTCTCGTTCAACCTCACCCCGGTGCTGCTCCTTCAACTCGAGGAGATCATGAGCGGGACGAGGGATTCGTACTGGGTACACACCGAGATCCCGGCCGACAGGCTCACGGCCGGAGAGCGGGAATTCCTTCTCACCCGGTTCTTCGATGTGAATCCCGGCATCATCGCCCGCTTCCCCAGATTTCAGGAACTTGCCGACCAGCGAACGGACGGCACCAGATTCACGCCCCAGGACTATCTCGACCTACAGGTGCTTTTCAACCTTGCCTGGAGCGATCCGGATCTACTCGCTGAACCACGTCTGAGCGGACTGGTCGACCGCGGCCGCGATTTCGTCGAAGCAGACAAGCAACCCGTTCTCGAAGCTCACCTCGACGCCGTCGCCAGAACCCTCGACATCCACAAGGAACTTTGGGATCAGGGACAGATCGAGATCACGACCACGCCGCTCGCCCACCCGATCCTCCCACTCATCTCCGACACGAACCTCGCTCTCGTCGGCGACCCGACGGCGATCGTGCCGGAGAACCGGTTCCGGGAACCTCGTGACTCCAGAGAGCAGGTAACGCGCGGGCTCGACCTTGCCGAGCGGATCCTCGGCAAGCGTCCGACCGGCATGTGGCCCGGTGAGGGCGCGGTTGCCCAGGAGGTGACGTCGATCCTGGCCGGTGAGGGCATCGAGTGGATCGCCACCGGAGAGCACGTACTCGGACAGACACTCGATCACGGCTCATTCGAAAGGGATTCGAACGGAACGGTGATCGATGCCGATGTTCTCTATCGCATGTACACGGCTCAACACACCCGGAACCCGGATCTTCCGATCTTCTTCAGGGACGTCCAGCTCGCCGACCTCATCGGGTTCGAGTACTCGGGAATGTCGGGCGCAGCGGCGGCCGATGACTTCATGAACCGTCTCGCGCACGCGAAGGATCGACTCGACGAGCTGGGTGTTGACGGC
This sequence comes from Actinomycetota bacterium, assembly GCA_034660035.1. GTDB lineage: Bacteria > Actinomycetota > Acidimicrobiia > Spongiisociales > UBA5794 > JAHEEL01. Next base: position 8,371 of record JAYEIJ010000013.1, on the reverse strand, counting down.
CCGAAGGTCGTCACCGTCGTGGTTGACGGTGAGAACGCCTGGGAGCACTACGACAACGACGGTAAGGACTTCCTCAACGCCCTCTACGAGAACCTCACCGCATCGGACTTCGTGACGACGGTCACGCCGGGTGAGCTACTGGACCGGTTCGGCGATCGTTCCGAACCGCTTCCCGATGTCTTCCCTGCGTCCTGGTTCCAGCCCAACTTCGCTACCTGGATCGGTGAGCCGGAAGAAGCCGCCGCTTGGGACGCTCTCTGGGCGACCCGCCGGGCATACGCCGAAGCGACATCATCGGCGACGGCCGGCGAGGACCAACTCGCCTCGGCCTACGACCACCTGCTCTTCGCCGAGGGATCCGACTGGTTCTGGTGGTACGGCGCCGATCAAGATTCGGGTGACGACGGCTACTTCGACGGCGCGTTCCGCGAACTCCTGGGCCGCGTTTACGACGCCCTCGAGATCGACCGTCCGGCGTTCGTCCGCACGCCCATCATCCCGGCGCCAACCGTGGTTCCCGACCGGTCGGCCGACGGGACCGGCACGATCGAGATCGATGCCGAAGTCGATACCGAAGAGTGGGACACCGCCGGCCTCTACTCCCTCGATGGGGAGCCGTTTGTCGCCTACTACTGGCTCTACGACAAGAACCGCCTCCAGATCCGGGTGGACTATGCGAGCGAAGTCCTCGGCGACGACGCTGCCGGGTTCGATCTCTATCTCGGTCTTCCAAGCGCGACCACGACACGCGGATTGACCGTGGGCGGAGAGATCATCGGTTTCGGGGCGAGCCACCTGCTGTCGTGGCGCGGCACCAACCCGACATCGGTGAGCGGACCCGTACCTCTTCCATCGATCGGGAGCGGCGATGGACTCGTGGTCGCAGGGATGCTCCCTGAAACGGAGCCGATCGAGGCCGGATTCGATGGGACACGCGTCGAGTTCTCGATCCCGCTCGCCCCGCTGGGTCCGATCGAGGTCGGCGACCCCATCCGGTTCCGCCTCGTTGATCGTGCAGGAGGGCCTGAGATCGTCGGGGCCCCGTTCGAGGGTCCAGGAGCGATGGTCGTGCCCGACATCTCCAACGTCGCTACCGCGTTCGAGGCGGTCGATCCCGAGGGTGATGATCACGGCCCCGGCAGCTACACGTACCCGACAGACCCACTGTTCACACCCGGTTCATACGATCTGACGGCATTCACCGTCGGCGAGTCCGGCGACGACCTCATCTTCAATGTCGATTTGCTCGCGCCCGTCCTCAACACGTGGGACAGCCCGAATGGGCTCTCAATCCAGACCTTCGACATCTACGTCGACATGGACCCCGAAACCGTCAACGGGGCCAGGCGATTCCTCCCCGGAAGGAACGCGTCCTGGGAATCCGGCTCGGGATGGGATCGGGCGCTCACCATCGAAGGGTGGTTCCCGGCGCTGTATGTTGCCGAGCCGGACGGATCGGTCACGGAGACGGAACCCACGTTCAAGATCCTCGTCTACCCGGACAAGGGACGGGTGACGGCGCGGATCCCGAAGTCGCTGTTCGGTGATGGCGATCCGGCTGAGTGGAACTACGCTGTCGCCGTGATGAGCCAGGAGGGTTTCCCGTCGAGCGGCGTCCGTCGGGTTCGCGACGTCGAAGCTTCGGCCCAGCAATGGCGGATCGGCGGAGGAGACGGATCGATCAACGCGACACGCATCATGGATCTGCTCGCACTCGAACCGGGAGCGCAGGAATCGATGCTCTCCGACTTCGTGCCGGTCTCGACCGGCTCGGTCGATGATCTCACCGACGACAGCTTCGCCCAGATCACACCGACGGGAAATCCATGAAATCCCTTGCAGCAAAGGAGGTCGCCCGTCTCGAGCGCCTCGGCCCCAGGCTCGCCAACCCGGTCGATCTCGACGTCGCCATCCATGGAACTCGCAAGTGCATCAAGCGGCTCCGTGCGTTCCTTCGACTGGCTCGCCGATCGATAGGGACGTCGACCTACCGGACAGAGAACGGCGCTCTTCGCGACACAGCTCGCTTGCTCGCACCGGCGCGTGACGCCTACGTGCTCATCGACACCGCCCGAGACCTCGATGCCCCGGATGGCATCCTGATCAGACTCCACGAGGATTACTCGGCGGCGATCGCCGATCTCGAAGACGGATCTCGAATCGAAGCCGTACGTCGACTCGAAGCGATCGCCGGCAGGTGGCGACTCCTTGACTGGCACGGACCGGATTCAAGATCCATCGGAGCAGGCCTTCTCCGGACGTATCGTCGCGGACTCATCGATCTCGAGACCGCTAGAGCGATCCCGACGTCGGCGGCATTCCACGGCTGGAGGAGACGGGTCAAGTACCTCCGATATCAACTCGAAGCGCTCGATGCGCCGAACAAGTTCCTCGGTCCGTACACTCTTCTCGGCGACGACCTGGGCCTCGAACACGACCAGACAGTCCTGCTCGATGTGTGCGAACTACACGCCGACGACGGTGCTTTCGCATCCCTCTCTCACCGCTCGCTCGAACGACGCGAGCAACTGAGGGTCAGTGCCATCAGCCGTGGCGCCCCCCTGTTCGACGAGGAACCTGAATCCTTCCGCCGGACCGTTGAGGAGATGATCGGACTCCGGTAGGGTCCGATCATGAACGATCGTCACTCCCCTGTGATCGTCTCGGTCGTACAGGCTGGATCGATCGCGTTCGACACTCCGGCCACCATCGAGAAACTCGCCGATCTCACGGCTGATGCCAGAAGCCGCGGAGCCGAGCTCGTCGTGTTCCCCGAAGCGTTCGTGGGCGGGTATCCCAAAGGCCACGACTTCGGCGCCGTGGTCGGCAGTAGAACCGAGGACGGTCGCGACTGGTTCCGTAGATACGCAGAGGGGGCGATCACGATCCCCGGCCCCGATCTCGACGGCATCGCCAATGCGGCGGCCGGTGTGCACCTTGTCGCCGGCGTCATCGAACGCGAGCACGGGACGCTCTTCTGCTCGGTGATCTTCCTCGACCCTGACGGACAACTGCTGGGTGTCCACCGCAAGCTGATGCCGACTGCGTCCGAGCGACTGATCTGGGGATTCGGGGACGGTTCCACGATGCCGGTCCTCGGGACCAGCGTCGGCCGGATCGGAGCTGCGATCTGCTGGGAGAACTACATGCCGTTGTATCGCACGGCGATGTACGCGAAGGGAGTGCAGATCTGGTGCGCCCCCACCGTCGACGACCGTGAGCGGTGGGCGTCGTCGATGCAGCACATCGCTCTCGAGGGTCGGACGTTCGTGCTCTCGGCCAATCAGTTCGCCGTCCGCGGTGACTACCCGCCCGACTACGTCACGGCATATGGCGACGACCCCGAGACTGTGCTCATCGGCGGCGGTAGTTGCATCGTCGATCCTCACGGTCGGTTCCTTGCCGGACCCGATCGCAGCGGCGAGACGATCCTCACAACCGAGATCGACCTCGGAGAGATCACGCGAGGCACGTTCGACTTCGACCCGATCGGTCACTACGCGAGACCCGACGTGTTCCAGTTGACGGTTGATGAGGGGAAGAAGGATCCCGTCACGTTCGCCCCGATCGAAGAGGGCTTGAGTAGCTGAGTAGCTGAGTAGCTGAGTAGCTGAGTGGGCTGCTCTTCCTCGGCTACCGGATCTCTCGAGCAGCCAGGTCTCTGGCTGAGGCCCTGTCGGGTTTGCCATTTGGTAACAGCGGGAGTTGCTCGACGGCGATCCAGTGTTTCGGGATCTCGTGGCGTGCGAGACGGCCTGCAACGGTCGCCTTGACGTCCACGATCGCGTCGGGTTCCGTCTCGACGATGGCCACCACGATCGTGCCCCACTCCTCGTCGTCGATACCGACCACCACAGCGTGGGAAACCGCCGGGATCGCCTCGATCGCCTCTTCGATAGCCGAAGGGCGAACGTTCTCTCCGCCGGTCAGGATGAGTTCATCCTTGCGACCGGTGACGATCAGCCTCCCGACACGATCCATGTGGCCGAGGTCGCCCGTGCGGTAGGGTCCGATACGGGGCGACTCGCCGAGATACCCGGGAGAGACCGCCGGGCCATCGATCACGATCTCTCCGCCGTCGATCGTCACGGAGAAGCCATCGAGCGGACGGCCCGCGGTCCCGAGCGACCGTCGCGCCGTTCCCGGTTCGACGGTGGTGACCTGAGAACAGGTCTCGGTCATCCCGTACGTCTGGAGCACCGGTAGCCCGGCGCCAAGACCGCGCTCCACAAGATCCCGGTTCGCCGGCGCGCCGCCCAGCAGAACACCCTTGATCCCGGCGTAGGGGCCGGGGTCGATGTCGAGAATCCTGTGGAGCATCGTCGGAACGAGACTGACCATCGACACAGACCCACTTCTGAGACTCTCGGCCGTTCTCGCCGCGTCGAATCCTGTATGAAGCTCGATCGACCCGCCGGTAGTCAGACTCCTCCAGACGACCGAGAGTCCTCCGACGTGGAAGAGAGGGAGAGTCAAGAGCCAGCGATCGCCACGGTCGTTGCCAAGTCGACGTTCAGATGCCGCGACGGCAGCGTTCACGTTCCCGGGGGTGAGGATGACGCCCCTCGGGCGTCCCGAGCTTCCGGACGTAGGAACGACGGCATATGCGGGCTCTCGCAGGGTGTCGCTCGCCTCGATGACGTGCGGTCCGTACGGAACCGGAACTGCCCTGATTCGGGGTATGGCGACCAGAGCGATGACCGTCTCGAGATTCTGGGTCGCCTCGAACGGAACGAGGTCACCGGCTTCGAAGCCCTCGTCGACCAGAGACAGGGCGTACGCGTCGGCACGAAGATCGAGCTCCGCGTATGAGATCGAAATGTCGGCGAAGACGACCGCCGGGGCTTCGGGATTCGCCCTTGCGTGAATCTTCACCCACTCGTGCGGCAGGGTGTCGGTCATGGCGGTCACTACAGTATCGCCTCGTGACCTCTGAGATATTCGACCAAGCCGCGTGGAACCCCGTTGAGGAGTTCGACTTCACGGACATCACCTATCACCGATCCTCCGAGATCGGTGCCGTCCGAATCGCATTCGACCGTCCCGAAGTCCGTAATGCGTTCCGCCCTCACACCGTTGACGAGCTGTACACGGCCCTTGATCATGCCCGCATGACCTCCGATGTCGGAGCGGTCCTCCTGACCGGCAACGGCCCGTCGTCGAGGGATGGCGGCTGGGCGTTCTGCTCGGGCGGAGATCAGCGGATCCGGGGGGCCGACGGCTACCAGTACGAAGGGGCGGAGGGGGTCGACGCTGCACGACTCGGACGACTCCACATCCTCGAAGTGCAACGCCTGATCCGATTCATGCCCAAGATCGTGATCGCCGTCGTTCCCGGATGGGCCGTCGGCGGAGGCCACAGCCTCCATGTCGTGTGCGACCTCACGCTCGCCTCGCGAGAACACGCCGTGTTCAAGCAGACCGACGCTGACGTCGCCTCCTTCGATGGAGGGTACGGGTCGGCGCTCCTCGCCCGCCAGGTCGGCCAGAAGCGCGCCAGAGAGGTGTTCTTCCTCGGCCGTGAGTACTCGGCGCAGGACGCCTACGAGATGGGGATGGTCAACGCTGTCGTGGACCACGCCGACCTCGAAACCGTCGCGCTCCAGTGGGCACGGGAGATCGTGGCGAAGAGTCCGACGGCGCAGCGGATGTTGAAGTACGCCTTCAATCTTCAGGACGACGGCATGGTCGGTCAACAACTCTTCGCCGGCGAAGCAACCCGGCTCGCCTACGGAACGGACGAAGCCAGGGAAGGCCGCGACGCTTTCCTGGAGAAGCGCGACCAGGACTACACCAACTTCCCGTGGCACTTTTGAGCGGACGGCAAACAGCAAACAGCAGACAGCACTTCTCGGGCAGTCCGCTGTCCGCTGTCCGCTGTCCGCTGTCATGAACGCTTGGGTCCTTGCTTCTCGACCGGCGACTCTGCCGGCTGCTGCGGCACCGGTCATCGTGGGGAGTGCGCTCGCAGGAGCCGCCGGGGTATTCCGGTTGGATGCGTTCGCCGTGATCTTGTTCGCGGCGCTCGCGATCCAGGTCGGAGTGAACTTCGCAAACGACCTCGCCGATGCCGAGAAGGGCGCAGACACCGAGGCCAGGATCGGACCCACTCGCGCTGTGGCGACCGGCTTGCTGAGTGCGAGCCAGATGAAGCACGGGATCATGGCTGCATTCGCACTCGCGGGGCTCGCAGGGATCTATCTGATCTGGCTCGCCGGCTGGGTCATCCTCGCCATCGGCGTCATCTCGATCATCGCAGCTCTCGGTTACACCAACGGTCCGATTCCTTACGGCTACTACGGGCTCGGTGAACTGTTCGTCTTCATCTTCTTCGGTCTCGTCGCCACGGTCGGCACACGCTACGTCTACGACCGGACCGCCCCGGCGGATGCATGGGTGAGCGGGATCGCGATAGGTCTTCTCGCAGCGGCGATCCTCGTCGCGAACAACGTGAGGGACCGCGAGACGGATCAAGTGGCGGGCAAGCGAACGCTTGCCGTGATTCTCGGCCGGAACCCGGCCCGATGGCTCTACGCCGCCATGGTTCTCGGTTCCTTCGCCGTCATCCCCGTCGCCGTGCCGTTCGGCGTCCTTCCGGTCCCGTCGCTTCTCACGCTCCTGGCTCTCCCTCTCACGGTGTCACCGATCAGAACGATCTTCGCTGAGACCGCCGGACCGCCGCTCATCGGAGTGCTCAAGGGCACGGCACGGCTCCAACTCGTCTTCGCTGCACTGCTCGCTGTGGGAGTCCTGATCGCGTGATCGGCGGTAACCTCGCTGATGTGGATCCAGCAGAAGCGCTCACGACACGGCTTGCAGGCGCGTTGGCCGATCTCGGCCTGCGCCATGCTGTCATCTCCCCCGGCTCACGAAGCACACCGCTCGCTCTCGCTTTCGCCGCTGAGCCAAGGATCACCGGTCACGTGCTCCTCGACGAGCGCTCCGCCGGGTTCTTCGCTCTCGGCATCGCCAAACAAGCAGGTGTCCCGACGGCGCTCGTGTGTACGTCCGGCACGGCCGCCGCTCACTATCTCCCGTCGGTTGTGGAGGCCGGCCAAGCACGCGTACCGCTGTTGGTCTTGACGGCCGATCGTCCTCCCGAACTCCGCGGTGTAGCCGCCCCTCAGACCATCGATCAGATCGACCTCTACGGATCCGCCGTCCGGATGTTCCATGACGTCGGCGTCCCCGACGAGGTCATCGCCGACGGAGCGGCGTCGCTTGCCCTCCGTGCATGGTCGGCTGCCCTCGACGCCCCCCAGGGTCCGGTCCACTTGAACTTCCCGTTCCGCGAACCGCTTGCCTCTCCGACCGAAGCGGTAGAGCCGACGACCCTCAGGCACCACCGCGGTGAGGTGCAGCTTCCGCCCGAAGCGCTCGTCGGTCTTGGTGAGCGCCTCTCGAGTCGGCGAGCGCTCATCGTCGCCGGCGGGTACCAGCGTCCCGGCTTCGCTGCCGCCACGGCCATGCTCTCCGGCGAGGCTTCGATTCCCGTCCTGGCAGACATCCAGTGTCGATTCCCGTCGCCGTCAACGATCGTCCACGGCGACCTTCTCGCCACAGCCGGGTTCCTCCGTGAGTACGAACCGGAGATCATCGTCCGCGTCGGGCACATCCCAACCTCTCGCCCGATCTGGTCCTGGCTCCAGGAGACCGGTGCCGAACAGATCACCCTCGATGACGCCGGGTCGCGTGATCCGCTCGACACTGCCACGGTGGCGTACCGAGCCGATCCGGCAGTGACGTTCGCGGACCTCTGCGGACACGTAGCGCCGGCGCCGGCTTCGTGGCTTCCGACGTGGCAAGCTGCCGACCGCGCCGTAGGCCTCGCCGTGGACCGGGTCCTCGAAACCGAACACTTCCCGAACGAACCGGCGATCGCCAGGGCCGCATGGGAGTCCACTCCCGCCGGAGCCACCATCTACGCCGCCTCTTCGATGCCGATCAGGGATCTCGATTCCTTCTCCGGTTCAACCCGCGGCGAGATCGCGACCCTGTCGAATCGCGGAGCGAACGGCATCGATGGGCTGCTCTCCGCCGCAGCCGGATCGTCGGCATCCGACGGTCGACGCGTCGTCGTGCTCGCCGGCGACCTGTCGGCTCTCCACGACGCGACGGCCCTGGGAGTCATCGCCGGTCTCGATCTGCCCATCACGATCGTGGCCGTCAACAATGACGGTGGTGGCATCTTCCACTTCCTGCCGCAGGCCGACCGGCTCACGTCCGATCGTTTCGAGATGCTCTTCGGCACTCCACACGGACACTCGCTCACGCGCATCGCGGAGGCTTTCGGAGTTCCATCCCGCGAGGTCACCGACGAACGAGATCTCCGCGCAGCGATCGCTACGGCGGATGGCCCCTCCCTCATCGA
>JAYEIJ010000012.1:8596-20019 GCA_034660035.1 Actinomycetota bacterium | reverse complement strand
GTCTGGCTGTTCGCTGCCCTCGGAAGACGGGGCATACTGCAGCCGATGCACCTGATCAGCCTCGAATCCATCTCCAAGTCGTACCCGGAAACGCCGGTGCTCTCGGAGGTGTCCTTGGGGATCGGTCGACGACAACGCATCGGTGTCATCGGCCGGAACGGATCCGGCAAGTCGACGCTCCTGCGCATCATCGCCGGCACGGAAGAGCCCGACATGGGAACGATCGTGCGCAGTGCCGGCCTCCGGGTCTCCTCCCTCTCTCAGGATCCGTCCTTCCCTGCCGGCAGCACCGTCGGTGACGCGGTCGGAGACGACCGCGAGGCGATCGCCATGGCCGACCGCCTCGGGATCGCCGACCCGTCCGCCGCGGTCGCCGAACTCTCGGGGGGCCAGCGCAAACGGCTCGCCCTGGCGCTGGCCCTCGCCACCGAGTGCGACCTGCTGATCCTCGACGAGCCGACCAATCATCTCGACATCGACACGATCGACTGGCTCGAAGAGCACCTCCTCTCCCGCACTTCGGTACTGGTCCTCGTCACCCACGACCGGTATCTGCTCGACCGGGTCGCCAACCGGGTGGTCGAGGTGCACCACGGATCGCTGCATTCGCATCAGGGCACCTACGACCAGTATCTCGAGGCGCGTACCGTCAGGGAGGAGCACGAGGCCACCGTCGAGCACCGACGTCGCCAACGACTGCGCACCGAACTGGAGTGGCTGCGTCGCTCCCCCAAGGCCCGAACGTCGAAGTCGAAGGCCCGGGTCAACGCCGTGCACGAGCTCATGGCCACCAAACGCCCGCCGATCGACCCTGAACTCTCGATCGATCTGCCGTCGCGACGCATCGGGTCCAAGGTCGTGAACCTCGACAACGCCGGAAAGCATTATGAGAGCCACTGGGTGTTGCGCAACCTCACGTTCAATCTCCTGCCGGACGCCCGGATCGGCGTCGTGGGAAGCAACGGCTCCGGGAAGACCACGTTGCTGCGCCTCATCGCCGGACGACTCCCACCCGACGAGGGAAGCGTGACGATGGGATCGACCATCGTTCCCGGTGTGTACGGGCAGGACCCGCAGCCGATACCGCCCAACGAACGCCTGATCGCGGTGGTTCGCGAACGGGCGGAGTCCACCTTGCTCGACTCGGGCATCCGGGTGTCGGCCGCCAAGTTGCTCGAACGGTTCCAGTTCGCCACCGACGCTCAGAGCGCCACGATTGGAGACCTCTCCGGCGGGGAGCGGCGACGTCTCGAACTGCTCCTGACCCTCATGGAAGCTCCAAATCTGCTGCTGCTCGACGAACCGACCAACGACCTCGACCTCGACACCCTCGAAGTGCTCGAGGAGTACCTCGATGCCTGGCCGGGAGCGTTCGTGGTCGCCAGCCACGATCGCTACTTCCTCGACCGGGTGTGCGACGACATCTTCTCCATCGAACCCGACGGCTCGGTGCAGCACCATCCCGGAGGCTGGGCTGCCTACTGGGCCACCCGACAGATCCCACCCGCCGAATCACCCCGAAGCCCGGCAGAGAAGTCTCAACGATCGACGGCGCCACGCACCAAACCGACGTGGAAGGAGCGACAAGAATTCAAGGATCTGACGAAGCGCATCCCCCGACTAGAGAAGCTCAAACAAGACCTCTCGGCTCAGCTCGATGCTGCCGGCAGCGACTACGTCGCCACCACCGACCTCGCACACCGCCTCAATGAGACCATCGCCGAACTCGACGACGCCGAAACCTCCTGGCTGGAGCTATCGGAGCAGATGGAGCGGTACGGAAACATCTGACGATCGCACCGAACCGACCGCTCCCGGTTCAGAGGTCAACGCAACCCCGCGATGAACGCTTCGTCGGTATCGAACGCCAGCGGCGGCAGATCGTCCAGATCGAACCAGCCAACAGCGTCGGCATCATCGCCGGCTGCGAGCGTCCCCCTGATCACCGTACCGGCGAACCAGATGCCCACCGTCAACTTGGCCGGGTCGTGGAAGTTCGACGCCGCGAACACGACATCCCCGATCTCAGCAACCAGGCCGGTCTCTTCAAGAAGCTCTCTCGCCGCCGCAGCACGGATCTCCTCGCCGTAGTCGACGAACCCTGCCGGGATCGACCAGAGGCCCGAGCGGGTCGCGTTCGGTCCGCGGCGCACCATGAGAAGCCTGCCATCGTCATCGAACACGACGACGGCAGCTCCGACCCCCGGGTTCCGCCAATGGACGAAGCCGCATGAAGGGCATCGTCGCCGAGGCTTGCCGTGGACATCGGCCGTCTCGAGTTCGGTGGCGCACTGGGGGCAGTACGTGTACTCCCCGGGCCAATCGTGGTCATGGTTCACAGCGGGCAGTCTGCCACAGCACAGCCTTCACCGTCGTTTGTGCTTACGACCATGACTATCGCGGTCCTAGACACAAACGATTGGCGATCGGGTCTGACGTCCCCGCGATGAGTCCCTACCGGTCGAGTTCGGAACGGAGGGAACGGGCCATCATCCGCTCGTAGAGGCCGGGGACCACGGCCGTCATCGCCCGGGCGAGGTGCCCGACCGATCCGATGACCACCGACCGTTTCCGTCGCTCGATGCCCCGGTAGACCCGGTCGGCGACCTCGTCGGGAGTGATCTGTTTGCCCACCCGCGACTGAGGATGCTCGGTAACGCCGCCATCACCGCCGAGGGCCCGGTCCTGCATCTTCGTGTCGACGAAGGTCGGGGCCACGATCGTGACGTCGACCCCGAAAAGCCGCAGTTCAGCGCGCAGGGTGTCGAACAGACCGTGCAGGGCATGCTTCGATCCGGCGTACCCGGTGCGCCCGAGAACCGGCGCGAACCCTGCGACCGATGAGATGACGGCGATCGCACCCCGGCGCTCGATGAGCGATGGCAGCGCCGCCTTCGTGATGTTCACGGAGCCGAGGTAGTTGACCTCCATGACCTTCCGGATCACCGCCGGGTCCGTACTGACAAACGGCGACCGGTGAGTCATTCCCGCGTTGTTGACGAGAACGTCCACCCCGCCGAATCGTTCGACGACACCGGCGATCGCCTGCTCACACGCCACCGGATCGGTTAGATCGCACACAACTGCGAATGAGCCTGGGACCGCATTCGCAACATCAGCGAGTCGGTCCCCGTCAACGTCGACGAGGGCGAGTCGTGCGCCGTCGTGGACGAATCGATGGGCGATTGCAGCGCCGAGACCTCCGGCTGCTCCGGTCACCACGACCACGGCGCCGGTCAGGTCACGCTTCGCCACGGCGGGCCTCGAGGAAGAACGCGAACGCCTCCTCGCTCGTCTTCTGCGGTGTGTAGCCGAAGCCGTCCTTGAGCCGACGATTCGACAGCACGGGGCGATAGCGCAGGAAGTTCACCTGCTCCGGTCCGTACTGGGTGACGCCGAGCCTCTTCATGATGCCGAGCGCCGATCGAACGGCCCCGGCCGGGATCTCGACGTAGCGCTTCCCCATCGCGTCGGCGATGGCCCGGAGCGGCATCGCACCGTCGCCCGCGAGGTTGTAGATGCCTGTGGCATCGGTCTCGATTCCCCTTCGGAGACATGCAACGACATCTCGATCCCAGATGAACACGAACGGGGTCTCGGATCCCCTGATGCCGAGCACAACCGACCGGTCGAACAGGTCGGTGATCTGGTTACGGGTGCCCGCCCCGAGGATCGTGCCGGGCCGGAAGATGAGTTGCTGCAACTCGGGATGGTCGGCGCGCCATTCGGCGAGCATCTCCTCGACGAGTCGTTTGTGATCTGAATACGCGAACTCGGGGTTACCGCGCAGCGAATCCTCCTCATCTATCCACTCGGGGTTGTCCTGGTAGTAGCCGTACGCAGCGCCGGACGACGAGACGATGACCTTCCGTACGCCCGCAGCGAGGCTCGCCTCGAGCACGTTTCGAGTCCCCCCGACGTCGATCGAGTGTTCCAACTCCCGGTCCGGTTTCTTGCCGGGAGACACGATCGCGGCCAAGTGCACGACGACGTCGACTCTGTGTTCACGCAGGACGTCGACGAGAACGGAATCGCGAACGTCTGCGGTGACGAACGTGACGCCGTCGATCGGCTGGACCGGTTCCCGGATGTCGGCGGCGACGATGGTCTCGAGATTCCCCGGTTCGGCTGCGAGATCTGCGACGAGGAGGCTGCCGAGGTAGCCAGTAGCCCCAGTGACAAGAACCGAGCGGGTCATGCGACGGCTTCACCGGGAACGGCAACCGGACGGCGGGACCAGAATCCTGCAAGGGAGAGACCGGCGATGATGTGCCAGACGCCCCACCACGCCGCGATCAGCGCCATGCCGCCCAACCCGTCGAAGAACGTGAAGATCAGGACCAGAGCGAGGGCGGAGTTCTGTAGCCCGACCTCGAAGGTGACGGCTCGCCGGTCCCGGACGTCGAGGCGGGCCAGACTCGACGATCCGAACCCCAGTCCGAGAGCGAGAGCATTGTGGAGAGCGACGATGCCGATGAGGAATCCGATGTAGGTGATGAAGTTGCTCCAGTTGTTCCCCAGCGCCACCGCAACGAAACCGATGAACACCACGACGGAGAAGATCTTGAACGGCTTCTCAAGGCGGCCTGCGATCTGCGGCTTCCAGCGGGCGAACAGGATGCCGAGCGTCAGCGGGATGCCGAGGATCACGACGATCGTCACGAACAGCGTCAACGGGTTGAGGGAAACCGTCTCGAGAATCGGCTGCGTGACCGGGTTGAGACGCCCCCAGATCGAGAAGTTGAGCGGTGTCATCACCACCGCGGCGGCGGTCGACACGGCGGTCATCCCCACCGACAGCGGTGCGTTCCCGCCGCCCAGATAGGTCATGACGTTCGACAGATTCCCGCCGGGACACGACGCAACCAGAATCATGCCGAGTTCCACCGATGCCGGCAGGTCGAGGACGAGAGTCAAGAGGAACGTCGCAAACGGGAGCAGGATGAACTGAGCGCCGAGACCGATCCCCGCCGGCTTCGGCGTCCGGGTGATCGCCTTGAAGTCCTCCGTGTTGATGCCGAGCGCCATCCCGAACATCATCAACCCGATGAGGGCGTTGAGCAGCAGCAGCGAACTCTCGTCGAACTTCAGGACGGCTTCGTCAACGCTGTCCGCCAGAAGAAGCACGACCGTGGAGAGCATCACTTCCCGCCCGGCTCCTGATGCATCTTCTTGAAGTGCAGGAGGCCCGGCGCCCACAGGTTCTTCTGCGGGTCGACGTCGACATGGATCACGGCGCAGGTTCCGGAAGCAAGGCTGCGCTCGATCGCCGCCGGCAACTGGGATGGATCGGAAACGCGGTCGCCGTGGGCACCCATCGCCCTGGCGAGTTGGTCGTATGCGATCTCGCCGAGGTCGGTTCCTGTCGTCTCATCGACGTCGAGTTGTTTCTTCACCATCATCTTGACGGGGCGCCGCGCCACCGACTGCGACATCTTCACCATCCCCCACTGCCGATCGGAGACAACGAGGTACACGACCTTGTAGCCGTTACGCACCGCGGTCTCGATCTCCTGGGGATGCATCCCGAAGGCACCATCGCCGATGATGCAACACACGTGGCGATCGGGGAACGCCTCCGCGGCCCCGAGCGCCTGGCCGACCCCGGCGCCGAGATGCCCGAAGTGCGGTGTCCCGAGCGTGATTCCCGCTTCGCGGATCTGCCAGAAGAAGGCACCCCACACTGCCGTGTTCCCACCGTCCGCGATGAAGATCGTGTCGTTGTCGAACATCCCACGGGCGATGGTCGGAACGTGCGCCGTCCCCATCGGAGCGGACCGGTCTGACAGGTGCTTCTCTTTGAGTATCTTCGCCTTCTGGTCGCGGCTGTCCTGGAGCTCCTTCACCGCAGCCTTGCGTTCCGCCGTCGGCTCCGGTTGACCCTCGAGTTCCGCAGCGAGGGCTTCCAAGAAGAGTCCGACGTCGCCCAAGACGGCGAGGTCGACCGGCTTGTTCAGTCCGAGCGAGGCCTCGTCGATGTCGACCTGAATGACCTTCTGGTCGGCGTTCCAGTTCGGCGCCTTCCCCCACCAGTCGGTCTCCCCGAGGCGCGACCCGAGGACGAGCACGAGATCCGCTCGGTTCCGAACCTCGTTGCAGCCTTCGATCGATGAGATCGGCCAGGCGAGCGGGTCCGTGTGAGCGATCGAACCGGATCCGCTCCATGATGTCGTCACAGGGGCATGGAGCATCTCGGCGACGACGGCAAGAGGAGCGAAGGCCTGAGAATGGATGACCCCGCCACCGGCGTGGATGATCGGCATATCGGCGGCCGTGAGCATCTCGGCGGCACGTTCGACCGAAACCTGACGGGGAGCGATCGATACGGTCCGCCGGTATGTGGACGGGGCGGGCAAGGCGGGTGCGGTGGCCTTGCCGTTGATGACGGATTCGGGCGCGTCGAAGTGAACCACTCCGGGACGACCGGTGAAGGTCTTCCGGAATGCCGTGCGAAGCAGTTCGGGAACCCGACCGACCGTCGCTGCCGACGCCGACCACTTCGCCATCGGTCCGATGACGCCGACGTGGTCAAAGTACTGGTAGGTCCCTCCCCGGTCGGGGTACGTGATCCCCGAGCGGCGCGACGACGTGATGAACAGAACACGATTCCCCTCGGCGTTCTCGACGGCGACGCCGGGAAGCGCGTTGGCGACGCCGGGGCCGTTCGATGCGATGGCGACACCGATCTTCCCCGTGAGCCGGGCGTAGGCGGCCGCCATGTGAAGACCGGAGGACTCATGGCGCGGGGTGATCAGCCTGATTCCGTTCGCGTCGAGGCCGTCGATGAGTCCCTGATAGCTCCCGTCGGGCAGACCGAACACCCGGTCGACCCCCTCCGCAGCAAGCATCGCCGCGACTATCGCTCCACCAGTTGTCTTCGCCATGAGAACACCTCCATTGTGAGAGCGTAGTTGGAGGAGCCCGTAGCTCGTACTCGGTTGTCGGTTGTCGGTTGTCGGTTGTCGGTTGTCGGAAGAGAGCCAACAGCCAAGACCGGACGCGAGGTGCTCATGCTGTTCGCTGTTCGCTGTTCGCTGTCTGCTGTTGCCTACGATTGCCCCGTGAGCCACGCATGCATCCCCGGCAACATCGCCACCGCTGTCCAACTCGTCAGTCGTCTCAATCCATCGTCGGTGATGGTGTTCGCCGGAGGAGGATCCTACGAGTCCAGCGGAGCTGCGGCCGCGATCGAACGAACCCTGGCAGGGCGTGTCGTCTCCATCGTTCGTGATGTCCCCGCGGATCCTTCCGTCGATGACGTGAACGACGCAATTCGCGGGTTCCGCTCGGACTCGCCCGACCTTGTCATCGCCGTCGGCGGAGGGTCCGTCATCGATCTCGCCAAAGCGGTCCGCACGATCGGCGCCGTCTCGTCCGATGCCCGTCCGTTCCTCATCGGTGAGAGAACGGTCGAGACGAGCGGCATTCCGCTCCTCGCCATTCCCACCACGGCGGGAACCGGGAGCGAAGCCACGCGCTACGCGGTGTTCACGGTCGATGGTGAGAAGCGACCGATCGGTCATCCCGCGCTCCTGCCGGAGCACGTCATCCTCGACCCTGAACTCACCTACACCCTCCCGCCCTCGGTCACGGCATCGACAGGCCTCGACGCGCTGGCCCAGGCGATGGAGTCCATGTGGTCGACCCGCTCCACCGAAGCCTCCTACGCCGACGCCCGTGTCGCTTTGCGTCTGGCGCTCGATCATCTCAAGACAGCCGTCAACCGACCGGGTCCGGAGTCGCGGGCCGCCATGTGCACCGCGTCTCACCTCGCCGGCCACGCTATCGACATCAGCGCCACGACCGCGCCCCACGCCCTGTCGTTCCATCTGACCACCGAATATGGCGTCCCCCACGGCCACGCCGTCGCCCTCACACTCGGCCCTGTGCTTGAGTACAACGCCGAGGTCGGTCCCGATGACTGTTCCGATCGTCGAGGCCCGGATCACGTCAGGGCCGCGATCGACGACGTCCTCGGGGTGATGGATGTGGCGACGCCCGCCGACGCTCGAACTACGCTCACCGATCTTGTCTCCGCCGTGGGCCTCGAACCGACGCTGCGCGGCGTCGGTGTGGAGTTACCCGACCAGCGCCGCGCTCTCGCAGCCAGCGCCTCTCCGATCCGACTCGCCACGAACCCGAGGGAGTTCGACGGCGCATCGCTGATCGCCCTCGTCGACGGAGTCGCGTGAACCCCTTCACCGACTCGATTGGTCGTGCCGGGCACCCACGGTAGAGTCTCAGCGATGGCCGCCATCACCTCTCCCCCACCGATCCCCGGCAAGCCAATCGATCCGCCTCCCAAGGATCTCCCCAAGGTTGTCGGAACTGTCGACGAACGCTCCCGCATTGCTGGAATCGCATATCGTGCGTTGAATCGATTCTCCTTCGCCAACGCCTCACTCCTCGCCGCAGGAACCACCTATTACCTGTTCATCACGATGTTCGCCCTGCTTGCGTTCGCGTACGGAGCAGCAGCAGCACTCGGGTCGGATCAGCTCACCGCGAGCCTTTCCGACGCCCTTGAGCGGGCTCTCCCAGGACTGACTGGGACGGGTGGCATCGACCCGGATCAGCTACGGGAGATCGGACAGGGCACATCGTTGGCCGGTCTGCTGCTCCTTCTCTACTCAGGAAGCGGAGCGATGGTTGCGGCAAGCAACTCGTTACACCTCATCTACGGTGCCCTGCCAGACCCCCGGAACTTCGTGGCGGCTCGTGCCCGACTCCTCGGTTGGCTCCTCATCATCGCCCCTCTCATCTTGCTCTCGTTCGCCATCCCCAACGTGATCGCTTTGGTGGCACGGAGTGTTGATGGATTCGCATCGACCGGTATTCCGACCGCTGTCTGGACTGTCGGTGGATTCCTCGTCACTCTCATCATCGACTTCGCGATCGTGTACCTGCTACTCGGTGTCCTGGGTGGGATTCGACCCGAGCATCGGGCACGGATCGTTGGTGCAGTAGTGGGGGCGATCGGCATCTCAGTGCTGAAGTCCCTCCTTGCCGTCATCATCAGTTGGTCGATCGCCAAGCCGGAGTACGGTGCCTTTGCTGCACCGATCGCCGTTCTCTTGATCCTGTACCTCCTCACGCTCACGCTCTACGCGAGCGCCTCGATCACTGCCGGAGTCGCAGACAGGGACGTCGCCCTCAAATCGTTGACGCCAACAGACCCGGACCGGAACGACGATTCGTGAGGTTCGTCACACCGGGTCACGAGCGACGGGTACACCGCGTAGCCTGAATCCCCCGAGCAACAAGGATGGTGATCTGACATGGGATGGGACATCGAGGCTCCTCGCCAGTCTGTCGATGAGCGGAAGGCGTACGGGAAGTCTCTCCGAGAATCGACACCGCGGTCGAGCCACGCCGAGTGGTCTCCCACTTCCGACCGGCCCGATTCGATCGCCCTAATCGAGGGTCAGAACGATGGGCGCCTGCAGCGGCTCGTCCCGGTTCGTCGAGGTCGTATGGTCGAATCCGCGTTCACGTTCTACCGGGGCGCCGCTCTCATCATGGCCTCCGATCTGTCCTCCACTCCCACTACCGGGCTGACGGCTCAGATCTGCGGCGATGCTCACCTCTCGAACTTCGGTGCCTACGGATCGGCGGAACGAGAGTTGGTGTTCGACGTGAACGACTTCGACGAGTCCCTCGCTGGACCATGGGAGTGGGATCTCAAGCGACTCGCCACGAGTTTCACGATCGCCGGACGTCACCTGGGATTCGACGATGCGGACATCGCCAAGGTCACCGCAACGTCGGTCGAACAGTACCGCACGGCCATGGAACAGTTCGCCGAAGGATCAACCCTCGATGTCTGGTATTCGCACCTCTCGATTGACGACGTCGCCACGTTCTATCGCGAAGAGAAGAAGAAGAAGAAGGCAAAGAAGGCCAGGAAGATCGCGAAGAAGGCCCGCTCGAAGAACAGTCTCCAGGCTCTCTCGAAGCTTGCCGAGCTTGTCGATGGGACGTACCAGATCAAGTCTGATCCGCCGGTTCTCGTCCCGCTTCGCGATGCCTCACACTTCGCTTCTCCGGATGAACTCAAAGAGACAGCCCGGCGGAGCTTCGACCTCTACCGTGAGAGTCTCCGACCCGACCGACGGGTTCTCCTCGACAAGTTCCGCCCGATCGACATTGCACTGAAGGTCGTTGGCGTTGGCAGCGTCGGCACGCGGTGCCTGATCTTGCTGCTCGAGGGGCGGGACGAGCAGGACCCCCTCTTCCTCCAGATCAAAGAGGCCGGCCCGTCGCTCCTCGAGGGCTACCTTCCCGAGAGTCCCTACGAGAACCACGGTGAGCGCGTCGTGCAGGGCCAGCGACTGATGCAGGCCTCGAGCGACATTTTCCTCGGCTGGTCACTTGCTACCGACGGACGGGACTACTACTGGCGTCAGCTCCGGGATTGGAAAGGTTCGTTCGACGTCGACGACGCCGACGAGAAGGGCTTGCGACGCTACGCGCAACTGTGTGGTTGGACGCTTGCGAGGAGCCATGCCCGATCGGGTGATCCCGCGGCCATCGACGGCTACCTCGGCAGCAGCGACACGTTCGATGAGGCGATCACGGAATTCGCCAACCGCTACGCCGACCAGAACGAGAGCGACTACCAGAAGTTCGCCGACGCGATCAACCGCGGCGACCTCGAAGCGGACTTCGAAGACTGAGCCGACGCCCCGCTCACCAACTCATCCCGTCGTTTGTGTCTGGGGCAATGACTATCCGTGCCCTAGACACAAACGATGGTCCGACAACGAAACAGCGACACAGCCGGAGGTCTGCCGAGGGCATCGCTCCGATTGTGTCGCTGTTGTGTGTGGTGTCGGTTCTAGACGCCGGCGAGCGGGTCCGGGCCGTATTCGTTCGTCCCGGGTGTTCCGGGGAGGAATCCAACTTCGATCAGAGCCCAGATCGGCCCAATGAGCGGGATGAATGAGATGAGAATCCACCAGCCGGATTTCCCCCGGTCGTGCCACCGCTTGATGTTGATGGCGAGCGAAGGCCAGATGACGAACAAGTAGAGCAATCCGAAGATCGCCCACACGATCGAGTTGTTGACAACGCCCGCGATCATGGCAACGATCGCGACGACCACCCACATCGCGAGGAGCCCGAGCCAGAACTTCCCGCGGTTGATGCGTCCGTCGAACTTGAAGAGCAGATCTGCCCAATCGATATTGTCCATCGGTCTTCCCTTTCATTGGATTCCGGCAGGTTAGAGCCTCAAGAAGCCAGAACCGTTACACCTCGGTCATGTCATGGAGTCGACGAACAGTTTCGACGAGGGTTTCGGCGACCGCTCCTGTCTCGTTCAGGGAGACGCGTTCGTCGACGGCGTGGGCGTGGTGAACGTCCCCCGGCCCGTAGACAAGCGTTGCTGCACCGCCGACCCGGGTCCACAGCGCCATGTCACA
>JAYEIJ010000012.1:7046-8496 GCA_034660035.1 Actinomycetota bacterium | reverse complement strand
ACCTCGTCCCGATCGACCTCCCGACCGGGGTAGGCCGGGTCGGCTTCGAGTTCGATCATCGACGTAACCCATTGGTCGACTTCGTCTGCGATCGGCGCCAACCACGACGCCACGAGGTCGATCGCACGCTGCTCGTCGCCGGTAACGGACTCCGTAGCGACGAGTTCCAGGGCCCGATCGGCGATGCGCTGACTGTCCATGGCCATTCTCCTCTGACGGGAGCAGCGTAGTGATTGGTAGCGTGACGGGACCAAGCGAGAGGTGATTGTCATGGGTTACGGAGACGGGACACTGTCGGTGTGGGCAGGCGAGGATGAACCGATGTGGGAGCGGTCGACTCAGGTCCCGATCGTTCAATCGGTGAGTTTCGGCTACCGGGACGTCGACGAGTGGATCTCGGTCGCCCTCGGCGAGATCCCGGGACACATCTACAGCCGCAATACGAACCCGACCGTTGCCGTCTTCGAAGAACGCATCGCCGCCCTCGAACGGGCAGAGGCAGCAACGGCGTTCGCCACCGGCATGGCCGCCATCTCGGGCACGCTGCACACGCTCCTCGGCCCCGGAGATCGGGTCGTGTCGGTGAAGGATACGTACGGCGGCACGACGAAGCTGTTCCTCGAGTTCCTCCCCCGCAACGGGGTTGAGGTCGATCTGATCGCTACCGACGACCATGACGCGATCGAGGCTGCGGTCGGCAAGGGCTGTGACGTGCTGTACCTGGAATCGCCCACGAACCCCACGCTCAAGGTCCTCGACCTCGAACGCCTCGCCACCGCCGGACACGCCGCAGGAGCGATCGTGGTCGTCGACAACACGTTCGCAACGCCGATCAACCAGCGTCCCCTCGAACTCGGTGCGGACCTCGTTGTTCACTCGGCGACGAAGTTCCTCGGCGGTCACGCAGACGCCCTCGGCGGGATCGTGTGCGGAAACCAAGATCTGGTCGACCGGGTGTACCACTATCGCGAGATCAACGGCGCCACGATCGATCCGTTCGCCGCCTATCTGCTGCTGCGCTCCGTGAAGACGCTGCACCTGCGGGTCGAACGACAGAACGCCAATGCTCTCGCGATCGCCCGGCACCTCGAAGGGCATCCCGCCGTCGAGGCGGTGTTCTACCCGGGCCTGGAATCACATCCCCACCACGACATCGCTGCCCGCCAGATGAAGGGCTACGGGGGTGTGCTGTCGTTCTCGATCCGCGGTGGGTTCGACGCCGTCCGCGCCGTGCTCCCCCGCCTCGAACTGGCGCACCTCGCGGCGAACCTGGGCGCCGTGGAGACCATCGTCGGGCCACCGGCGACGACAAGCCACGTCGAGATGACGGCAGACGAACGGGCGGCGATGGGGATCCCGGAGAGCCTCGTCCGCTACTCGGCGGGGGTCGAAGACGTGGAGGACCTCATCGCCGACCTGGATCAGGCGTTGGAAGTAGTAGCGGAGTAGC
>JAYEIJ010000012.1:1503-6946 GCA_034660035.1 Actinomycetota bacterium | reverse complement strand
GAGTAGCAGAGGAGACGGAGCTACCAGCTGCCAGCTACCAGCCGCCAGCAGAACAGGGCATGTTCTACGGATTGCGGACTACGGACTACGCCCGGCGAAGCCGGGTCACCCCCAGTACTCCGTCAGCCGCGCATCTGCGTCGTCGCCGAAGAGGATCTTCGCGGCTTCGTGGAGACCCGGTGACGATCGCACGTCTTCTTCCTTGATCACCTGGGTGATCTTCGACCGGCGGCGGAGGAAGTCCTCGAGCTTGGTCACCATCTCGGTCTCGGCGGCAAGGCACAGTTCCACCCGGAGGTAGTCGGCACCCTCAATGATGTCCTTCCCCATCGCCGGATCCCGTCGGATCTCATCGAGCATCTCGAACGCTCTCCGTCCGTAGCGGCGCCAGAGACGGTCCGACAGCGGCTCCACGTTCGGTTTGTGGCGGAGATCATCGAGACGCATCAGCCTGGCCTGGCGGTAGAACTCTTCTCGAGTGGCCTTCGCCGGCTCTCCGTACCACGTGCCCGTGTCCGGTTCGAGCGGAACACCGAGCCGCTCGATCTCGTCGGCGACTTCCTCCCCGACGTTGAGACAGTCGGTCAGCTTGCCCCCGAAGATCGAGATCACGCCTCGGGTGTCGTCCGTCTCAATCTCGTGTTTACGCGAGAGTTTCGTCCAGTCGACGTCCTGTTGATCGTCCCCTCCTGTGGCCACCACGAGCGGTCGAACGCCGCTTCGCTCGGCGATGATATCGTCCGCCGTCAGCGGCTCCGGGAGGTTCATCCTGGCGTTGATCTGGCCAAGCAGGAAGTCTCGATCTTCGTCTGTGACCTCGGAGTACGGGGTGTCGATGCGGGTATCCGTGGTCCCGATCACCGAGCGCCGCCCCATGGGGATGACGTAGAACAGCCGTCCCGTGTCGTCGTAGAACGCCAGCACCCGCTCGTCCGGTGTGATCTGCGGAACGATGAGGTGGATCCCCTTCGAGTACACGATGCGATGATCGGTCCGAACGTCGAGTTCCTCGCTCACGCCGTCGATGAACGGGCCGGCAGCGTTCACCACGACACGCGCTGTGCAGGTGAACGAATCACCCCCGGCATCAACGTCCTGGAGGGTGACCTGCCACCGCCCATCCCGCCGCTCGGCGCCGATCACGTCGACGTAGTTCGCTGCGGTCGCACCGACGTCGAGCGCCGACCGCACGAAACTGAAGACGAAACGCGAGTCGTTGTCCGGGAGGTAGGCGTCGTAGTACTCGATCCCTCCGACGGCCCCGTCGGTGTTCACGACCGGCTCGAGCTGTTCGATCTTCTCAGGACTGAGATACCGCGGCCGGTGGGTACGGAAACTCCCGATCCCCCAGTACCCGGTTGCGCCCAGCGCCGCCAGCCACGTTGGGTGCGGTGAAGACTCGTCGAGGGTCGCGAGGAAGGCGATCGGTTTGATGTTGTCGGGATAGGCCTTGATGAGCCGGTTCCGTGATACGCAGAGCTTGCGGACGAGCAGGAGTTCGTAGCCTTCGAGGTACTTGAAGCCGCCCCAAACGAGGTTCGACGATTCCTGACTCGTGAAACCCCCGAAGTCGCCACGGTCGACGAGCGCCACGGTGGCGCCTCGTCCGGCGAGGACCGCAGCAGAGACCGCGCCGTTGATCCCGCCTCCGATAATCAGAACGTCGAAGGAACCGCCATTGAGTTTCGCAAGCGCCGTGTTTCGAAGTGCCATGGTTCGATCGTACCTGTCTATCCGGAGCCGGACGGGAGTCGAAAGACCTACTTCTGCTGACCGATCGCAAAGCCGCTCATGAACGGCTTCTGCATGAGCACGAACACGATCGCCGGCGGGATCGACGCAATGATCGCTGCAAGCATCAGGGGTCCGTACGTCAGCGATCCGCCAACGTTGGTCAGATTCTGGAGAGCGGCCTGCACGACCTGCTTCGACTCGTCCCTGATGATCAAACTCGGCCACAGGAACATGTTCCACGTGTACACGAACTGGATCACGAATAGCGCCGCGATGATGTTCCACGAGAGCGGGATCAGCACCTTGGTGAGGAACTGCAAAGGCGAAGCGCCGTCGATCTGTGATGCCTCGAGCAGCTCCGCCGGCAGATTGGCGAAGTGCTGTCGGAACAGGAACGCACCGGTGGCCGACGCAAGGAACGGCACAACGATCGCTGCCATCGTGTCCTGCCATCCGAACCCCGACACCAGTCGGTACATGGCGAGGATCATGACCTCCGTCGGCATCATCAGGGTGATGAGCACGAGGAAGAACACGATCCACTTGCCCCGGAACTTGAAGTAGACGAACGCGAGACCCGCGAGAAGGGACAGCACGGTCTTACCGAACGTGACCAGAATCGACTGCACCGTCGAATTCCACATGGCCGTTCCGAAGTTCCTGCCCACCCAAACGATCTCGAAATGATCCATCAGCGAACTGCCCGGCGTCAGCTTGAAGGAGAAGATCTCGGCGTTGGTCTGCGTGGAGATCAGAGCCGCATAGAGCAGGGGGAACGCGATCACGAGAGCCGTCACCGTCAGACCGATGTGATACGGCCACATCCGACCTCTCGCGAACCCTCGACGCTTCACTCCCGGCGATAGTCCTGCCATCACGCACCCCCATAGGTGACACGTTCACCGGTCGATCGGAACTGCCATAGGGTGATAGCGATAACGGCGATGAAGAGCAGAACGGATTGAGCTGCGCCTCGGCCGAGGTCGCCGTTCTTCACACCGATCCGGATGATCTCGTAGATCGCGACCGAAGTCTTGCCTGCGGGCGCACCCTTGGTCATGAAATCGATGGTTGCGTACACCTCGAAGAAGGCGTACACGAGGTTGGTGACGAGCAGGAAGAACGTGATCGGTGAAAGCGCAGGCACAACGATCTTCGTGAACCTCTGCCAGGTCGACGCGCCGTCGAGGACGGCCGCCTCGACCTGGTCGAGCGATACCGTCTGGAGTCCCGCGAGGTAGAAGAGGATGTTGTAGCCGAGGATCTTCCATCCGCTCGCGAGGATGATCGAGGCCTGGGCGAGGATCGCATTCTCCCGGTAGTTCGGGACGTCGATGCCGAACCAGGAGTCCATCAAGTGGGTGAAGATGCCGGCGGTCGG
Source organism: Actinomycetota bacterium (assembly GCA_034660035.1). Lineage (GTDB taxonomy): Bacteria > Actinomycetota > Acidimicrobiia > Spongiisociales > UBA5794 > JAHEEL01. Next base: position 3,831 of record JAYEIJ010000012.1, on the reverse strand, counting down.
ATCGAAGATCATGAAGAAGAGGACGCCGGCCACAGCGGGTGAGATGGCGTACGGCCAGATCAGGAATGTTCGGTAGACGGTCCCACCCCGAATCGTCCGGAAAGCGAGATAGGCGACCGCCAGACCACCCATCATGCCGAAGGCAACGATTCCCAGGGTGATGATGACGGTGTTCAGATACACGGGGCGGTAGGCGACCTGGCCGCCGCCACCCGGTGAGAACATGGCATACAAAGCCACGAAGATCGAGAGCATCGCGAACACCGAGGCAACGTCCGCGCCCTTGCGACTCAACGTACCGGGTGCCGAATGGTTGAGCCAGAACCTGGCCCCGTAGATCGCTGCGACTGCGAGAAGCGGGTATGCGACCAGCTTCCACGGGTCCGTGATGAAGAGTTCGGTGAAGTTGCCGAAACAGACGTCGATCGACTTCGGGGCACCCAGCCTCGTCAGCTTCGTCGAGAGTGTGAACGTCTGAATCGCGGGGAGGTAGAGGAACACGATCAGGATGATCAGGGTCGGCGACAGCAGAACCCACGGCACCCACCATCCCATGCGGAATCCGCCGGTGCGGATCTCACCGGCCATCGCGTTGCTCTCCGACTTCTTGCCGTCTGCTCTGTCGAAGAGGAACTGGAGAGTGATCAGCGCAATCCACGCCCCGCCTGCCATGAGGCTGTAGGCGAAGAGGTGGTCCACGCCACTCGAACCCTCAGCGAAAGCACATCTGCCCATCGCAAGCGGAGTCACCGCTGCGCCGAGTACGGCAACGGCAGACCCGATGCCGTAGCGCTTCACCGTCGGACTGTCGCTGTTCTGCCAGACGTAGAGCGGACCGAGGACCGCAGCGACAACGAGTCCGAGAATCAACATGTCATGTCAGGTTTCATACATGAATCCACCGACCGGTACGGATACTGGGGGCGGAGCATACGCTCCGCCCCCGATCCGTGTTCGTTTCGATCAGCCTCCGAAGAGCGCTTCGTACTCATCCAACGACTTCTGAGCTTCTGCCTGGGCGTCGGCCATACGGGTGGCAACATCAAGATCGTTCACGAGGATGTCCTCGATCGCGATGGTGATGACGTCACGAATGCCGACGAAGTTCCCGAGCAACGCTCCGGCCGCAGCCGGGGTGGCCGCCGCCGCTGCGAGTTGAGCGGACGCTACTTGGTTGTTCGGGTTCTCGTCGAAGAAACCCTCACTCTCAAGAAGGTCGATGGCGTCGGTGGTAATCGCTTCGTATCCGGTGAGCTGATGCCACGCCGCGGCGTTCTCAGGATTCGACATGAAGTTCAAGAACGCAAGCGCTCCGTCTTCCGTCGCCGGATCCAAACCGCTGAGCATCCAGACCGTCGCGCCACCGATCAGGTTGCCGACGTAATCAACATCCCCGTTCCGTGGCATGAAGCTGGCCTGGAAGTCCATACCGCTCTCGTTACCAGTGTTCGTGATCAGCGACGTATCGGAGCTCGAGTAGATGAGCATCGCCACGTCTCCGGCATAGAAGGCCGCCGTTGTGCCGTCCCAGTCACGCTGGACGCCCGTGTAGAGGTAGTGGCCGGCATCCGACAGGCCCTTCCACCATTCGAGGTAGGCGAGCATGCCGGCGGACTCGAGGTACACCTCGGTCGCACGAGCGCCACGGCCGTTGTCGTTGTTGGCGAGGAGTTCGCCCTGCTGGGCAACACTCTGCTCGACGAACCATGAGTGGTTCGGCCAGGTGATACAACTGCTCGGAGCGTTGTCGATCGCGGCGATCGCATCGCATGCAGCAGTGACGTCGGCCCACGTCTCCGGCGGTTCGGTGATGCCGGCGGCGTTCAACATCTCCATGTTCGAGAACATGACCGTGCTGGACGTGTTCCACGGCATGGAATAGAACGACCCGTTCACCGTGTAGTAGTTGCGCGCGGCGGAGATGACCGAGTCGAGAATGACCGGTTCACCGAGGATCTCCGTGCGGCCCGCAGTCGCGTCGGTGACCGACTTGAAGTAGGGACTGCCATCAGGTCCGACCGCATCGAGTGCCTGCCGCGTGGCGGCCTCGAAGAAGTGGATCAACGCCGGCGGCTGCCCACTGTCCACTGCGAGCACGGTGGCATCCCACACGTCGTTGTATGCCTTGAATCCCGTGATCTGAATGTTGTACTCAGGGTGCTTCTCGTTGAAGGCGGCTGCCTTCTCCTTGGTCCAATCCAACCGGGTGTCGGTGAACCCGATCCAGAAGTCGATGGTCGTTACGTCGCCACTCGGCGCTGCGGTCGTCTCAGTCGACGCAGCCGTCGTCTCAGTCGACGCAGCCGTCGTCTCAGTCGACGCAGCCGT
>JAYEIJ010000012.1:0-1403 GCA_034660035.1 Actinomycetota bacterium | reverse complement strand
GTCGTCTCAGTCGACGCAGCCGTCGTCTCAGTCGACGCAGCCGTCGTCTCAGTCGACGCAGCCGTTGTCTCGGTTCCTGAATCGGAGTCATCGCTCGAGCATGCGGCGGCGACGAGCACCACCACAGCCAGGAGCACCAAGTATCTCAATAGGCCTTTCATGAGCCATCCTTCCTCGTTGACTAAGCGGCATGAGTACCGCCTGTCGGATCGCATTGACCGGCGCCGGAATGCGCCGGGCATCCAACGGATTCATCCTACACGTACCACCTTGGGGATTCGGCCGCGTTCGCCCTGTACCGTGAGTCTTGCGACCGATCGCTGAACAAGGAGTCCACGCCTGGTGAGAGACCGAACGGCGAAGTACATGTCGTCGCTCCACCGGGTGCTGTATCGCGGCACGCGCGGAGCGGTGGGACGCCGCCTCGTCGACAACGACATGTGCCTGCTCGCCACCACCGGTCGACGATCGGGGAAGCAACACACGGTGCCGCTCCTCTACCTGCGCGACGGTGAGCGGCTCATCGTCATCGCATCCTGGGGCGGGAGGGATGAGCACCCTCACTGGTACCTGAACCTGCTCGCGAACCCCGGGGCGAACGTGCAGGTCCTCGGCGACCGATGGCCCGTCGTGGCGACGACGGCACCCCCGGACGAACGGGCGATCTGGTGGCCGAAGGTTCTCGACGCCTACGACGGCTACGCCGTCTACGAGTCCCGAACCGACCGCGAGATCCCGGTTGTCTTCCTCGACCCGCGCGATTCTGAGTAGCGGAGTGCCGAGTAGCCGAGTAGCGGAGTAGCGGAGTAGCGGAGGAAGACGAGCCATGAGCCATGAGCCATCGTACGGACTACGGACTGCGGTTCCCCACTACGGACTACGGACTACGGCTCAAGCACTCCCTGGACCTCGTCTACGTCGTAGGGGACCGTGACCGTTCGGTCGAGCGTTCCGAGATCGATCCACCCGCCGCCCACCCGGTAGCGACCCGCCCAGGTGAAGGTTGCCTTGATCGGGTAGGCCTCGAGGGTCGGATGGCAGTTCCCCCCGGACGGATGCTCCGCCCGGTAGGTCGCATCGCATGTCTTGGTCGTGTAGTTGTGAGTGACGCTCCCCGCCGGATACGACCGCGCTTCATAGGATTCGAAGTCCTCCTTCTCACCGTCACCCCAGTCGACGACGAGCGCCGCAACGCTCGCCCGAACCTCGAGTCTCCTCCCGTCGGGGAGAACCTCGGAGTGTGTGATGTCGGCCGGGTCCGGAGTTGCGAGGTACGTGGGGAGTCCTGTGATACCGGATTCCGGCGGCTCGAACGTCGGCTCGGGTAATGCCAGAGGGAAAGCGCGGAAGATGCGCCATGCCACCGTCACCGGCGCAGGACCGGCCGCCGGGCAGACCGGTGT
>JAYEIJ010000011.1:41557-53000 GCA_034660035.1 Actinomycetota bacterium | reverse complement strand
AACGGAGTGGTGCAGTAGCCGAGTAGCTGGGTAGCTAGACAGCTACGAGCCACCAGCTGCGAGCTACCAGCAAGAAGTCATCTGTCGGTCCAACCCGGCCCCGTCCCGGCCGGCGACTGGCGACTGGAAGCTGGCGACTGGAAGCTGGGGGCTGGGGGCTGGCAGCTGGCAGCTTCCAACTATCTCCTGTGGCTTCTTGCCCGGTCCATTTCTCGTTTCTGCTGGCGTTCTATGATCTTCTTCCGCTTGTCGTAGGTGTGGCGACCCTTGGCGAGAGCGATCTCGATCTTCGCGATCCCACGGACGAAGTAGATCTGCAGCGGAACGAGCGTGAGTCCCTGTTCGTTGATCTTGCCGGTGAGGCGATCGATCTCCCGCCGATGGAGCAGGAGTTTGCGAGTCCGCTCCGGGGCATGTCCGCCATCGATCGCGAACGAGTACGGGGCGATGTGGGCGTTCTCCAGCCAGAGTTCTCCGCCCTGCAGCATCCCATAGGCATCCTTGAGTTGCACCTGTCCGGCACGAAGGCTCTTCACCTCTGAACCGGTGAGCACCATCCCTGCCTCGAAAGTGTCGAGGATCTCGTAGTTGTGCCGTGCGCGCCGGTTGGTTGCGACGACCTTGCGACCTTCTGCCATGATCGAGAGGTTAGGAGAGAATCGAGCGATGCCGTCGCTCGACGCACGCTCAGAAGTACTTGGTCGGATTCACGGGGTTGCCGTTGATCCTGACCTCGAAATGGAGATGGGGTGCGGTCGATACCCCCGTCGATCCCACGTAGCCGATCACCTGTCCAGTGGTCACCTTCTGCCCGTGGGACACGGCGAACCTCGATTGGTGTGCGTACAGCGTCACCATGCCGCCGCCGTGATCGATCATGATCGAGTTCCCGTATCCACCCTTCACCCCTGCGAAGAAGACGATTCCGCCTGCAGCGGCCACGATCTGCTGTCCCATACCGCCGTTCATGTCAACGCCGTTGTGCATCAACGAATAGCCGTAGATCGGATGGATCCTCGGTCCGAATCCAGATGAGATCCCGCCCGGCACGGGACGGACGAGGCTCCCCGGTGCAGCGCCTGCGGCTCTTGCCCGCTCTGCAATGAGTTTCTTGATCGACGATTGCTCTTTCTCGAGCGAGGCGATCTCCCCCTCGATCTCTTCGATCTCGGTCTCGTACGACGCGAGCAGGGATCGTTGCCGACGGTACTCGTCCTGCAGAGCGTCGCTCGACCGCTGTAGTTCGTTCTGCAGCGAGCCGAGACGCTCCTCGGTGGCTTCGAGATCGGCTACATCGGAGAGAAGCGTGGCTTCGTGTGCAGCGATCGTGTCACTCGCTCGCTGCTCGTCGACAAGGAGGGATTCGAATCGCTGCACCGTATCCGTACCGCTGGCGGTGATCCGATCGAGATACGCCAACCCTATTCCGATGTCGGTCCACACTTTCGCCGACAGGGCGACCGTCGGCACACCGAGACCCGCACTCATGTAGGACTCGATGGCGTAGTTCGCAGCATCGATGCGCGCCGTCCCCAACTCCGACCTGGTCTGTGCGAGGGACTGGTACTTCGCGTGTAGGTCGGACCGCACCTCGCGCAGGGCACCCCGCTTCTGACCGAGTTCGGATTCGACGGCGATCACGTCCATCCTCGTTGAAGCCATCGATTCCAGGACCTCGTCCATGCGCTCGGCCGTCGCCTGGATATCTCGGGCAAGAGCGCTGCGGCTCGCCGACGCCGCATCGATCTCATTATTCAAGGAGCCGATGCGGTTCCTCACGCTCTGCAGATCGACGTTGAGATCGTCAGCCTCGACCGTCGGTACCACGGCGAACACCAGAACCGAGATGAGGGCCGTGACGAGAAGGCGGCGCGCGCGGGTCACGTTCGCAGGTACTTGTGGACCGTGAGGCTCAGGCCACTGCCGATGAGACCGGCAAGCACCCCGAACAGCAGGACCAGCGCTCCCTGCGTGAGGAGGTATTCAGGTTGAACTGCGACATTGATCCAGTCCGGCAGGTCGTTGAGGCGATCGACGGCCAGTTGCTGAGCAACGACGATGAAGCCCACAGCGAGACCAGCCCCCATGAATCCTTCGATCGCTCCCTCGAGGAGGAACGGTATTCGCACGAACCAGTTCGATGCACCGACGAGTCGCATGATCTCGATGTCCTCGCGGCGCGCGTAGATAGCCATGTGGATCGTGTTCGCGATCAGCGCTACCGCTGCCACTCCGAGCGCCACGGCCAGAAGCCAGAACATCACACGAAGGCCGTCACGGAGCGAGATCATGGCATCGATGGCTTGCCCCGCCGATTGGACGCGCAAGAGTCCCGGGGTCGCTTGCAGGCGCGTTACGATCGTTTGGTAGTCGTTGGGATCGACAGGTTTGATCCTGAGCGACGCCGGGACGATATCCGGGCTCTCCTCGATGACCCGCAGCGTGGCGGGCTGATTCGAGAGCAGTATCCGAGCCTCGTCGAGGGCCTCGGCTTTAGAGACGAACGTGACCGTGGCGACTTCCGGCCAGTTCTCCATCTCGACCTGCATATCGGGCACGGCCGTCAGCGAGGCATCTTGGACGAAGGCAATGACACGAACGTCCTCGGCCCACTGAAGCGTATTGATTCGAACCACCTCGCCGAAGACGAGAGTTCCGAATGTGAGAGTCAGGGAGATGAAGACCGCCAGCACCGCGCCCAACACCACCAGGCCGTTGCGCCCGATATTGGCGAAGGCCTCTCGCAACACGTAGGTCAAGCGGGTCATCCGCCGACCTCCTCGTCCGCTCCAGGTTCTTCGCCCGGGATCTCATCATCTGCGGTGGCGCCGCGCTCGTCCCGTTCGTCTTCTGCAACGCCTGCGGGAGCCTGATCTTCGATGGACGAAGCGGAAGCGGTCGGTTCTCCCATGTCGAGTGTCGCAGTCGCCGTATCTTCGGCGGTGGCAGTCGTGTCGGCATCGTCAACGATGTTCGGAACGATGACGGGGGCATCTTGTTGGGCTTCAGCGTCGTCGGATTCCGTCTCGTACACGCCACGGCTCTCATCGCGAACGACACGTCCTCGTTCGAGCTGGACGACCCTCCGGCGCATCGCATCAACGATGGCGTGGTCGTGTGTTGCCATAACAACAGTTGTGCCCGTGCGATTGATCCGATCGAGGATGCGCATGATCCCCACTGAAGTCGCGGGGTCCAGGTTCCCGGTCGGCTCGTCGGCAAGCACGATGAGAGGTCGGTTCACGAAAGCTCGGGCCACAGAGACTCGCTGCTGCTCACCACCGGAGAGTTGTCGTGGTAGCCGGTCGGCCATCTCGGAAAGGCCAACGAGCTTGAGAACCTGTGGGACTTGACTGTTGATGGCCGAACGTGACTTGCCCGTCACCTCCATCGCGAACGCGACGTTCTCGTAGACGGTCTTGCTCGGGAGAAGCTTGAAGTCTTGGAACACAGTACCGATGGAACGGCGGAGGTGAGGGATCTTCCAACTGGGTAGATCGGAGGCGTGCTTCCCCGCGATCCAGATGTCGCCGTTGGTTGGCTTCTCCTCGCGCATCATGAGGCGGATGAGCGTCGATTTCCCTGACCCCGAGGGGCCAACGAGGAAGACAAACTCGCCTTTGTTGATGTCGAGATCAACGTCTTTGAGAGCTACGACGCCAACGTCGTAGACCTTCGTCACATTATCGAGACGGATCATGAAATCCCTATCGCGGCTTCGTAGTCCTACCCCACCCGCCAACGCGTTGGCAGGTTACCCACGGACCCCGTATAGGACGGGGATTGTGGAGCGCGGTAGCCGACAACTACGCGTGACGACACGGTCCCATGAGACCACTTCGACCCGCGGGGCCGGACCGACCGAAGCGATTCCCACAGATCACATGGCACCATCTGACCGATCCATAGCGACCGAATCATCGACGTCAGCGCCGGCCGCGACCGGGACTCCGATCCTCTCACATGACGAACGCCATTAGGAGGGCGTGGCGGCCACGACTGCTACCATCGCATCGCCTTGAACGGGGTGCAGTCGCTCTGCGCTCGGACACATGGACGGGGGCAAATAGTGAGTGGGCGAAGAACAGGGTTCAGAGTCGCGGCCATGGCGCTGCACTTCGTCGTCATCATGCTTTCCGTTCTCATCGCGAGCCGAATCCGCCTGGGCCCCGAGTGGTACAGCACCTTGACCGCCGTCATGGACCACCCGATTCCAGCTCTCGCCGTCTTCGCCCTCGGCGGCGTCGCGATATTCGACCTCACCGGTATCTACCGCTTCGACAAGCGATGGTCGGTCACCGACAAATTGCTCGACACCACCTGGGGTGTGGGGGTCCTGTTCATCACGACGATCGCAGTTCTGTTCTTCCTCGGCCTTGACGGAGTCGAGTGGGCTCTCGTGGCCATCGCGTTCGTCTTGACCTGGGCCGGTGTCGCGTCGACAACCCTCGGAATCCGGGGATTCGCTGTGTGGCGACGTGACCACGGCCGGAGCGTCAGACGTGCCGTTGTTGTCGGCACCGGTGACGAAGCACGTACGTTCGTCAAGGATCTCTCACACGATCATCCGGAACTCGGCGTCGACGTGATCGGTTACGTGGGGACAGCAGACGAAGGTTGGGAACCACTCCCTCATCTCGGTTCGATCGCCGACCTATCGAACGTCCTGGCGACCCACATCGTCGACGACATCCTCGTTGCACTCCCCCTGGCTGACTGGTCCACCATCGATACCGCTACCAGAGCGGCTCTCGAGCAAGGCAAAACGGTCCTCGTCCCGCTCACACACGGTGACTACGCAGTGTCACACGGCGAAGTCGGTCGTCTCGGAGGGCTCCCGGTACTCACCGTCGCTTCCGGCCCGACGAAGACCGCCGGATTGGCCCTGAAACGAACCATGGACATCGTCGCCTCGGCCCTGGCGATGGTCCTTCTGTCACCGGTCATACTGGTTGTTGGCCTCGTGATCTTGATCACCGATGGATGGCCTCTCATCTACACCGATCATCGTGCGGGGCTGCACGGGCGACCGATCAAGGTTCACAAGTTCCGAACGATGGTGACGAACGCCGACGATCTGCGAGCCGACCTCGCCGAGCAGAACGTTCGCGTCGGCCCCGACTTCAAGATCGTCGACGATCCCCGCATCACTCGCGTCGGCGGATTCCTCCGACGCTCGAGCCTCGATGAACTCCCCCAGTTCTGGGATATCTTCGTTGGAAGGATGTCGTTGGTGGGTCCCCGGGCACAGCGACTGGACGAGGTCGCGGGCTACGACGCCTGGCATCGAAGGCGTCTTTCGGTCAAGCCCGGGTTGACCGGCCTCTGGCAGGTAGAGGCGCGCCAGGACCCATCCTTCGAGGTTCGGGCCAGGCTCGATCTCGAGTACGTCGACAACTGGTCTCTGCTCCTTGACCTGAAGATCATGCTGGCCACGATCCCCGCGATGTTGAAGTCAACCGGGGACTGAGCGGACCCTGCCGCGGTCACTACCGCGTTGGAATCCAGCCAGGAGACCCGCGGCGGGGAGTGGATTGTGGGCATGAGTAGCCGAGTAGCAGAGTGGGACAAGGACTCATCCGGGCTCCGGCACCCGTCTCCGCTACCCCGCTACTCCGCTACTTCTCTTCTCCACTGCAGATAGCTGTCGACGAGTGGATCCAGGTCTCCATCCAGGACTCCCTGGATGTTCCCTATCTCGCGGCCGGTACGGAGGTCCTTGACCATCTGGTAGGGCTGGAGCACGTAGGAGCGGATCTGTCGTCCCCATCCGGCCTCGGTCTGGTCCCCACGAATGGCATCGACCTGTTCCTGCTGTTCGAGGCGGGCTCGTTCCGCCAGTCGTGCGGCGAGAAGGTGCATGGCCCGCACACGGTTCTGGGTCTGGGATCTCTCCGCCTGGCAACTGACGACCACACCGGTAGGTAGGTGCGTCAGCCGCACTGCCGAATCGGTCTTGTTGATGTGCTGCCCCCCGGCACCCGACGCCCGGTACGTGTCGACCCGGAGGTCCTCCGGGTTGATCTCGACCTCTTTGACGTCGACTTCCGGGATGACATCGACGCCCGCGAACGCCGTGTGGCGTCGGGCGTTCGAGTCGAACGGGCTGATCCTCACCAACCGATGCACGCCGCGTTCGCTCTCGAAGATCCCGTAAGCGTGATCGCCCTTGATGGTGATCGTGGCCGACTTGATGCCTGCTTCCTCCCCGACCTGGTACTCATCCACTTCGAAGGAGAGTTCAGTTCGTTCGAGGTATCGCAGGTACATGCGGAACAGCATCTCCGCCCAATCCTGGGCATCGACGCCGCCGGCACCGGCGTGAACCGACAGGATCGCTGTCGAGTCGTCGTACGGACCGAAGAAGAGCGTTTCTCGCTCCAGATGGCTGAGCGTCGCTTCGGTTTCGTGCAACTCCGCCATCGCGTCATCGAGGCTCGCCGCGTCATCTTCCTCAACTGCGAGATCGATCAGCACCTCGGCGTCATCGAGTGCCCCGTCCAGGGTCGCTACTTGCTCGATCGTGCGTTCGTGTCGAGCGAGAGTTCGTGTCACCTCAAGCGCCCGATCCCGGTCGTCCCACAGACCAGGTGCGGAAGCTTGCTGCTTCAGCTCAACAAGCTCCTGTTCCTTGCCTGCGAGGTCAAAGGAACCTCCTGGCATCGTCGAGGCGAGAACGCAGGTCGTTCAGAAGTGAGCGGAGGTCGTTCGGTTCCATGGTGAGATGAGCGTACCCGTCAGCGGGTCACTGCATCTCCTCGGGTCCGGCATCCGTACCGTGGAACTTCTTGAACCATCGTGCTCCGGATGTCCGCTTGGCATCAAGCGGAACCCCGGCCTCCATGCGGATCGCACCGGTTTGCTCGTTCGTGAACTCGGTTCCCCGATACTGCGGTGCGGCGGGGGCTTCCTCGGCCTTGGCCGCCTTGATCCGCTCCGCTCGTTCGAGTTCGAGGGTCACAAGCTGTTGCTCGATCGACTCGATCTGATCGTCGGTGATGTCACGGAATCCGTATGCGGCTCGCACCATCCGTGCCATGTCACCCCGGTAGTCGTGCCCGAACGATCCGAAGTGGCCCGGTACGGTGACCATGGCGTTCATGGCATCGATCGCGATCTGGAGGAAGGTCGTCATGGGGGTGTAGTCCATGTCCTCCGGTACTCCCCGACCCGGAGTGCCGTCGAGCCAGCCCGGCTTGCGGACCATCAGATCGGTCGAGAGCACGGCGATCGGGTCGTTGTCGTGGCTGAGGATCGTTGCGCGAAGGTCGTCCTGCTGCTCGATGCTCAACTCCTCGATCTCATCCGGATTGTCGAACACGCCGACGGACCCGTCAGGGACGAGAGTCGAAGCACCGGCCGCCATGCCGTTTCGAGACCACTTGGCGAGGCCGGGAAGACCGACCCACAAAGCGCTGTCGATCCCATAGTGATCGAACCCGTCGATGCCCTGATACATGAGGACGTCCGAACTCGCCCACGCGCCGAGGCTCTCACCGAAAACGAAGACCTTCGGCCGCTGCTCCGGTGGCCGCTCAGCGAGGCGTTGACGCACGCTCCAGAGAAGAGCCCGGAACTGGTGGCGACCGAGGGCCACCTTCTGCACCGATAGGAACGATGGGAACCGCCCGTACTGGATGAGACAGGTCGCGATATCGCCCTTGGCGAGGAACTCCGCACTCTCGATCATGGTCTGATCGACCCATCCGGTACCCGTCGGTGAGACGAGGAGAAGGTTGGATCGGTCGAAGGCGCCGGTACGCTCGAGTTCGGCCATCGCCATCTCCGTCCTGCCCATCGAGTACATGGGCTCGGAGTTGTATCCGATGAACACACGGATCGGCGTCGCTTTGGCCGGCTCTCCAAGGACCTCCTCGATCAACTCGGATGACGTCACATCCGTCACGAAGCGCCGACCCTGCAGGCCCAGATCCTCAAACGGCGACGTGCTCTCCTTGCTCCCCGAGACCAACGGCGACAGTGGAGGCATCGCATACGCCGGTTCGACCTTCTCGTTCGATCGGCCGATGTAGCCGACACCAACGTTGTAGAGCGTGACGGCGCCGCCGGCCCAGATAACTGCGTTCGCGAGGCCGCCGATCACCCGCTTGGTAGGTCCCGGTCCGAGGTAGCGCACGAGCCCGCTACGCGAGGCGAGATACCCCTTGCCGAGCCCCGATCCGGCGGCGTACGTGGCCCAGCCGATCCCGAGCGCCATCGGGAGTTCGTTCTTCTGCTCCACCGGCCAGCGCTTGATGACCTGCTTGCGCTCCTTGAGATTCTTCCCCGCCAGGGCCACCATTCCGGCGGTGATAGCCGCTGAAGAGAGGATGGGACGGAGAATCGCATCGTTGCGGCTCTTCGCGACGGCAGAACCACCGGCGTCGTACAACGCCCCGGAGATCGCCACCGCTGCGAGAACCTGACCGCCGCTCCTGACGCCGGATCGCCACAACGACTCCCCCGGCTGCTGAGGGATCATCGCTGCCCCTGCCCCGACAGCACCGATCGCCCCCCGGATGGCGAGCTTCGCCGAGAGGCCGGCGGATGCCGGCGTGACCCGTCTCGTTCCCTGTTCAACGATCGCTACGACGCTGCGGACCGTGAGACCGGCAAGTCCCATCATGATGCCCTGCTGCATCGATGTGCGCGGCATCAGCGAGGGTTCGAACGACGTTGCCATCGCCATGCCCTCGAGAGGGCCGCCGGGTGAGGACAACAAGGGATTGAGGACGTCTGCAGCTCTGACCAGGGTTCTCTTCAGTTCCATGGAACCGAGCATACCGTCGCCCTAGGCCAGAGGTTCGGCCCCCACGGCACCATGACAACGCTTGTACTTCTTCCCCGACCCGCATGGGCAGGGAGCGTTACGCCCGACTTTCTCGCCCTTTCGAACGACCTGCTTCTGCTTGAGTTGCTGAACCGACTTCGCCGATGAGGTGGTGACCTGCGCTCTCGGCGCCTCCTGCTGTTGCACCACGTCGACGTGGAACATGTAGCGGATGGCGTCGTGCTTGACGGCGTCGACCAGTTCTTCGAAATAGTTGAAGCCCTCGCGCTGGTACTCGACGAGCGGGTCCTTCTGACCCATCGCTCGCAAGCCGATCCCGGAGCGGAGATAGTCCATCTCGGCGAGATGCTCCCTCCACTTGTTGTCGATGACGGAGAGGGTGACGGTGCGCTCAAGCTGACGCATGACGGTGTCGCCGAACTGTGCCTGACGGGCCGCGTACACGGCGTCGGCATCGGCTAGGTAGGCATCGACGATCTCATCGGAGGTGAGGGTGCCCGGTTCGCTGAACGACGCTCTGCCTATCGTGGTCTCGTAGAGGGCCTTCATCCGGACCTCCAGATCGGCCCAATCCCATTCGGAAGGGTCGACGCCGGCCGTCATCTCCTCGACCTCGAACTCGATGACTTCACCACGCCATTCGGCGAGCAACTCATCGGTGTTCTCGCCGTCGAGAATCTGATTCCGCCACTTGTAGACGATCTGGCGCTGGGTGTTCATCACCTCGTCGTACTTGAGCACGTTCTTGCGGATCTCGAAGTTCTGCGCCTCGACCTGCGTCTGAGCGCGTTCTATCGCCTTCGTCACCATCTTGTGCTCGATCGGGACATCCGGTGGAATCCGCAACCTCTCCATGATCGAAGCCACGCGTTCGTTGGCGAACCGGCGCATGAGATCGTCTTCAAGGGACAGATAGAAGCGAGATTCGCCCGGATCACCCTGCCTGCCGGAACGACCCCGCAACTGGTTGTCGATACGGCGGGAATCGTGGCGTTCGGTACCGAGCACGTACAAGCCGCCGGCGTCGAGAACCTTCTGCCTCTGCTGCTCGGTCTCCGTCCTGAATCGCTCGGTGGAAGCGGCGAGGGCCTCTTCATACCCCGAGTCGTCCTCCGGAATCTCTTTGCGGATCATCTCGGCTCGCGCCAGTTCCTCGGGGTTCCCACCCAACTGGATGTCGACGCCTCGTCCCGCCATGTTCGTCGCGACCGTGACCGACCCCAGTTGCCCCGCCTGGGCGATGATGTGGCCCTCCCGCTCATGCTGCTTCGCGTTGAGGACTTCGTGCTTGATACCCCGGCGTTTCAGCGTCGTGGCAAGCCGTTCGGATTTCTCGATCGAGATGGTTCCGACGAGAACGGGTTGGCCGCGGTGGCTTCGCTCTTCGATGTCGTCGGCGAGGGCGGCGAACTTGTGATCCTCGTCGAGATAGACGACGTCTGCCTGGTCGAGACGGGCGATCGGCTGGTTCGTCGGGATGTCGAGAACCTCGAGTCCGTAGATCCCGTTGAACTCTCCGGCCTCGGTAAGAGCGGTACCCGTCATCCCCGAGAGCTTCTCGTACATCCGGAAGTAGTTCTGGAGGGTGATCGTGGCGAGGGTCTGGTTCTCCTCCTTGATGTGAACGCCTTCCTTCGCCTCGATCGCCTGGTGGAGACCCTCGGAGTAGCGCCGACCTTCGAGTACCCGACCGGTGAACTCATCCACGATCATGACGTCACCGCCCTTGATGAGGTAGTCGATGTCGCGGTGATAGAGCCCTTTCGCCTTCAATGCCACGTCAAGGTGGTGGATGAAGTCGACGTTGGAATGGTCGTACATGTTCTCGACGCCGAGGATCTGCTCGACTTGCGTCACGCCGGTCTCGGTGACGATGACCTGTCTCTTCTTCTCATCGACCTCGTAGTGCTCGTCTCTTCGGAGTCGCTCGACGATGCGAGCGAAATCCCGGTACCACTTCCCGGTCTCTCCGACCCTTCCTGAGATGATGAGCGGTGTTCTGGCTTCGTCGATGAGGATCGAATCGACCTCATCGACGATCGCGAAGTAGTGGCCACGCTGAGTGCGGTCCGCGGGTCGCATCGTCATGTTGTCCCGGAGGTAGTCGAACCCGAACTCGTTGTTCGTTCCGTAGGTGATGTCGGCGCGATATGCCGGCTTGCGTTCCTGGGGCGTCATCTCGGCCTGGATGAGTCCGACCTCGAGGCCGAGGAATCGGAGAACCTGTCCCATCCAGTTCGAGTCGCGCTCTGCGAGGTAGTCGTTCACGGTGACGATGTGCACGCCCTTGCCGGCGAGTGCGTTCAGGTACGACGGCATCGTCGAGACGAGCGTCTTCCCCTCACCGGTGCGCATCTCGGAGATCATCCCCCGATGAAGCGTGCCTGCACCGATGATCTGAACGTCGAAATGACGCTGACCGAGCGTTCGCTTCGCCGCTTCACGAACGACGGCGTAAGCCTCGTCCTCGAGATCATCAATCGGTTCGCCGTTGCGAACGCGATTACGGAATTCGGCGGTCTTCGCAACGAGATCGTCGTCGCTCAGTGGTTCGATCTCCGCTTCGAGAGCGTTGACGCGTGTGACAAGACCTTCAAGTTCCTTGAGGCGTTTGCCCTCGCCGATGCGAAGAGCTTTGGAGAAGATGGACAT
>JAYEIJ010000011.1:39961-41457 GCA_034660035.1 Actinomycetota bacterium | reverse complement strand
ACTCCGGCTCGATCATTCCTAGGTTGCCGTCTCTGCGGTGGTAGATCACACACTGATTGCCCGTGTCTGCGTCGAGGAAGACGAAGAAGTCGTGGCCGAGCATCTCCATCTGCAGCACGGCTTCTTCGACCGCCATGGGCCGCATCGCGAATCGCTTCCTCCTGACGATGAAGGGGTCCTGATCTCGTTGAACAACGGGGGTGTCTTCGAGAGGACTCAGATCCTTGTGGCTGGCCTTGCGGGATCGCTGGATGAGTCGCTCTTTGAGTTTCCTGAGTTGCCGTTCGTATTTCTCGGTCGCGGCGTCGAGGGCCGCCCGTGCGTCGAACGCATCCGATTCGACGCGGACGATCTGCCCGGCGGCGGTTGAGGTGATCTCGACGCGGTATCTGCCGTCGGTCTGCCTCGGATTGCCGTTCTCGGAGAACTCGACGTCGACATTGGTCACGTCGTCGAAGATCCTCCCAGCATGCTCGACTTTCTCATGAGCGAGATCGCGGACATCGTCGGCGATCTCGGTGTTCCGCCCGTGGATCCGAACGTTCACTCGTGCTCCCTTCCATCATGACTGTGTCCCCGCCGGCTTCTTCCGGGCGCGTCGAATCGACCTGCTTTGATCGTTCGGGCGCGGAGGGTGCCTTGATCGGTCGGACCGCTGAACGGTTGAACCGTCACCGCACCTCCATGGGGGCTGTCTCCTGACCCTATTCTACTCGCACAGGTAGCGACCAGCACAAGAGTCGGAAGTCCCTCAAGTGCGGCCGCCGCTGCGCGAGCCGTCGCTCCGGTTGTGAGCACATCGTCGACGAGCGCGGCATCTCTCGGCACGAGCGAACCGAGCGGAGCGAACGGAACGGCGGACCGCTCATCCCTCCTCCTGCCGGCGTGCCGTCTCCACCACAACCGGGGCCGAATCGCGTCGATCACGGGAAGACCCGTCCGCTCTGCGACCGCCGCAGCGAGAACGGCTGCGGGATCGATGCCGTGGCGAAACGCTCGAAGAGCGGCCCTTGGCATGGGCAGGAGAGCGGTGGCCGACCCGGGGATCCTCTCTGCCATCGCGTCGGCGAGCGGCTCGGCGGCGGCAACGACGGCCCGGTACTTCAGTGCGTGGACGAGACGGCGGGCCGGCCCTTCGTGAATGAACCCGGCCACGCCGATCAAACCCGGCCCGACGGATACCTCCAAACCCGGACGCAGTTCAAGCCGACACTGCGCGCAGAGAGAACCAGAACTCGGCATAGTGCAAGAAAGACAGAGCATGCCCCCGACCGTAAGAGCCGGGTGGGACAGGAATTGAGCTGCCAGCCTCCAGCTACCAGCCTCCAGTCCGATTTCTGAGCTGGCAGCTCGTAGCTGGTAGCTCCTTACGTTCCTTCTTCCCAGGACTCCAGGTATCGGGCTTGTTCTTCTGTCAGGGTCTCCAGCGATGCTCCCATCGCTTCCAGCTTGAGCCGCGCGACGGATTCGTCGAGTTCACGGGGCAACGTGTACAC
>JAYEIJ010000011.1:3424-39861 GCA_034660035.1 Actinomycetota bacterium | reverse complement strand
ACGTTCCTTCTTCCCAGGACTCCAGGTATCGGGCTTGTTCTTCTGTCAGGGTCTCCAGCGATGCTCCCATCGCTTCCAGCTTGAGCCGCGCGACGGATTCGTCGAGTTCACGGGGCAACGTGTACACATCGGGCGGGAGATCGCCGCCACCCTGGACGAGCCATTCTGCAGCGAGTGCCTGATCGGCGAACGACATGTCCATCACGTCGGCCGGGTGACCCTCGGCTGCACTGAGATTCACGAGCCTTCCCTCAGCTACGACGATGATCCGGCGTCCGTCTTCCAGTTCGAACTCCTCGAGATTCTCCCGGATCTCGCGCCTATCGACCGCCATCTCGCGAAGTCCGATCAGATCAAGTTCCACATCGAAGTGCCCCGCGTTCGCGAGAATCGCGCTGTCCTTCATCACGAGGAAGTGCTCGGGTCGGAAGATGTGGATGTCGCCCGTCACCGTGAGGAAGACATCCCCGATCGGCGCCGCCTCGGCTGCCGTCATCACCCGATAGCCCTCCATGGCCGCCGAGAGCGCCCGAATCGGATCGACTTCGATGACGACGACACTGGCCCCAAGCCCCGCTGCGCGTCGAGCGACACCCCATCCGCAATCACCGAAGCCGGCGACGACCACCGTGCGTCCGGCGAAGAGGATGTTCGAAGCCCGGAGGATCCCGTCGATCGACGATTGTCCGGTTCCGTGGCGGTTGTCGAACAGATGCTTCGTTGCGGAGTCGTTCACGGCGACGACCGGGTATCGAAGAACTCCTTCGGCAGCCATCGCTCGAAGACGGAGCACGCCGGTCGTCGTCTCCTCGAGGCCTCCGAGGATCGGCTGCTCCTTCCGTTGACGGTGGAGCACGGTTGTCGTATCCGCCCCATCGTCGAACACGATGTGTGGGTCGGTGTCGAGGATCGCGTTGATGTGTTCGTAGAACGTATCGGAATCCTCACCACGCACGGCGTACACGGGGATGCCATCATCGACGAGAGCCGCGGCCACGTCATCCTGGGTCGACAGGGGGTTCGAAGCACACAGGACCACCGACGCCCCGCCGACACGCAGCGTTTGCATGAGCGTCGCCGTCTCGCTCGTCACGTGCATGCAAGCGGCGACCCGGATGCCCTCCAGCGGCCGCTCGGCCTCGAACCGTTCCCGGATCGCAGCGAGGACCGGCATTCTGCGGTCGGCCCACGCGATCCGTCGATGTCCTTCGGGTGCCAGTGATGAATCGGCGATGTCGTAGTTCATGGCGCTCCTTTCGTGAGCATGGTCTTGAAAGCTTCGAGAGTCTCGACCGGTGTCGGGTCGACCCCGGTCGCCTCCGCCATCGCAACGGATGCGATGTCCCCGACGACGGCAAGGCTGAAGAATCGAGCGAGAGGGCCGTCTCCGGTCGAATGGACGTCACCGACCCGACGGACCTTCCCGGATAGCACCGTTCCTGAGAGATCCAATCGACGAGCCACCCCGGGGTGATCAGCGGAGTCCCTGAGGTAGATCAATCCGAATGCGCCGCTCGACCCCGGTTGCCATCCTTCGAGTTCGTTGTGGTTCATCTCCGGAACGGTCCCGGAGAAGGCGGGAAGCTTGGCGTTCTCGTTGATCTGTGTCTTCCATCGGTACGCCGCCGTTGAACCGACTCCGAGACCGCCGTAGATCACAGCGATCCTGTCTTCAAGACCGGACGCGAGATCGCGGCCGAGTTGCACGGCGCCACCCCTTCCGCCGTCGAGCAGTCGGTCGACGATGTCGGCAGCTTCATCAAGGGAAGCATCGGGGTCCGGGACGTGGCCGCCGGCGCCGAGCATGGCCATCACGGCCGCGACCTGGTATCCGACTCCGGCACGGGGCTGGAGGCCTCCCGGAACCTCTATGTATGGCAGGCTGCGCTCTACGGCGATCTCTCCGAGTCTGCCTCCCGAGGCGATCACGGTCAGATCGAGATCTGCTGAGATCGCCTGCTCGACCCCTGAGAGCACTTCTTCAGTGTTCCCGCTGTAGGAGACGGCGAGCACAGAAACCCCTCCCTCTGCCGCCCACTGAGGGAGTCCGTAGCCACGATGGACGATCATCGGTGAGCGCGGCGTTGATGCGAGCGTCCCGATCGTGGCCGCCATCGCCGATCCTCCCATGCCGAGCAACACGATCGGCCCGTCGGACCGCAACGGAGCGATGTCGTGGCCGACCCCCCACCGGAGTTGTTCCGGCAGGCTCAGGATGTCATCGAACATCGTCATCGATCTGAGGGGGTAGCTTCGTCGATCAGCATGACGGGAATGCCATCTCGAATCGGGTACTGAAGTCCGCAATCCGAGCAGACAAGTGCCGGCGGCTCGGGACGCACGGTGAGCGTTCCCGTGCAGGACGGACATTGCATGATCTCCAGCAATGCCGGGTCGATCAGATGGTCGGTCACGGTCCCTCCTCGATGATCGATGCCACCGCAGCGACGAGTTCATCGACTCCGGCGGCGTCTGGGGCTTCTGCGTTGAGCCTGAGCTTCGGCTCGGTATTCGACGGTCGAAGGTTGAACCACCGATCGCCGAGGTCGACGGTCAGTCCGTCGAGATGATCGATCTGGGCGTCGCCGTATGCGGCAGCCACAGCAGCGGTCGCCACGGATTGGTCTGCAACATCGTAGTTGATCTCGCCCGAGCCTACGTACGGTTCGTATTCGAGACGGAGCTCGGAGAGAGGGCGCCCATCCTCTGACATCACCTGCATCAGCACGAGCATCGCGAGGATCCCCGAGTCGGCGCGGTAGTTGTCGCGGAAGTAGTAGTGACCGGAGTGTTCGCCACCGAATACAGCGCCGGTCTCCTTCATGACTTGCTTGATGAACGAGTGCCCAACTCTCGTCCGAACCGGAGTGCCTCCAGCGATGCGAACCCTTTCGGGAACCGCCTTGGAACAGATGAGGTTGTGCACGATCGACGCACCGGGCTCTCGTCTGAGAAACCAATCACCGATGATCGCCGTCGTTGTACTTCCGGGCAGCGGGACGCCCCGGTCATCGATGAAGAACGCCCTGTCGGCATCACCGTCGAACGCCACACCGAGGTCCGGCTTCCTCTCATCCATGAGGGCGAGGAGATCGACCAGATTCTCCGGTCTGAGCGGATCGGCCGGGTGGTTCGGGAAGGAGCCATCCGGCTCGAGGTAGAGGCCGATGAGTTGGGCAGGCAACCGCTCGAACACCGTCGGCAGTGCGATACCGGCCATCCCGTTTCCTCCATCCGCCACGACGGTCAAGTCCGAGAACACACCGGCGTCGACAACTCCGAAGAGATGGTCAACATATCCATCGAGAATGTCGATGGCTTCGACAGAACCGCGATCATCCTGTGCCTCGTATTCCGAGGCAGCGATTCTCTTGATGTCGTTCAACCCCGTGTCCTCACCGACCGGCGCAGCGCCGGCCAGGCAGAACTTCAGCCCGTTGTACTCGGGTGGATTGTGTGATGCGGTCACGACCACGCCGGGAAGGTCCATCGATCCGGATACGAAGTAGAGGCCGTCGGTTGTGATCTCGCCGATATCGATGACATCGGTTCCCGTGCCGGTGATCCCGTCGATGAGCGCTGCGGTGATCGCAGGCGACGAGGTCCGACAATCCCGTCCAACGGCGATCCGATCGACATCGGCGAACGCGGCGAAACCGCGCCCGATTCGTCGAGCCGCCTCCTCATCGATCTCAGACGGGTAGAGACCCCGGATGTCGTACGCCTTGAAGATGGTGTCAAGATCCATGGTGGGATTGTACGGTCGCTCTCGGGCGGGCCGAGTCCCTGTTTCCGATCCGTTCCTACACTCACCGCCCAGATGACCTCTGACCCACCGACGACCATCTCGGTCGTGATCCCAGTTCACAACGAAGCGGACTACCTCCCCGGCGCTCTTGCAGAGCTCTTCGAGGAGATCGCCGGCATCCAGGCGTCGGTCACGGTTCTGGTGGCTGAGAACGGTTCGACCGATGGCACTGCCGAGGCGGTCCGCGAGTTGATCGGTCGGTATCCCGGGCTTGCCCTGCTCGAGCTCCCCACACCGGACTATGGAGCAGCCATGAGGGAAGGGTTCCTCTCCACCGACGGCGAGTGGGCCGTCAACTTCGACATCGACTACTTCTCCGGTGAGTTCCTCCGATCGGTTCTCGCTGTCGGCGACGATGCAGATCTTGTTCTGGCCTCGAAACGAGCCGAGGGTGCAGACGACCGGCGCGGCCACGTCCGCCGGTTCGCTACGTGGACGTTCAATCAGGTCCTGCGGTTCGTGCTGTCATCCGGCGTGTCAGACACGCACGGCATGAAGGCGATCCGTCGCGACGTCATCGACCGGATCGCGCCGGAGGTGATCTCCACCCAGGATCTGTTCGATACAGAGCTCGTCGTCCGTGCGGAGCGCGCCGGGTACCGCATCACCGAAGTGCCGGCCGTCGTCGAGGAGAAGCGCGAGACGAAGAGCAGTCTTGCCAAACGAGTACCGCGCACGCTCAGAGGCGTGTGGCGGATCCGCAAGAGCCTGCGACCCTGATCCTCCCTATCTTGCGTCGGAGGAGCTGTTCTCCTGCGCCTTGATCGCCCCCCCGAACACGATGTCGCGATAGGACGCGAACTTCGGGAGGAGGATCACGATCGAGGTCGTTAGGTACACGGCATTCGCCGAGACTGTGGACAACGGCCCGAACATCGTTTCCGCGAGCCACATCGTCCCGGCAGTGCCGGCCCAGGCTGCGACGTTGACCAGGTAGAAGCGCATCGTCTCCGTGCCGGAGACCTTTCCGTCCTTGAGTTCGAACGTCCAGATTCGGTTCAGGAGATACGACATGAAAGTCGTGAGCGCGAATGCAACGCTCACCGCTGCCACCGACCACCACCCCATCCAGAGGAAGAGGTTGAACAGAGCGAAGGACACGATCGTGTTCGCGACACCGACGAGTCCGACCTTGACGAACTGTTCGAACGCCTCCTTCGTCATGAAGCTGCGGAGATAGCGCCTCATGCGTCGACCTTGCGCGGCTGAAGCTTGTGCCGACGGTATGCATATGCCGCCAACCCCGCGAGAGCCGTCAGCGTGAGAACCATGCCCAGGTTCTCGGCAGACGTGTTCCGGAACTCGAGCACGACGTCTTCGCTCGTCGGAACGACGACCATCAGCGATGGAGCGGCACGGTACGGCCCATCGGCGCCTTCCACAGTCCAGTTCGGGAAGTAGGACACCTTGACAAGGTGCGGCACGCCAACCGCCGTCGTGGTGAACGAAATGCGACCATCTTCTTCCACGATGTCGGTCACAACGCCCGTGCCGGCATACGTCTTCACGGAGACCAGGCGATCATCGACGGATTCGACTCGAAGCCACTCCTCCGGTCCGGTTTCGACGAGCCAGTTGTTCAGGTGATCAGCGTCGTCGTACCACTCGAGTGACGGATCGAGGAAGTCACCGCCGCCGTCCCACACGGCCGGTCGCAGGGTCGCGATGTCCACGAGATCGGAATCGGGGAGGGCGAAGATCGTCCAGGGCGAGGCCGATCCGACCTCGATGAGACCGGCGAGGCGGGCTTCCGATTCGCCTTTCTCCGTGAAACTCACGTAGTAGGCGACGTCGTACACGGCCAGATGGGCGATCCCTCGTTCCATGTCGAATCCGCGGTAGTCGAGGCCGCGCACAGGATTCGAAGGCCGTTCGCTGACTTCGGACGCGTTCAGGAAGTGGAACGGTGTGGTAAGCGACGATTCGAAGAACAGTCCCTCCATCGATGGATGTCCCTCGCTCCAATACGGGAACAGCATCAGCGCCATCGGCGTCCCGTACTTGTTCATGTCGGAGTTCGCTTCCCACATGATGCGACCGGGTGGCAGCGTGTCGACCGTCTCCATCAGTGTCCGGTACTCGTGGTAGTCCGTCTTGCCCTCGTATCCCTCGAAGTTCCACTTCACCCAGCCGGGCACGTCGTGAATCGAGAGAATGCTCGCGGCAAGCACGACAAATCCGGCACCGATCGAAGCGCCCACGAGCACGGATCTTCGCAGGGGGACGCGTCGCGAGATCTCGAGAACCGCCAGACCGAGTGCGATTCCGGCGAACACGTACATGCCGAAGTACCAGTACGGAAGAAGACGAGCGTTGTAGAGGGCGGTGATGCCGATCTTCGGGAGGATGAAGTAGCCGGCAAGCGGCAACAGCGTCAGCCATACGAGCACCGTTACGTCGTCCCGTCGCAGCATCGTCCACACCATCCCGACGAGCCCAAGCACAAGCACCGGGATGAACTCTCCCGGCAGCGGCGACCCCGGGGTCGTATCGCCGACGATATTGCCCACCGGCGCCCATCCCATGTCGGTGGTCATGCCCTGGAGCACCCGGATACCGAGCGGCAGAGCCCAGAACGCGCTGATCGCGAAACCAACGATCCACGACGAGATCACCGTTCGCGGCCCGTTCCTTCTGAACAGAAGCGACGCTGCGACAACGACGACGATCATCGTGGTCACGATGTGAGTCATCGCCGTCAGAGCCAGGACGATCCCGGCCCACGGTGTGAACCTCCTCCCGAGGCGCGTGTCGCGAGCGACGATTCCGAGATAGATGATCGACAACGCGAAGGACCATGAGAACGAGAACTCGCCGGCCAATGTCGACTTGATGTTGGCGCCGAAGATCGAGAAGCTCTCCATGAAGACGAACATCGATCCCGTGAGCGCAGCGAGCGCAGCGACCGGGCGGGAGAAGGCGAGGAGGCGCAGGAACGCATACGTGGCGACGGGGAGCGCCACCAGTCCAACGATCGTCACAAGCTTGAAGGCGACACCGTAGGGCAGGAACACGTCGAGCAACACGGTGATGAGCGCCGGAATCGGGAAGTAGAAGTAGAGGGCGGGAAATCCCGCGTACCAGGTGCTCGACCAGCCGAATAGCCGGCCGGATGGCAGCAGCACATCCTTCAGGACCTGTGGCAAGAGCACGTGTGCGCCCATATCCCCGCCGGTCGGTGTGTTGGCGACGAGGATCTGCGGGAACCGGATCAACGATCCGGACCCGATGACACCGAGAACTCCCGACATGATGAGCAAGATGAGCACCGTCGGCGCTCCGATGAGCACGATGATCAACCAGGTCGGCACGGCACCCGTGCCCACGGCCTCCGAAGGCTCGGAAGCAGACTCCATGACGGCAGACGGAGGTGGAGAGGTCACGGTCGAGAGGCTAGCGATGGCCGACCATTAGGGCCGTCGGCCGGAATCTACGCCTCGCGGCGAGCAACGTCGACGAGTGCGTCCAGATCGAGGTGTTCCCCGTCGCGATCCCACCACTTCGACTCACACCGATGACACGAGCAGAACACCACTTCCGATCCGTCTGGAAGCTTGAGTTCGATCTCGATCACGGAGTCCTGCCCGCACGTGCTGCAGCGGAGTCCGTCGTTGGTGCTCTGTCGTGCCATGGGAGAAAGAGTAGTCGGTAGTCGGTGGTCGGCAGGTAGTCCGTAGTCCGTAGTCCGCATCCCGTCCTGCTCATGGCTCATAGCTCACAGCCCACAGCTCATGGCTGGCAGCTGGCAGCTGGCAGCTGGCAGCTGGCAGCTGGTAGCTGGTAGCTGGTAGCTGGTAGCTCATCCTCAGCTACTCAACCGTTCCGGTACATCTTCCAGTTTCCCCAAGTAGCGCGATCGACGCTTCCCATTCTCATTCCAGTAGGCGTACCAGTAGGGACCGTGGGGGCACCGGTTGCAGGCGTCTTTCCCGCACCGGACCATCTGCTTCCGCAGCTTGACCTCGGGTCCCGACCCTGGAAGATCCACACCGCGTCCCTCGAGACGAGCCTTCGCGAGGATGTAGAGCCTCCGCAATTCGTGTTCATCCATCTCCCGTACGGCCTCGAGGACGTCCCGGTCGATCGACATCCCGCCCCCCTATGCCAGACCCGGAGCGAACAACGTCGGCTGCGATCTGCGGTCATGGAGTACCCATCCAACCGGTGGCGTCACGCGATCGGCGTGAGTGGTGCACAGCGGGTAGCGAGTGCCCGGAGTCGGAGAAGGTTCGGTGTCGACGAGCCATGCTTCGCGGCGCTCGTACGCATACGAGAGACACGAGGTGGAGATCGATGAGCAGCGGACGCAGGTCATAGCCACGCGAAGTTAGGGGCCGGAGCGGTGCAGACCAAGCATTTCGGGGTTCTCATCCGACTCCCACACCGCCGATGAACGCCACCCCCTGGGGTCCGGCGATCGACACCGCGACCGACACCGGCAGGCTCGCGTCAACAAGCATCCCCGAATTGCCGGTCTCGGAGAGTGCCGGGACGGGGATCTCCAGGAACCGACCGGCGGGGATCACGATCTTCTCTGATCGCGTTGTGGAGACGCCAAGCGGACTCACCGTCACCGTCGCGGGATCGCCGGAAGGATTGAGTATCCAGATCGAGGTGTCGGCTCCGGGCACCACTCCGAGACCGGGAACCAGCCACCGCTCATGGACGTCGGCGTTGCCAGACATCGCTGCCAGACCGTCGTAGACGACGGGTTCTTCGACTTCTTCGCCCTCGGTCGTGTCGGTCGTCTCCTCGTCTGCTGAGGCGTCTTCATCATCCGTGACCTCATCGTCCGTGACCTCATCGTCCGTGACCTCAGGCGGCATAGCGTCGGTCCTCGGGAACGTCCCCTCCGGAGCCGCCTGGATGACCGCTCCGATGGGAGCGTTCGATCGCACGCGTACAGCGAAAGGTGGCGTGGCCAGATCCGCCAGGTGGATACGCAGCGGTTCGAGCGGTGACACGATCCTTCCATCGGCGTCGGGTATCGCGCCGTCCGGTGTGAAGATGTCGATCGCGACCGTTGCCCCAACGCTGCCGGCGTTCGAGATCACCAACGTTGGTTCCAACCCCGGGAGGCTCGTCACCGGGAAATCCCAGGTCGTCGACTGACCTGTGCCGGGCCAGGACGCCTCATCGGTTTCGCTATTGAGCACAAGGGTGGGGATGACGATCCCGCTTTCGGATGTCACGGTGAACGTGACCATGTCGAGGAATGGGATGACGCGGGAGAGATCTTCCGTCAGCCATGATCGTCCGGGGACATCGATACTCTCGAAACCCGCGAGCGGCGACCTGCCGAATTCGGTGATCGCCTCGACGGTCACTTTGGCGCTCTCGGCGAACGGATTGAACAGCTGAAGCTCGAGGGTGAATCCTTCCGCGGTGATGCCACCGATCAGATGCCATTCTTTCGGAACGGATACGACGCACCGATCCCCGGTAAGGATCTCCTCCGACCACATGGCCGTCGTCGCGACTGCCGGTCCGTCGTCGAATTCCACGACGCCGGGCGATGCGCCGCGACGGACGATATCGCCGGAGTAGACGCTTCGAGCTCCTGGACCGCGAAGGCGCAACTCGGCAACGTCCGCCTCTTCCGTCGGATTCAGATTCGGGAGTGTGATGGTGGCGTTGATATCGATCACCGAAACCAGGTTGAACGTCGAGTCTCGGAGTGCGCCTGAGGCGACCCATGGGCAGTACCAGGCGGTGGCATCACCGGTTGCCCCGCCCACATCCGGTGACGGTGCACCGAAGTCTGGAGGACGTACCTCGATCGGGGCGGATTGGGTCAGAGCGAGCACTCCGGCAACGGCCACGATGACGACAGCGATCACCCGTCTCATCCGAATCTCCTTCCACCCCATGCGACACCGACCAGGGCTACGAGCCACACCGCGGCGCCGATGGCCTGCAATCGACGAGCATCGATCGGCTCAAATCCGGCCGCACCGACGGCGGCCGTTGTTCCGTTGGCCCAGTCGATCTGCTCCCATTCGCCCGGTCCCCAGCGAGCATTGGCGTTCTCCCGCACTTCGAGGCCAACCCCGAACTCCGGCTTGCCTTCGTAGCCGGTCCCGGCACGCGTCCACGGCGAGCCGTCGGCGCTGATGGCACGAACCGCGTTCTCCGCCTCGTTCTCGAACGTCGTGTTGGACAGCCCGCCGCCGAGCGGCACCAGATCGAGCTGGCCGATGAAGATCGTCTCCCACGCACCGGCGAATGTGTCCCCATCGGCTTCTTCGAGAATGACGATCCATCGAACCCCGAACGGCGCAAGGATCTCACCGGCTCGCTTCGTCTCACCGCCGATGATCACTCTCAGCGTCTCCGCGAGAGCATCGTCACCAAGCCTCGCCGTGTGCAGGTGCGCCTCCCACGACTCCGGCATCGGCGCAGACACGAGCCGGTACGCAGCACCCTCGACGATTCGATCGTCGCCCGGGAGGTTCCCCGGCGCCCCGAGCACGAGGATCCTCGATGCGGTTGGATCGCCGGGCCGAGCGGCCGAGAACGTGAACGCCTCCCGGTACTCGTCGCTGGGATATCCCGCGCGGCCCCCAAGGACCGTGGCGGTCGACGCCGCCACGAGGAAGACTGAAGCGGCTACCGCAACTCCTGCGACGATACGGCGCCAGCCGCCCACCTCACGCACCCGCGTGATCGCTTCGAACGAAGGGCCGACGATGAGAGCGATCCCGAGAGAAACGACGACAAGACTCACGCTCTCCACTTCTCGACCCGACCCGAATCCCGCAGATCGAGCGACGAGGACGCCGAAAGCGACCGCTATCGCACCCCAACTCGCTACCAGGCCGAGCCGTTGTGGTGCTGCCACGAGTACGGCTACGGCGGCGATCCCGACGATGACGGCCGTCA
The DNA here is from genome assembly GCA_034660035.1 of Actinomycetota bacterium. Lineage (GTDB taxonomy): Bacteria > Actinomycetota > Acidimicrobiia > Spongiisociales > UBA5794 > JAHEEL01. Next base: position 29,171 of record JAYEIJ010000011.1, on the reverse strand, counting down.
CGGCCGATACTGCCCAGTAGGCGTCGCCGTCGGTGACGAAGCGACCGAGGTCGGCGGTGCCGAGCCAGGGGAAAAGCAACGGAACGGCGAGAACCGCTCCGACCAGCGAGATGCCGACGGCCCTCCACGCGGCGCCATCGGTGACGTTGACGAGTGCCCATACGAGCAGCGCGAAGATCGGCACAAGCAGGGTAAGCGGTGCCAGAACGGCGGCTATGCCGGCGAGGACGGCCACGGCGGCCACTCGACCGGCTCTCGCTATCCACGAGGCGGGGAACGGGGCAAGAGCGAAACGTATCGACCAAGGGATGAGTCCTATGGCGACCGCGGCCCCTACCGCCGTTTCCTGAGCTACGGCCTGAGCGGCCGGGCCGGCCACGTAGACGATACCGGCAAGGGTCCCCGCGACCGCACGAACACCCCATGTTCGCAGGAGACGAACGACTCCCCAGATTCCGAGAAGCCACGATCCCGCTGTCAGTACATACTCGGCCAGACGCCGGTTATCAAAGAGGATGGTCTGGATGAGACCTGCAAGCGCGATGAACGGACGAAGCGGCTCCACGGATCCAAGTCCTGCCGGGTTCCACCCTCCGGCATATGCCGAGACAGCGCTCGATCCCGATTCGCCGAACGGGAGGCTGTACCCGACGGCGGGCAACCCCCCCAACCAGATGCTCCTGGTTGCGAGGAGGACGAAGAGCAAGGCCACCGCTCCCACGATGAACGACGGTCGCCTGAGTTCCTCGCCGACCGCCTCGATCGAGAGCCGATCTTCTCCCGGGAGTCTTCGCCGGATCCGATCAGACAACTCCGCCACGACCGATCTGAGTGCGACTGAACCGCTGATCTGATACCTGAAGAGCTCGGGATCGCCGACGACGCGACCTTTGCGCGCTGCCCGGCGCTTCCGGAGCGTATCCGGCAGTTTCACCAGGTTCCACAGCCACGCCCGGAGCCAGTGGAAGAATCTCCACCGTCCGAGGAAGAGCGACAGGAAGCATTGAGCGAAACCGGAGAGGAACGCCATCGGAAGCGCCCAGAGCAGCGTCATCGGTCCGTAGACCTTGATCATCGCTCGGATGCGCCCGGCGCGCTCTCGCCATCGATCAAGTTCCTGATGGTCGTCGACGCCGAGCACCTCCGACGAAGGGACGACGATCACACGGGCGCCGCGCAGGCGCGCTCGCTGACAGAAGTCGACCGCCGCGGCGAACGGCGCCATCGCGATATCCGGACCACCAAGACCGCGAACGAGATCCATCCGGACGAGCATCGACTGCCCCCCGACGGCCGCGACGTCGCGAACGACGTCGTACTGGCCCTGGTCGAGTTCATCCTCGTCGAATCCCGTGTACGGGGTCTCGAACACGTCGGTCGCAAATCCGGCGGAGAGCAATCGGTCCGGGTTTCCTTCATCGAGGATCTTCGATCCGGAGACCGAAGCGTCGAGCCGCGTCTGTCCGCGCACCAGCGCCCCGAGGGCGTCGGGCCGAGGGAGCACACCGTCGAGAACGAGCCACAGATGGGTGACGTTGCTACAGGCATCGATGACGCCGCCGAGGCCTGAGAACCACTCGATGCCGTGTGCGCCCGCAAGACGGCGCGCGTCCGCATCACCACCGACCACGATGATCCGCCGTGTTTCGTACACTTGGTGCTGGATCGATTCGATGGTCGCTGGAAGATCGGCGCCGCGTCGAGCGAAGATCGCGGCCGCGACAGGTAGTGGGCGTGTGCCCTCTGGAGATGACATGAACGACGCCATTCAAGGACCGAACTCGACATATTCCAACCCTTTCGCCGTTCTCCTGACCGGTGGTGTCGGTGGGGCGCGCGCTGCGCGGTCTCTCAGGCGGGTCTTCGCGGGCCCGCGACTCACGGTGATCGGGAACGTGGGCGATGACGAATTGATCCACGGCGTTCACGTGTCGGCTGATCTCGATACCGTCCTCTACACGCTCGCCGGCATCGAGGGCCCCCACGGTTGGGGGATCGGAGGAGACTCGTCCACTGTGATGGACCACCTAGATGCGCTCGGCGTCGATACCACCTTCCGCCTGGGTGATCGCGATCTGGCGGCATGTCTGGTTCGAACCGACATGCTCGCATCGGGCCGCACCCTCACCGAGGCCGTCGAACGGATTCGATCGGCACTCGGCGTCGAGACAAGGGTCCTGCCCGCCACCAACGATCCGGTTCGAACCAGGCTTCGGATCGACGACGGAAGGTGGCTGGCGTTCCAGGAGTACTTCGTCGTACGGGGGCACCGTGACCACGTCGTAGAAGTTGAGTACACCGGTGCCGAGCATGCACTGCCCGCTCCGGGGGTGGTCGAGGCCATCGCTGCTGCGGACATCGTCGTGATAGCCCCATCGAATCCGCCCCTGTCGATCGGACCGATCATCGCCGTTCCGAAGATCCGACAGGCCATCGCTGAGAAAGAGCGTGTCGTCGCCATCAGTCCCCTGTTCGGAGGCAAGGCGCTCAAGGGGCCGGCCGAGCGAGTGATGGCATCTCTCGGATTTCCCCCCGGGAACGCCGGAGTCCTGGCGGCGTACGAGGGACTCATCTCCGACCTCGTCATCGACAGCGGAGACGCATCGGACGTGCGCGATCTGTTCGAGACGGTCATGGTCCATGCCACCGACACCCACCTCGTTTCTGAGAGTGAGGCCCTCGGCTTCGCCACATGGTTCCAGGAGGCGTTCACATGAGCATCGAGATCCACCCGATCCGCGGAATCCCCGAGATCGCACCCGGCGACGACCTGGGGGCGCTCATCGTCAATGGACTCGAAGCATCGCAGATCGCGCTCTCGGACCGTGACATCGTCGTGATAACCCATAAGGTCGTCTCGAAGGCCGAAGGCCGGATCGAGCAGATCTCCGATGACCGCGCCTACCGGGAACTGGCCGAACGGGAGGCCCGGTCGATCTTGCGACGGCGCAGTGATCTCCTCATCACTCAGACAGATCACGGATTCATCTGTGCGAACGCCGGGGTCGATCGCTCCAACGTGGCAGAGGGATGGGCGGTCCTCCTCCCCGTCGATCCGGACCGATCGGCGCACCGCATCCGACGCTACCTCGAGCGGGTGATGGGCGTCTCGATCGCAGTCGTCGTTACGGACACGTTCGGTCGCCCATGGCGACGCGGACTTGTCGACGTCGCCATCGGAGTCTCCGGACTGCCGTCGATCCTGGACCTACGTGGCGAATCCGACGCACAGGGACGCACGATGAACGTCACAGAGATCGCCATCATCGATGAGATCGCTGCGGCCGCCGATCTCGTCATGGGCAAAGCCGGCGAGATCCCGGCTGCCGTCGTGCGGGGTCTCGACCTGACAGGGGACGGACGAGCAACCGACCTGGTGCGACCCCCAGAGGAAGATATGTTCCGATGAGATATGAACCATGAGCCAGACGGAAACCGCAACCGGCCACTTCCTGCTCAACGCTCAACGCTCAGACCCACTACTGCTTTCTGAACCAGTCGATCGTCTGGGCTAGACCGTCGTCGAGGCTCGTCCACGGTTCCCATCCGAGGACCTCCTGGGCCGCCGTAGGATCGAGGGCCGATCGGCGCTGCTCGCCGGCTCGCGGCGCGGCGTGAGTCGGCCGCACCGAAGACCCGACGATTCTGGCCATCTTGTCGTAGAGGTCGACAACGCTGGTTTCGACTCCCGTCCCGATGTTGAGGTAGCGGCCCCCTCCCTGTAGCGCCGCGCGCCAGCACGCATCGGTCACATCCTCAACGAAGACGTAGTCACGGGTCTGGAGCCCATCGCCGTAGATGGTCGGAGTTCGTCCTGCCAGGAGATCGCCGGAGAAGATGGCAACAACGCCGGCCTCCCCCGCCGGATCTTGACCCGGCCCATAGACATTGGCGAACCCGAGAGACACGTAGTCGAGGGCGGCAGTTCTCTGGAAATAGCCCAGATATTCGTCCACGATCTTCTTCGACACACCGTAGGGCGAGTCGGGTCTCCTGGTGACGGTCTCACGAGTCGGGATCGAAGTTGTGTCGCCGAACGTCGCCCCACCGGACGACGAGAACACGACTCGATCGACGCCGGCATCTCGGGCGGCGAGCAGCACGTTGACGGTGCCAAGCACGTTGATCGATGCGTCCGTGATCGGATCGGCTACCGACGCTCGCACGTCGATCTGGGCGGCCAGATGGAAGACGATCTCCGGGGCAAAGCCGATCAAGGCGTCACGCACCTCCGGCGCCCGGACATCGATCTGATGGAAATGGACGTGCCCCCGAGCACGAGCATCCGCAAGACGCGAGAGCATCCCGGTCGAAAGGTCGTCGACGACGAGCACTTCGGTTCCCTCGTCGATGAGGCGGTTCACCAGGTTCGATCCGATGAAGCCGGCTCCGCCGGTGACGACTGCTTTCGAGATGCCCATCAGTTCCTCCGATCAGGGGAGAGCGTAGACCGGTCGTGGAGTCGTACTTCTCCGCTGTTCACGGAGATCACGCCGTCCTCCGTTTCCACCAGAAGCGACCCGTCATCCAGAACGGCAGCAGCGATCCCCGTGCCGGCGGCGTATGAGACCGATCGACCGATCGTGATGCACGCTTCCCTGTATTCCTCGAGGCCCCAATCACCGGGGTCGAGTGCCATACGAGCCAGGAATCGGTCGGCCCACTCCGCAGCGAGTTCTGTGACGACCTCCGGCCCGGGATCGGATCCATACAGGGCATCGCCGCCCACGACCGGTGCCGCCCACGCCAGATTGATACCGCAGCCGACGACGACGACTCCGTCACCCGACTCGACGAGCAAACCACCGATCTTCCCTCCACCGATCATCAAGTCGTTGGGCCAGCGCAGGTCCGTGGTGATGCCGCTGACATCACCGATGGCCGATCGCGCTGCGAGACCGGCGGTCAGGGGAATCAGGCTCCAGGATTCGATTGGCCAGACCGGCTCGAAAGCTAGCGACGCGAACATGGCGCGATCAGGTTCGATCCACTCGCGTCCCAGGCGGCCCCGCCCCGACGTCTGATGATCGGCCATCACCAGCACAGGACCGAGCCGGTCATAGCGGTCGCGAGCCTCGTTCTGGGTAGACTCCACCGACTCGAGTTCGACAACTGCGTATCGTGTAGCCAATCATCCACCTCGATGGTCAGAAGATGAGACTACCGGGAGAACCGTGAGCACCGAAGATCACATCAAGAAGCTACGAGTCCTCCGCGAGGACGCCGTTGCCCCGGTCAATCAACGCGCTGTCGACCGCCAACACGATCTCGGGAAACTCTGTGCGCGGGAGCGGATCGACCTGCTCCTCGACAAGGACTCGTTTCAGGAACTCGACATGTTCGTGAGACACCACGCCTTGGGCTTCGGCATCGAAAACAACCGCCCTTTCGGCGATGCCGTCATAACCGGCTATGGCAAGGTCGACGGACGGAACGTATTCGTCTACGCGGAGGACTTCACCACCTATGGCGGGAGCCTCGGTGCGGCTGTCGCCGACAAGATCTGCAAGGTGATGGACCTCGCGATGGACAACGGCGCCCCGATCATCGGTATCAAGGACTCGGGCGGCGCCAGGATCCAAGAGGGTGTGGCGTCGCTGCACGGGTACGGACGGATCTTCGAGCGGAACGTTCGAGCCTCGGGGGTGATCCCCCAGATCTCGATCGTCATGGGGCCGTGTGCCGGTGGCGCCGTCTACTCACCAGCGATCACCGATTTCGTCTTCCAGGTCGAAGAGACGGCCCACCTCTTCATCACCGGCCCCGAGGTCATCAAGACCGTGACGGGCGAGCAAGTCACCATGGAAGAACTCGGAGGCGCCCGCGCTCACGCGACCCGATCCGGCGTCACTCACTTCGTGGTTCCGGACGATCGGTCGGCGATGGAGGAGGTCCGCTACCTGCTCTCGTTCCTGCCGCAGAACAACATGGAAGTCGCTCCATTCTTCACCCCGATCGATCGCCCCGACCGCATGGACGAGACGCTCACGACGATCATCCCGGATTCGCCGAATCAGCCATACGACATGGTCGACGTCGTTCAATCGATCGTCGACGACGGAGATTTCTACCAGGTGCACGAGCACTTCGCTCCGAACCTGATCGTCGGGTTCGCCCGTCTCGATGGATACACCATCGGCGTCGTCGGGAACCAACCCGCGGCTCTCGCAGGGACACTGGACATCGACGCATCATCCAAGGGAGCAAGATTCGTACGCTTCTGCGACGCTTTCAACATCCCGTTGGTGACGCTCGTCGACGTACCAGGCTTCCTGCCCGGCGTCGGGCAGGAACACGCGGGCATCATCCGTCACGGAGCCAAGCTCCTCTACGCGTTCTCAGAGGCAACCGTGCCGCGGGTGACCGTGATCACTCGCAAGGCTTACGGTGGAGCGTTCCTCGTCATGAACGCTCGCGCGGTACGGGCCGATATCGCATTCGCGTGGCCTACCGCGGAGATCGCCGTGATGGGAGCGAAAGGGGCCGTGAACATCATCCATCGCAAGGAGTTGCGTGAGGCTGATGACGCTGAAGCCGAAGGCCGACGACTGGTCGATGACTATGAGGACCGGTTCAACAACCCCTATGTCGCCGCCGAAAGGGGCTACATCGACGACGTCATCGAGGCACGCGAGACGAGGCCCCGTCTGATCCGTGCCCTGGATATGCTGCGCAACAAGAGGGAAGCAACACCGCCGAGGAAGCACGGCAACATCCCGTTGTAGATACACCATCCAGAGAGATTGACCACGACGATGGTCGCGTATCTTCGTACGTGCGTCACGGTCGGCACGTCCAATGTGCCCACGCTGAGTCTCCAACGCCGAGCGAGTAGTCGACGAGCCATGCGGCCGCGGCGATATTGGCTTCGGGCGAGAACGCCGACGCTCCCCGAAAGCCCGCCTGTTCCGACGAATGGCCCCATGTGCGATCAACGAACTGGAAGAGCCCGGAGGCGTTGCTCCTCGGGTTGCGGGCATCGGGATCACCGTTCGACTCGCAGTCGATGATCGACAGCGCCTCGTCGACCAACTCCGGAGGGAAGTAGCGTTCGACGAGAGGGCGCCACTGCTCGACGGGGCCGGTGGAAAGGGAATCCTCCGCTGGACCCAACGCAATCATCGCTGTGTGTTCGGCCTCGAGCAGGAACTCTGTGAGGAAGCCCGCCGCGACGAGGCCTGCAACGGCATCGAGGAACCAGCCTGCCTCGTCGTGGTCGAGATCGGTGCGCCGGACGAGCATCTCAACGACTCGCTCTCGGCCAGCGGGGTTTGTGATGAGCGAAGCGTGCGAGAAGATGTCGGGCGCCGTCTCGATCTGCCACGACACGTCAGGGTAGAGATCAGCGTCCACGGCGTAGGCGTCGGCCGCCGGCAGCGCGGTGAGACCAAGCGCGACGAACAACACGATGAAGAGGCGGGGATACCGCATGGAGAGACCCATGAGATGCATCAGCCTATGAACCCACCTCAGATACCGGTGCCATTGGTAACCCTGTCCCGATCGCCGGGGTCGGACTGACAACGACCGGACAGTTCCCTTCCAGCCTTCTCAGGAGCCTGTCGAGCAATGCATGTTGCCCATCTCAACTGCCCGGCATCGCTCGGCACACTCCTAGGATGCTCGCTGTGAAGTCTGTTCTCATCGCGAATCGAGGCGAGATCGCCGTCCGCGTGATTCGTGCTGCTCACGATCTCGGACTTCGCACGATCGCCATCTACTCCGAACTGGACCGCGATGCCGTCCACGTCGACCTTGCCGATGAGGCGTGGAACGTCGGTCCGGCGCCATCGTCCGAGTCCTATCTCAACGTCGGTCGCATTCTGGAGATCGCCAGCGAATCGAAGGCCGATGCCATCCATCCCGGGTATGGGTTCCTCGCAGAGAACGCCGCCTTCGCCGGATCGGTCACGGATGCGGGCTTCATATGGGTGGGCCCCAGCCCCGAGGCGATCGCCACGATGGGAGACAAGATCGCCTCTCGGATCGCTGCCGCGCGGGCCGGTGTGGCGGCGGTTCCCGGAACAACCGAACCGCTCACAGATGTCTCGCAGGTCAAGGCATTCGCCGACGAGCACGGTTGGCCGATCGCCATCAAGGCAGCCCACGGAGGTGGAGGCAAGGGACTCAAGGTCGTACGCGAAGACGGTGACCTCGACTCGGCGTTCGAAGGAGCCAGACGCGAGGCCGAGGCCTGGTTCGCCAACCCCGAAGTCTACGTCGAGCGATACCTCGACACACCGCGTCACATCGAAGCTCAGGTCATCTTCGATGCCCACGGCAACGGGGTGTTTCTCGGTGAACGCGACTGTTCTCTCCAACGACGCCACCAGAAGCTCATCGAAGAGACCCCGGCGCCGGCGTTCACCGACGAGCAACGAGCCGAACTCGGGCGAGCCGCTCTTGCCGTCGGGCGCGCTGCCGGATATGTGAATGCCGGAACGGTCGAGTTCCTGCTCGACACGAACGGAAACCTGTTCTTCCTCGAGATGAACACGAGAATCCAGGTCGAACACACGATCACCGAAGAAACGACCGGCGTCGATCTCGTCGTGGAACAACTGCGCGTCGCCGCCGGTGAAACCCTCTCGTTCGACTCGGTCCAACGGACGGGTCACGCTATCGAGTTCCGGATCAACGCGGAGGATCCTTCCCGTGGCTTCCTTCCTGCTCCCGGCAAGCTCTCGACCTACCGTGAGCCGGCCGGACCCGGGATCCGTGTCGACAGCGGCGTCCGGCAGGGTTCGCACATCTCCCAGTACTACGACAACCTCATCGCCAAGCTCGTCGTCCGTGGACGGGATCGCGACGAAGCGATCCGCAGATCGATCCGGGCGCTGACCGAGTTCAAGATCGAAGGGGTCGAGACGACGATCCCCGCCCACCTCCGGATTCTCCAGGGTCCCGATTTCCCCGCCGGCAGTATCCACACGCGTCTCGTCGAAGATTCGATGGACTTCAGCGATCTCGCCACGGAAACCTCACCGGCGATACCGGAAGATGAGGAACTCCAAGAGCGCGACATCACCGTCGAAGTGGGTGGTCGACGCTTCGAGGTGAAGTACTGGTCACAGGTCATCGCTTCGACGGGATCGGGGCAGCGCCCGTCACCGCGGCGCAGGGCCCCGAAGCTCAACAAGGAACAGTCCGCCGGCTCCGGCGAGGGACTCGTGACCTCACCGATGCAGGGCACCATCGTGAAGGTCCACCACTCGGCCGGTGACTCGGTACGTGTCGGCGACCCGGTGTGTGTGCTCGAAGCGATGAAGATGGAGAACGAGATCAAGGCGCCTTCCAGTGGTGACATCGTGGACCTTCGCGTTCAACCGGGCGACACCGTCACAGCGGGCGCCGTGCTGATGGTGATTAGATAGCCACCCGCTACCAGCCGCCAGCTACCAGCCGAAAACGGGACATGTTCTTGATACCTTCGCACTCATGGATGTCCGTGCTGGTAGCTCGAAGCTGGTAGCTCGAAGCTGGTAGCTCGAAGCTGGTCGCTGGTAGCTCGAAGCTGGTCGCTGGTAGCTCGAAGCTGGGTTCAGGCTCTTGGGCGGTATCGGCCGAAGACCTCTGCCAGGGCGTTCGAGACTTCGCCCACTGTCGCTCCGATTCTCAGGGCTTCTCTCATAGGCGGCAGGAGGTTCTCGTCGCCGGCGGCGATCAGCCGGACGGTCTCAAGAGCGACATCGACGGCGCCCGGGTCACGATTCGCTCGCAGTCGCCGCAAACGCTCGACCTGTTCGGACTCGATCCGGGGATCAACGCGAAGCACCTCGTGACCGCCGGCCTCATCGATCTGGAAGCGATTGACGCCCACGATCACGGCATCGTCGGATTCCACAGTCCGTGCATGCTCATATGCCGCGTTCTCGATCTCGCGCTGCTGGAAGCCCGATTCGATCGCTGCCACGGCGCCGCCGAGGCTGTCGATCCTTCCGATGAGATCCATGGCCTCGGCTTCGAGTCGATCGGTCAATGACTCGACGAAGTACGACCCTGCGAGCGGGTCGATCACCGAGGCGACGCCGGATTCGTGGGCGAGGATCTGCTGTGTCCTGAGCGCGATCATCACGGCCTCTTCGGTCGGGAGACCCAGCGCCTCGTCATACGAATTCGTGTGGAGCGACTGGGTGCCTCCGAGGACCGCAGCAAGTGCCTGATACGCCGTCCGAACCACGTTGTTGAGGGGTTGCTGCGCGGTCAACGTCGACCCTGCGGTCTGCGTGTGGAAGCGCATCCTCCACGAAGATGGCGAAGTCGCACCGACGCGGCTCCTCATGAGCCGAGCCCACATGCGACGAGCGGCCCGGAACTTCGCGGCTTCTTCGAAGACATCGTTGTGTGAATTCCAGAAGAACGACAACCGCGGAGCGAAGACATCGACGTCGAGACCGGCCCGCTTCGCAGCGTCGATGTACGCGAGTCCGTTGGCGATGGTGAACGCTATCTCCTGGGCGGCGGTTGATCCGGCTTCGCGGATGTGGTAGCCGCTGATCGAGATCGTGTTCCAGTTCGGCAGTTCATCGACACAGTATGAGAACACGTCGGTGACCAGTCGCATCGAAGGGGCCGTCGGATAGATGTAGGTGCCGCGAGCGATGTACTCCTTCAGGATGTCGTTCTGGATCGTTCCGCGCACGCGATCAGCCGCCACCCCCTGCTCTTCGGCGACCAGTTGATAGAGCAGCAGGAGGATCGGTGCCGTCGAGTTGATCGTCATCGAAGTGGTGACGTCGTCGAGGGGGATCCGATCGAACAGCGCTCGCATGTCTTCGATGGAATCAACTGCGACGCCGACCTTGCCGACCTCGCCGGCGGCCATCTCGTCATCAGAGTCGAGCCCCATCTGCGTCGGGAGATCGAAAGCTACCGAGAGTCCGGTCTGCCCTGCCGCGAGGAGCCTTCTGAACCGTTCGTTCGTCGACTTCGCGTCACCGAATCCCGCGTACTGGCGCATGGTCCAGAGGCGCTCCGTGTACATCGATCGATAAGGGCCGCGAGTGTACGGATAGGACCCGGATGACCCGAGTTCCTCACCCGGGTCCCAGTCGGGTAGATCATCAGGGCCGTACTCCGCCGGGGTTGATTCGTTCATATGTGGGGATCCAGGGTCTATCGGGAGTCTGTTCCTATGCTTTTCGCGAGTTCGATGCTACCTGCGGGAACTCGTCCGCAAGCGGAAGCGTGTGTTACACGATGGATTCGAACATCCATGAAGCTCACCGGCACGACCGGCGGCGCCGGCGTCTGCCCGGTCTGATCCTCCTCGCGGTTATCACAGTCGTTGGAGCGGGCTGGTTGGGGCTGTTCGCCTTTCTGGGTTCCAACTCCGCGCTCGGAACTGTTGAGGACCTCGAGGATCAGTACTTCTGTGATGCTTCGACCATGGATCTCTCCTTCCCCGACATATCACGCCTGTCGAGTGTGACCACAGCGGACGGTGTCGAACTCGGCAAGTTGTCGGAACGCAACAGCCAGCCGATCCCACTCGACGAGATTCCGGACCTGGTAATCGGTGCCTTACTCTCGGCTGAAGACAAGGCCTTCTACGAACACGAGGGCGTTGACTTCAAGGCGATCGTGAGAGCGGCGATCGGTGGCGGCGAGACCGGAGCCTCGACGATCACGCAGCAGGTCGTGAAACAGAACTTCCTCACCGCCGATCGAACCCTCGAGCGCAAGATCTGCGAGGCCCAGGTTGCCGCCGAACTCGAGCGCCGTTACACGAAAGATCAGGTCCTGGAGTTCTATGCGAACTCGGTGTTCTTTGGTTCGAACGCCTACGGCGTCCAAGCGGCCGCTCAGGAGTACTTCGCCAAGGACCTTGACGAACTGACGCTTGCCGAGGCCGCGACGCTCGTGACGCCGATCAGGAACCCCACCTTCTATCACCCACGGCACAATCCCCAGAACTCGATCGCCGTTCGGAACCAGACCATCGACCGAATGGTGTCCAACGGGCTCACGACCGCGCAGGAAGGCGAAGCGGCGAAGAACACGCCACTGGGCGTCGTCCCGCACTCGGTGCGTGAAGAACTGGACCCCCTGGTGATACTCGCTGTGCGCCAGCAACTGCTCGACTCCGATGAATACGGACTCGGAGATTCGTATGAGGAGCGGAAGCGGGCGCTCTTCGGCTGCCCGGCCGCCGATACGACATGTTCGGGCGGTGGCGGTCTCCAGATCGACATCACCGTCGACTACGACCTCCAGACGGAGGCGAATCGGATCCTTCGATCCTGGTTCCGTCCCGAGTACGACGGACCAACCGGTGCGATCGCCACCGTTGACAACACGACGGGAGCGATACGTGTTGTGGCGTCCGGAATCGACTACGGGGACAACCTCGAAGCCGGGGAACGCCCGTACGATCTTGCTACCGGGAGCGCCCGGAACGCCGGGTCAGCGTTCAAACCGTTCACGCTCACAGCCGCCCTCGAAAGCGGGTATCTCGATGGCCGCCCTGTGACGCTCGCATCGATGTGGGACCGGTCGAGTCCCGTTGTCATCGATTGCGGGTATCCGTGTTCTGCCGATGGGAACACGTGGACCGTCGAGAACGCCGGCGGCAATGCAGGACACGATCTCCAGTCGCTCGAATCGGCGACCTACAACTCGACGAACACGGTCTACGCACGGCTCATCGATGCGATCGGACCCGCCGCCGTGGTCGACACGGCCAGACGGCTCGGGATCACGTCCCAGTATCTCAAGCCGTTCCACTCGATCACCCTCGGGGCCGCGTCCGTCAGTCCGCTTGAGATGGCATCGGCATACTCGACGATCGCCAACTACGGGTATCGAGTAGAGCCGTACCTCGTGGAGCGAATCACCGATAGCGCCGGCAACGTGATCTACGATCATCAGATCGAGTCAGAACGCGTCCTCTCGCGTGCGATCGGCTCCGTCGTTGTGAGCACACTCGAAAAGGTCGTGTCGCAAGGTACCGGTAGGCGCGCCGACATCGGTCGGCCACAAGCAGGAAAGACCGGAACTGCTACCGATCACACTGACGTGTGGTTCGCAGGTTTCGTCCCTCAACTCACGACAACGGTGTGGGTTGGATACGCGGATCGCCCACTCCCGATGGAGCGATTCACGATCTGGAACGACGCGGAAGGTGAGGAGCAGTCCGTGAAGCGTGCGTTCGGCGGCACGGTCGCCGCCCCGGTCTGGAAACAGTTCATGGAATACGCGACCCGTGATCTGCCCGCGCTTGACTTCGCCGAAGAACCGGTCGGCGCCGACGTGTACCGGATCGTGCCCAGAACCGAAGTACCCGACCTCAGCGGGATGAGCCTCAAGGAGATGGCCGACGCGGTCTACGGCGTAGGCCTCCGCCTCAACGTGGTCGATAAGGCTTCCGCCGAACCCAAAGGGCGGATCTTGAGCATCTCCCCACGAGCCGGGACCTCCCTCCAGCAAGGCGCGTCAGTGACCGTCCTCGTGTCAACCGGTGTCCCGCCGGTGATCCTCGCCCCCGATCTCCTCGGCCTACCGCTGGACGATGTCACCGCGGCACTCCAGGACTTCGAAAGCAAGACCGGCATCCGGCTCGACTGGTCCGTCGAGTATCTCGCCGTCGAGAACGCCGAGCTCTGGGGCATCGTGGTAAGAACCGAGCCTCCTCCCGGTTCCGTCGTCACTGAAGGGGATTCGATCAAGGTGATCGTCGGCACTCAGCCGACCGCAGCCGTCAGCCCGCCGAGTGGATAGGACTTCGCAGTCCTAGATTCGTCCGGCCGGGTAGCCTCGCTGGACATGAGTGAAACGCCTCTGAGCAGACTCTGGAACTACGCGCGGCCGTATCGCGGTCGGATCCTGACCGCCACGCTGTGGTCGTTCCTCAACAAGGCGATGGACATCGCCCCACCGTTCCTCATCGGAATGGCCGTCGATGTCGTCGTGCGCCGTGAGGACTCGTTCCTGGCTTCGCTGGGGATCGCGGATCCGCGCACGCAGTTGGTCGTGCTCGCCGGCATCACGTTTGTGGTGTGGGCCCTCGAATCGCTCTTCGAGTACCTCCTCGGCGTGGCGTGGCGCAACCTCGCACAGACGATGCAGCACGACCTGCGGGTCGACTCGTATGCGCACATGCAAGACCTCGAGCTTGGCTTCTTTGAAGATCGTCGGTCCGGTGACCTCATGGCAGTGCTCAACGACGACGTGAACCAACTCGAGCGGTTCCTCGACATCGGCGCCAACGAGGTCATCCAGATGTTCACCACGGTCGTCCTGATCGGAACGGCGTTCTTCATCATCGCCCCAACGGTTGCGTGGCTCGCGTTCCTGCCGATTCCGGTCATCATCTGGGGCTCGTTCCGGTTCCAGCGCCGGATCGAACCCCGGTACGAAGTCGTGAGGGAACAGGCAGCAGCGATCAACTCGCAGCTTGCCAACAATCTGGGAGGCATCGCGACGATCAAAGCGTTCACCGCTGAACGCCGCGAGGTAGAGCGGATCACCCTTGAGAGCGACCGATACCGCGTGGCCAACGCCTCAGCTATCAGGCTTTCGTCCGCGTTCTCGCCGCTCATCAGGGTGGCGATTCTCGTCGGGTTCACCGCGACCCTGGTCTGGGGTGGCTTCCTCGTCCTCGACGGCGCTCTGAGCGTGGGGTTGTACTCGGTGATGGTGTTCCTCACCCAGCGCCTCCTCTGGCCGCTCACACGTCTGGGACAGACATTCGATCTGTACCAGCGTGCGATGGCGTCTTCGAAGCGGATCTTCGGGGTGCTCGACACCGAGCCCCGCCTCGTCGACGGCCCCAGCGACCTGGCAGTGGTCAACGGATCGCTTGCACTGTCCTCGGTGGTGTTCTCGTACGACGTCGGCTACCCGGTGCTCAACGATGTCACGATCGATATCCCTGCCGGTCGCACAACCGCGTTCGTCGGCCCGACCGGTTCGGGCAAGACCACGCTCATCAAGCTGTTGCTCCGGTTCTACGACCCCAGTACCGGTTCGGTCACGCTCGATGGCGTCGATCTTCGAACCCTTCGCCGGTTCGACGTTCGCCGGGCCATGGCCCTCGTTTCCCAGGATGTGTTCCTGTTCCACGGAACGGTTGCAGAGAACATCGCATACGGGAGGCCCGAAGCGACGCCCCTCGAGATCCGCGACGCCGCCCGAACGGCAGAAGCTCATGACTTCATCGGAGCCCTCCCCCACGGGTACGACACGATCGTCGGAGAGCGGGGACAGAAGTTGTCGGGCGGTCAACGGCAGCGCCTCTCGATCGCACGGGCGCTTGTCACCGGGTCCCCGATCCTCCTCCTGGATGAGGCAACGTCGGCAGTCGACAACGAGACGGAAGCCTCCATTCAACGATCGCTGGCTAGGGTCGCGCATGACCGGACGGTCGTCGTGATCGCGCATCGCCTCTCGACCATCCGTCACGCGGACCGGATCTACGTGGTCGGCGCCGGGACCATCGTGGAATCGGGAACGCACGACGAACTGATCGACCACCCGGGGATCTACCGCTCGTTGTGGGAAGTCCAGACCGGCTCCGCCGTCGACGGCTGACGCGAACGTTTCGCGACCTTGTTCGTACCTCTTGACGTTACCTGATGTTATTTGATATCTATTAGCTATGACCCTTTCAGTCACGGCGACGTCCGGAGATGTTCCTCGAAACAGTGCCCGTCCTCCCACCGGTTCCAGGAACCTCGCGCCACCTCCGGGCGTCGCCGGTCAACCCTCCGACTGCGTCCGCCCAACGGTTGTTCCACGCGTTGAGATACACCCGGCCGTGTGGGAAGGGACGTCGTGGGGATTTCCGTCTCATCACCCCTACGTCCGCAAGTTCTGGACAGCAGCGATCGGTCCGGGAGCGGTCGCAGACCTGATGCGTCTTGCCGTCGCCGCACAACGCGGCCGCTCCCTCCCCCTTCCAACGAATACCTCTCTCCTCTCGAGAGAGGGTCTCGTCTCATGGAGTCGCGGGCAACTCCTCACCGGGGTGTTGATTCCCCCGCTCCCCAGCCGGTATGTCCGCCTGATGACGCCTTCGCTGCGCCGGGAGCACCGTCGAGCAGTGGTCGACTTGCCAATCGCTCGCCGAGGTTGAACACTGGACCCATGATCGAACGGGCCGTAGAGGTTCTCTCAGGACGGAAACGGATTCTCGTATTCACCGGCGCCGGCATATCGACCGAGTCAGGCATTCCGGATTTTCGCGGGCCCCAGGGGATCTGGAAGCGATTCGATCCGGCCGACTACACATACGATCGCTACATCACTGATCCGGGATTTCGAAGGGAGTCGTGGGGGAAGCGATTCCGTTCCCCGTACCTCGACGCCTCCCCGAACTATGCACACCACGCCGTAACCCGACTGTGGGAATCCGGCCACCTGGTCGGATGCGTGACGCAGAACGTCGATGGTCTTCATATCGCTTCCGGCCTCGCACCCGAAGCGCTCGTCGAACTGCACGGATCCGCGAATCGGATCCACTGCATCTCCTGCGGTGACGAACCCGAGTTCGATGAGATCGAGCAGCGATGGGAATCCGGCGAAGAGGATCCTCCGTGCCACCGATGCAATGGGATCCTGAAGACCACGATCGTCTACTTCGGCGAAGACCTGCCGATGGACGCTACAAGGCGGGCGTGGGACATGGCGGAGCAAGCCGATGCCGTACTCGTCATCGGCTCATCCCTCTCCGTCTACCCGGCAGCGTTCGTTCCGCTCGACGTGGTCGACCGCGGCCACCCGATGGTGATCATCAACCGCGGCAAGACCGATCACGACTTCCGTGCAGCCGTTCTCGTCGACGGCACTGCCGGCGAGATCGTGCCCACGCTCGTCGACCGCCTCACCGGCTCCGAGTAGCCTCACGGCCATGCAGTCCAAGGCCACCGAGATCGCACCCGACGACGTCGTCCTCGACTCGTTCGTCGCCATCATCGACCTTCGCGAAGGCGATCGTCCCAGCCACGAACTCGTCGGCTCGATCCGGGTCGATCGCATGGATCTGGACCGGATCGCGGAACTGGCCCCCTCCCCCGACTCCCCGATCCTCCTCTACTGCGGCATCGGGGAGGCCTCGCGTGTTGCCGCAAGGTCTCTCTCAGAGCGCGGCTACACCGGCATCGTGTCACTCCTCGGGGGCTTTCGCCGCTGGCGATCCGAACAGCGACCCATCGTCACCGCGGGCGACGATCCACCGAATCGATACGACCGGCATCTTCGACTCGCCGATCTCGGACCGGCCGGCCAACGCAGGATCCGGGCCGCCCGCGTGATGGTTGTCGGTGCAGGCGGACTCGGTTCTCCGGTGATCCAGTACCTCGCCGCAGCGGGAATCGGCACCATCGCCATCGTCGACGGAGATCGCGTGGACTCGACGAACCTGCAGCGCCAGGTGCTCTTCGGTGAGGCCGCCGTCGGCATGCGAAAGACCGACGCGGCGATGGCGAGCGCACGCTCTCTCAACTCCGATGTGACCGTCGTCCCGATCGCGACCTGGCTCGACGAAAGGAACGCAAGGAACCTGGTCGACGGGTATGACCTGGTGATCGATGCATCCGACAACTATGCCGGTCGCCTCGCCGTCAATGATGCCGCCGCCGGAGCAGGGATCCCCTTCATCCACGGCGCCGCGATCCGGTGGGAGGGTCTCGTGGCGGGCTTCGATCCTCGCGTCGGTCCGTGCTACCGATGCCTGTTCCCGGATCTGCCGGAGAGCGAAACCACGTGCAGCGACGTCGGTGTCCTCGGAGCGGTGACGGGCGTGATCGGGTCGCTGATGGCCGTCGAGGCCCTCAAGCACGTGATCGGTTCACCGGACCGCCTGATCGATCGCCTCATCACCTACGATGCCCGTTCGGCCCGTTTCAACTCGTTGAAGATCAAGCGATCGATGACCTGCCCGATCGAGCACGTAGTCAGTAGTCAGTAGTCAGTAGTCAGTAGTCAGTAGTCAGTGAAGACTCTGCCTGCTCTACTGCTCTACTGCTCTACTGCACCCGCCATCTTCCTCGCTAGTTCCACCAGGGTCCGGACCGTGAACCCGGTTGCACCCTTCAGGAGGTAGTGCTCGGTCTTGTCGGCACGGCCGGGGCCGGCGATGTCGAGATGAACCCAGGGTCGATCATCCACGAACTCGGAGAGGAAGAGGGCTGCTGTGATCGCTCCTCCCCACTGGTCACCGATGTTCTTCAGATCAGCGATCGGCGAATCGAGCAGAGATCGGTATGAGCGTTCGAACGGCATCGTCCACATCGACTCGCCGGCGAACCTGGCTGCGGCCTCCACCGCAGCGATGGCACCGTCATCGTTGCCGAAGATCGCCCCCACCGTCGGTCCGAGAGCGACCTTCGCTGCCCCGGTCAGGGTGGCGATGTCGACGATCATGTCGGGTCCGGCCTCGGCAGCGATTCCCAGCCCGTCGGCGAGCACAAGGCGCCCCTCGGCGTCGGTGTTGAGAACTTCGACCGTCTTCCCGTTGTACGCGGTGAACACGTCACCGGGGCGCTGCGCCGACCCGCCCGTCATGTTCTCGGATAGGGGCGTCACTCCGAGCACGCGGACCGGAAGCTCGAGTTCCGCGATCGCCTGCATGGCTCCGTAGACGGCGGCCGCTCCTGCCATGTCGGTCTTCATGTCCTCCATACCCTTCGCCGTCTTCAGCGAGAGACCCCCGGAGTCGAACACGATCCCCTTGCCGACGAACGCAACGAACGCGCCGGCATCGGCAGGCCCGTAGCTCATGATGACCATCCGCGGTGGATTCGTGGCTCCGGCGCCGACGGCGAGCAGCCCCCCGTACCCCCGCTCCGCTGCTTCAACTTCATCTACGATCTCGACGGAGATGCTGTCGCTGAGCGATCGTGCTCGGCCGGCGAGAACCTCGGGTGACTTGTCTACGGCCGGCTGGTTGATCAGGTCGCGAGCGAGGGCGACGCCGCGGGCGATCGCCGCCGCATCCCGAATCTCCGCCCCTGCGCCCTCTCCTGCCTCGAGGAGCTCGAGACGCTCGTTGGAACGTGGTTTCGGCTCACTTCGATACGCGTCGAATCGGTAGGCCCCGAGGAGATAGCCGAGTGCCACGGCCCCGATCGCTCCCTCGACGTCGACCAGGTGCAGGGTCGTTGCCGTCGACGGGTACGGGGCCGACATCCGGCCGACGGTACCGGCCGCTCGACGAAGCGATTCCGCATCGACTTCGTCGCCGAGACCGACGAATGCCACAGATCCGAAGGAGAGAGCACCTCCGGGAACAACAACGAGTTGGCCGGCGGCTCCGGTGAATTCGCGTGTCTCCAGGTAGTCGGCCAGCCAGGGTCCCAACTGATCGGCCGTCGACTCGGCGCCGGGGCCCCAGGTCAGGTCCGCGAACACTGGAACGATCAACAGATCTGCTGTTGAGGCGGATAGGGCACCGCTCGGAACGATCTCGGTCATGTGGTTTCTCCTCGTGTCGGGGTCCACTCGCGCTCTACGGCGCGAGCGAGCATGTACAGATAGTCGGCAAGACGGTTGAGGTAGGGCACGACGAGCGAGTCCGACTCTTCGGCGAGATGGGTCACGGCCCTGCGTTCGGCTCTTCGCACGATGGTGCGGGCGACGTCGATCGTCGCCGCGATCGGTTCGCCGCCGGGAACAATGAACTCAGTCGGCATCCCCACCTCGGACTCGATTCGGTCGATCCGGTTCTCGAGGCGGTCGATCATGGAGGGATCAACCCGGCTGACACCCGCTTCGAGCAGGTCCCGGCGGCCGGGATCGGTGGCAAGTTCCGCCGCTACCACGAAGAGATCCCGCTGCACGTCGAGCACGGCTTCTGCGAGTTCGGACTCGGCCTGAGCCCTGACGATGCCGAGAGCCGAGACGGCCTCATCCACCGTCCCGTACGCCTCGGGACCGCTGGAGTCCTTCCCAACCCGGCCTCCATGGAACAGCCCCGTCGTCCCGTCATCGCCGCGTCGGGTGTAGATCCGCATCTTCAGGATTCGCCGAGCCAGGCGGCAAGACGGTCCGACACGGCCTGGGGCGTGAAGCCCCACTCCTCGGCGATGACCGACGCCGCCGCGGACGCACCGAAGTGGTCGATCCCGATGCGGAGCCCGGTCGGCCCGGAGAAGCGTTCCCATCCGAATGTCACGCCTGCCTCGATCGTCGCGATCGGGAGATCGTCACCCAGGACCGCGGCCCGGTACTCAGTGTCCTGGGAGAGGAAGACCTCGACGCTCGGCATCGAGACGACCCTGATCGAGTGTCCACTATCGCCGATGAGTTCTGCTGCTTGTTCCGCAAGCGGCACTTCCGACCCGGTGGCGATCAGCACGGCGTCGCTCCCTTGCCGGCGGACGTAGCCACCCCTGGCAACCAGGTCCCGGTCGATGGGCTCTCGAGGAACGGGCAGACCCTGGCGGGTGAGGATGAGTGCCGTCGGGCCGGAAACGTGACCGATCGCCATCTCCCACGCGACGGTGACCTCGGTGGGGTCGGCCGGACGGATCACACGAAGGCCCGGGATCGATCGGAGAGCGGCGAGGTGCTCGACCGGCTGATGTGTCGGTCCGTCTTCGCCGAGGAACACCGAATCGTGTGTCCATACCCAGATAGAGGGGGTGCCCATCAGGGCGCCGAGACGGACGGCAGGGCGCATGTAGTCCGAGAACGTGAGGAACGTTGCACCGTATCCCCGAAGCCCACCGTGGAGCGTGATCCCATTGACGATCGATCCCATGGCGTGTTCGCGGATCCCGAATCGAACGTTTCGACCGGTCCGATCCGATGATGTGAAGTCGCCGGACGTCTCGATCCGGCTGTTGTTCGAGGGGGTCAGATCGGCGGAACCTCCAATGAGTCCCGGGAGCGACCCGGCGGCTTCCTGGAGCACCTCACCGGAGAGCGTCCTCGTCGCAACCGACGAACCCGCCTCGTGGTGTGGGATGCCGAGATGAAGAGCCGGTGCGTCGAAATACGAAGCCAGGATCTTCGCCACGCTCGCATCGGCGGCGACGGCGGTATCGCGACGTTCCATCCACGCTGCCCGGGATCGCCTGCCGCGTTCCATCGCGCCGTGATAGAACCCGTATACGTCGTCGGACATCTCGAACGGTGGGAGGTCCCAGCCGTAGGCGGCCCGGGTCAGTGCGATCTCGTCATCTCCAAGCGGTGATCCGTGAGAGGCCGACGTGTCCTGCTTGTTGGGTGATCCGAAACCGATGTGGGTGCGACAGAGCACGAGTGATGGCCGCCCATCCTCGTTGGCCGCTGCTATGGCGTCGGCGATCGCGTCCCGATCGTGTCCGTCGACGGCGATCGTGTGCCATCCGTACGAATCGAATCGCGCGGCCACGTCCTCCGTGAACGCCAGATCCGTCGTGCCGTCGATCGTTATGTGGTTGTCGTCATAGAGGTAGGTGATCTTGCCAAGTCCGAGATGCCCGGCCAGCGAAGCGGCCTCAGCCGATACGCCCTCCATGAGGTCGCCGTCGGAGACGAATCCGTAGATCCTGTGATCGACCAGATCGGCACCGAGAACCCCTCGTAGGTGCGCCTCTCCGATCGCCATCCCGACCCCTGTGGCGAAACCCTGTCCGAGCGGGCCGGTGGTCATCTCGATACCGAGTTCGGGATCGTATTCCGGATGCCCGGCCGTCACCGAACCGAATTGCCGGAACGCCTTGAGATCGTCCATGGTCAAGGGGAAGCCGGAGAGGTGGAGCAGGGAGTAGAGCAGCATCGAACCGTGCCCGTTCGACAGCACGAACCGGTCTCGATCGCTCCACGTGGGATCGTCCGGATCCACAACGAGAAAGCGGGACCAGAGCACCGAGGCGATGTCGGCCATTCCCATCGGCATCCCGGGATGCCCGGAGTTCGCCCGCTGGATCGCGTCGATGGACAGGATGCGGAGGGCGTCGGTGGCTCGTTGCTCGACCATGTTCTTCATCAGACCTCCTATGTGACTGCAGCGTACCGTCCAACGGCACGGTGCTACTCGACGAACCGCAGTTTCCGCGAGGAGCGATTGAGCCGCTCGACGCCGTCGTCGGTGACGACGACGATGTCCTCGATCCGCATTCCCCACCGATCCGGCAGGTAGATTCCCGGCTCGATCGAGAATGCCATTCCCTCTCGAATCGGCCCGGTGTTCCCCTGAACGATGTACGGCTGCTCGTGAGCGTCGAGGCCGATGCCGTGCCCGGTTCTGTGGATGAAGAACTCCCCGTAGCCGGCAGCCGATATGATCGAGCGAGCGGCGGTATCGATCGCCTCAGCGGTCGTTCCAGGACGTACCGACGCGACGGCAGCGGCCTGAGCGCGTTCGAGCACCGCGTACGCCTCATCGAAGCCCCCCGGTGACTCCCCAACGCAGTACATACGGGTGGTGTCGGAGCCGTATCCGCGCACCCGGCCACCGAAGTCGACGACCACTGCGTCACCGGGTTGGATGATCTGGTCGGAGGCCTCGTGATGGGGCGATGCGCCATTCCTTCCGGCTGCAACGATCGCGAACGAGACCGAATCATGACCGGCAGCAAGAACGAGATCGGACACGATCCGCGATATCTCACGCTCGGTGCGACCGGAGAAGCGCACGGCCGAGAGTTGATCGGCGACGCCGTCGACACCGTGCGCTGCCTCGCGCAGTGCTGCGATCTCGTCTTCGTCCTTGATCATGCGCAACGGCGCCATCAGCGGTTCCGCGTCGACGAAGCGAGCCTCCGGCAGACGCTCCTGGAAGGCGATGAGGAACGAGGCCCACATCTGATCCCCCACTGCGATGACACCCCGATTCGGCAGTGCTGTGGCGATTCGGTCGATCGGGTCTTCGGTCTCTCCCCACGGCCGGATCTCGACGGACGTGTCGACCCTCGACGCCTCGAGTTCAGGAACGAACAGGGCGGGATCACCCGTGGCGGGAACCACGAGTGCAGTGATCCGTTCGAGCGGCATCGCACGGTAACCCGTCAGGTACGGGAGATCTGAGCCCACCGAAACGAGGAGAGCGTCGATCCCGCGATCCCGAAGGGCGGCCCGGGCGGCGGCGATCCTTGCTCCAGTCATCGCGCGGCCTCCAGGGCTTCCCGGGCATGATACGAGGACCGAACGAGTGGTCCAGCCTCGACGTGAGGAATCCCGAGACGCTCGCCCTCTTCGGCATACCGGGTGAATTCATCGGGTTCGACGTACCGGTCGATGGGCCGGTGCCTCGCGGTGGGTCGCAGGTACTGGCCGATGGTGACGATATCGACGCCAACGGCCCGCATGTCGGCGAGCGCTCCGAGAACCTCATCTTCGGTCTCGCCCATCCCGACGATCAGACCCGACTTCACGACACCGGCGGGGTTCGTCCATTTCGCCCGAGCGAGGAGCGTGAGCGATCGCGCGTAGGTCGCTGCCGTTCTGATATCCCGTTGCAGGCGGAGAACGGTCTCTGTGTTGTGATTGAGAACGGCCGGTTTGGATGCCATCACCGTCTCGAGATCTTCGACAGAACCCTTGAAGTCCGGGATCAGCACTTCGACTTCGCAATCGGGCGTCCTCTCCCGAATGGCCGCGATCGTGGCGGCGAAGACTCCGGCGCCACCGTCGGCGAGGTCGTCACGGTTCACCGAGGTCAACACGGCGTGCCGCAACCCCATCTGCTCGACGGCTGCCGCGGCACGACCCGGTTCGTCAAGATCCACGGGGCCGGGCTTGCCGGTGTTGACGTCGCAGAACGCACAGGCCCTCGTGCACGTCTCGCCGAGCAGCATCAGGGTCGACGTCCCCGACTCCCAGCACTCGAAGATGTTGGGACATCCGGCCTCTTCGCAGACCGTGTGCAGTTCCATCCCCCTCATCAGTTTCTTGAGACCTCGGAAACCGTCGGTCGAGAGATCGGCGCGGATCCGCATCCACTCGGGCTTGCCGGGCTCACCGGGGAGGAGACCGCGAACGGTGATCGGCGTGCCCCCATTGCGGTTCGGGGAGAACACGCCCGCCGCGACCATGGCGTCTACGTCATACAGGTGAGACCGATCGCGATTGGGGAAGGCACCGAGCTGCACCTCAGCGGTCCCTCCGAACACTTCGACTGCTCGCGGGATCAGCGCTTCGACAACCGACTCCATCGGCACCGTCCGGCCGATGATCTCCGAGAGCGAGGTCACGGGGCGATTCGAGATCCCGCACGGGACGATGTGTTCGAAGTAGGTCAAGTCGGGTGCCACGTTTATCGAGAACCCGTGCGTCGAGACCCCGCCCGAGACCTTCACACCGATCGCAGCGATCTTCCCGTGCTCGGTCCACACGCCCGTGAAGCCATCCTCCGCCCACGCTGTGATCCCCAGATCGGCGAGGGACGCGACCAGCATCGCCTCGATGCGACGGAGGTGCCCGACCGCGTCCCATCCGTCGGGCAGCGATGGCACAGCGACGATGGGATAACCAACGAGTTGGCCGGGTCCGTGATACGTGATGTCCCCGCCGCGATCGGTGAACACGAGTTCGGAACCGATGGTGCCGAGTTGACCGACCGCGATCCTCAGGTTCGAGCCGTCGCCGCTGCGACCCACCGTGTACGTGTGCGGGTGTTCCAGGAGCAGGAGGTAGTCGTCGCTGGTGCGACCGGTCGATCGTCCATCACGAATCGCCCGCTGGAGGTCGAGTCCCTCGTCATACGATACGCGTCCAAGCCACCGGATCCGAAGACGCTCCCCGCTTCCGATCATCGAAGCTCCTGATCCCAATCCCAGGTCTCGAGGTTCGTCTGGATCCGCGCGAGGAACTTCGTTGCTGTCGAGCCATCGAACGCCCGATGATCCCAGGTGAGACCCAGGTAGCCGATGTGACGGACCGCGATGGCATCGGTGCCATCCGGCAGGGTCACCACGGCCGGACGCTTCTTGATCGTGTCGGTCGACAGGATCGCCACGTTCGGCAGGTTGATGATCGGAGCGCTCAGGTACGAGCCGAACGGTCCGGGATTGGTGATCGTGAACGTGCTGCCGGCGATGTCATCCGGTTCGAGAGCGCCGTCTTGAGCCTTCTCCGCCATCTGCCGAATGCTGCGGGCAAGGCCTCTCAACGTCAGCCCGTCTGCACCGCGCACGGTCGCGACGAGGAGGCCCTGCGTGTCGAGATCGATCGCGATGCCGAGGTTCACGCCATTGTGGAAGACGCGCGTGCCGGCAGCGAGATCCAGAGAACTGTTCACGACCGGGAACGCTGAGAGCGCATCCATCATCGCCCGAGCGATGAACGGAAGATACGTCAGAGAGAACCCCTCATCGGCCTTGAACCGATCACGATGCGCGGCACGGACGTGCTCAATGTGCTCGTAGTCGACCTCGATCGATGTCCACACGTGGGCTGCGGTGCGTTTGGCGTGGATCATGTGGTCGGCGATCGTGCGTCGCAGGCGCGGAATCTCAACCGTCTCGTCGCTACCCGCGGCGGGGATCACATCCCTCGTGATCGCCACCGGTGCAGGCTCCATCGTGACTACCTCTGCAGTGGAAGCCGCCGCCGGAGCGGCGATGGCCGATCCCGCTGCGATGTAGCGCTCGACGTCCTTCCGGGTGATGCGTCCTCCATCCCCGCTGCCGGGAACCAGATCGAGATCGACATCGTGCTCTGTCGCGAGGCGGCGCACCACGGGCGAAAGGATGGCTCGCCGTGACGGATCACCGGAAGGAGCCGGTGCCGGAGTTGGAGCGGGCGTCACCGCAGCAGGCGGTGCCTCGTCCGGCGTCCCCGTCGGACCGATGGCCGGTGTCCCGGTCGGACCCATCGCCGG
>JAYEIJ010000011.1:0-3324 GCA_034660035.1 Actinomycetota bacterium | reverse complement strand
GCCGGTGTCCCGGTCGGACCCATCGCCGGCTCTGCGGGCGAAGCCATCCCGGCCGCTTCGCCGATGATCGCGATAACGGTTCCCACGGCGACCGTCTCACCGGCTTGCACGAGAATCTCGCTGATCACACCGGACGCTGGAGAGGGCATCTCGGTATCGACCTTGTCGGTCGATATCTCAACGAGCACCTCATCCTCAGAGATCGGTTCGCCGACCTGCTTGGCCCAACTCAGGATGGTCCCTTCGGTCACCGTCTCGCCGAGTCGCGGCATCGTCACCGTCACGGGCATTCGTTCGTGCTCCTTCGTGTCCGGGTTCCAGTATTCATCGTCAATGCAACGGCCGGCCGGCCGCTACCAACATTGTCTCGCCGATGCCTTCAGAGATCGTCGGGTGTCCGTGGATGAACATCGCAGCCTCCGAGGGGAGAGCTTCCCAACCGACCGCGTACATGAGTTCGTGGATGATCTCGCCCGCGATCGGATCGACCACGGTCGCACCGAGAATCGGTCCATCCTTCTGAGCGACGATCTTGACGGTTCCGCCGGTCTCACCGTGGATGATCGCTCGCCCGACCCCGCGCATCCCGTGGTTCGTCACCTCGACATCGAAACCTTGCTCGATCGCCTGAGCTTCCGTGAGTCCGACCGCTGCCGCTTCCGGGTGGGTGTACACGATCATCGGGACCGCGCGGTAGTTGACCGGGGCGGTCTCCCCGGTTGCGATGTGTGTGATCGCTGCGATGGCCTCTGCGAAACCGACGTGGGCCAGTTGCGGCGTTCCGGCAACGACGTCTCCGACGGCGTAGATGTTCGGAACCGCAGTCTGCATCGTCTCCAGATCGACGGGTATGAACCCCCGGTCGGTGTCTATTCCGGCCGTCTCAAGACCGATCCCCTCAGTTACCGGTGCGCGGCCGACGGCAACGAGCACCACGTCGACCTCAACAGAATCATCGCCGACCGGAACCGCTACACCCGTCGCGGACAACCGGGGCGGACCAACCTGGATTCCGGTCTTGACCTTGATGCGCTTCTTCCGAAACGATCGCCCGACGGCCTTGGCAGCCTCGGGTTCCATGCCGGGAAGGATCTGGTCGAGCGCCTCGAAGAGGTGAACTTCGCTCCCGACATCGGCCAGCATCGACGCGAACTCTGCACCGATCGCGCCTGCACCGATCACAGCGACCCGGTCGGGTTGGTGATCCCAATCGAGGGCGTGATCGCTGGTGACGATCTGCTCTCCGTCGATCTCATAGCCGGGGATCGTGCGTGGAACGGATCCCGTGGCGACGATGGTCGCTGCAGCCGGCACCATGGTTGTCACCCCATCTGGCGCCGTCACTTCAACGCCACCATCGACGATCCGACCGAAACCGTTGTGAATCTCGATGCCTCGCGTCTTCAAGAGACCGGACAGGCCTTTCACCAGACCATCCACGATCTGGTTCTTCCGTGTCAACGCAGCCGACCAGTCAAGAATCGGCCCGGACGAACCGACACCGAACTCCGCTGATCGGGCGACGGTCTGGTACACCGATGCCGTTTGGAGCCACGTCTTGGCCGGAATGCATCCCCGCACGAGGCATGTGCCGCCGACCCGGTCCTTCTCGACGAGCGCCACGGAAAGACCGAAGTTATGAGCGTAGAGAGCCGCTGCGTATCCGCCGGGCCCTCCGCCGATGATGGCGACGTCGTGCATCGTTTCCTCCGAACCTGAACGCCGCCAGACTAGCGGACGCGATGCTGCTGTTCCGGCGCCGCGGCGACCGGCGGTCGATCAGTTATCGGCCATGCCGAGCAAGTTCCTGGCGTTGTCGTGAAGAACCCGATGCCGGACTGCTTCGTCCGCCGATCCGGGGCGCCACGCGCTGAGCGCATCGTCGAGCGAAGCGAAACACCAGTCACTGCCGAAGAGGCAGCGGTCGAGATCCAGGCCGAACAGGGCATCGAGATCATCCGTACAGTCACTCGGCGTCGTCCCCACGAGATTCAGCCACACATTCGATTTGTGAGCCGCGACCGCCACGGCTTCGTCACGCCGGAATCGCCCAAGGTGGGCGATGACGATCTGCAGATCCGGGAATGTCGCAGCGACCTCATCGATCGCTCTCGGCTCGCCGTGGGAAAGCCGCAGTCCGGTTCCACCGGGCATCCCCGAACCGAGTCGTGAGTAGCCGGTGTGGAAGAGGCAGATCAAACCGTGCTCCGCCGCAGCTTCGTAGACCGTGAACGCCGAGCGGGACGATGGATCGAAGCCCTGCCCGATCGGATGGAACGCGAGACCGGCAAGACCGAGCCGCGCAGCGGTGTGGACACCTGCCACTGCTCCGGCACCCCGCGCGGGATCGATCGATCCGAATCCGTAGAACACGTCGGGGTGGGCGGCCACCATCGCTGCAACATCCTCACTGGAGAAGGCTCGCCGGCGGGTAACCGTTTCGGTGTCCCACCCGAGAAGGACCGCTTGGCCGTTCCTATCCCGGTAGTAGGCAGCAACATCGTCGACCGTGAGAGTCTCGAGGTCGGCGTCGATCCGGTCTTCCAGGGACTCGACGTACGGTGCGATCGGGCCGGTCAGCAGCTCCGCGACCGGAGGATGAACGTGGAAGTCGATGAAGTCGGTCAACGGGTGTGGAATCCTCGATTCCGGGCTTCGGCAAGCGTGTCGGGCCCGAATGCCTGAAGTAGCTTCTCTCCCGTGAGATCTTGCTTCTCCGCCCGTTCCTCCAGCGCTGCAAAGTCGTCTGCGTCGTCGCAGTCATAGACGATCATGTCGTCACGAGTTCCAATGTATCGGTTGTGTTCGAATCGACGGATCCGTGCCATATGCTGACGATAGCCGCGCTAAGCGACGGTGAGTCGCACACTTGCCGCCGAGACCCCACTGCCGCCGACCTTCAGGCGGATCACCCCGTCGATTCCTTCGCCGTCGAACTCGATCGCCCGGTCGCTGCCGGTCCCGTCGGAGCGTGTGATCTTGTAGCCACGCGCAGGCAGGTTCTTCTCGTAGTACGTCACGACCGCATCCACGGCTGTGGGAAACGTGAGGATCATCTCCGTGAGGCCGCGATCCGCATCTACGAGCGTCGCGCCGACGACGGCCCCGTCGGGGATCGGGAACGAGTCCGGCACCGTGTCGGGGACCGAACCCCTTCCGAAGACGACATCCGATCCGTCGGTCATCGAGGCCACGGTCGTAGTGGTATCCGGTGAGGAGCCTCCACACCCGGCCGCGAGAATCGACACCACGATGAGAACGACGAGCGATCCGATCACCTGCATTGGCTCGGATGTTATGTAGGAGACAGAAGACAGAAGACAG
>JAYEIJ010000010.1:0-5863 GCA_034660035.1 Actinomycetota bacterium | reverse complement strand
TGCGACTGCGATCCGAGGTCGAAGACAAGATCAACGGACTGCCGTTGCGCTACTTCGATGGACTCCCGCGCGGTGAGCTCCTGAGCCGTGTCACCAACGACATCGACAACGTCTCCCAGAGCCTCCAGCAGACCATGAGCCAGCTCCTCAACTCTCTGCTCACGATCGTGTTCGTATTCGCGATGATGATCTCCATCTCGTGGAGTCTCGCCCTGATCGCCCTGGTGACGATCCCCCTGACGATGGTTCTCGCCTTCCTCGTCATGAGAAAGTCCCAGACGAAGTTCGTCACTCAATGGCGCCGGACCGGCAACCTCAACGCCCAGGT
Organism: Actinomycetota bacterium; assembly: GCA_034660035.1. Classification (GTDB taxonomy): domain Bacteria; phylum Actinomycetota; class Acidimicrobiia; order Spongiisociales; family UBA5794; genus JAHEEL01. Next base: position 5,535 of record JAYEIJ010000010.1, on the reverse strand, counting down.
CGAAGAAGCCTTCACGGGACATGCCCTCGTGAAGGTGTTCGGTCGCCAAACGGAGGTGCAGGAGTCGTTCGAGATCGAGAACGAGGGGTTGTACGAGGCGAGCTTCGGCGCCCAGTTCCTGTCGGGCTTGATCATGCCGATCGCGATGTTCATCGGGAATCTGAACTACGTGATCATCGCCGTGATCGGCGGCCTCAGGGTCGCGAGCGGCACACTGAGCCTCGGGGACGTGCAGGCGTTCATCCAGTATTCACGGCAGTTCACGCGCCCCATCACCCAGGTAGCTTCGATGGCCAACCTCCTTCAGTCGGGTGTGGCCTCCATCGAGCGAGTGTTCGAACTCCTCGATGCGGCAGACGAACCAGCGGACGATGGCCTTGCAGAGACGCCGACCGTCAGCCACGGCCGGGTGGCATTCGACGACGTCTCGTTCCGATACCTCGAGGATCAGCCGCTCATCGAACACGTGAGCTTCCACGTCGATCCCGGCCAGACCGTCGCGATCGTCGGGCCGACGGGTGCAGGCAAGACGACGCTCGTCAACCTCATCATGCGGTTCTACGACCTGGACGCCGGACGCATCACGCTCGACGGAGCCGACATCGCCACGATGAAACGGAACGACCTGCGCCACCAGACCGGCATGGTTCTCCAGGACACCTGGCTGTTCGAAGGGACGATCAAGGAAAACATCGCATACGGGCGTCTCGACGCCACCGATGACGAGATCATGGAAGCCGCACGAGCGACCTACGTCGACAGGTTCGTCGGAGCGCTGCCCGACGGCTACGACACGATCGTCGATGACGAGGGCGGACGAATCAGCGCTGGAGAGAAACAGCTCATCACGATCGCGCGAGCGTTCCTCGCCGATCCGGCGTTGTTGATCCTCGACGAGGCGACCAGTTCGGTCGATACCCGGACCGAGGTGCTCGTGCAGCATGCTATGTCGGCGCTGCGCGCCGACCGGACGAGCTTCGTCATCGCCCACCGTCTGTCCACGATCCGCGACGCCGATCTGATCCTCGTCATGGAGGATGGGCGCATCGTCGAGCAGGGCAGCCATCGGGAGCTTCTCGAACTCGCCGGCGCCTACGCCCGACTCTACGAGTCCCAGTTCACCGGCCCTGAGGTCACGGACGACGCCCCATCCAACACCCCCAGCGGGGTCTCACTTTGATGGCTCTTCGGATTTGAGCGGGGTGAAGCCTCGGAACGTAGTACGTAGAACGAAGAGCCCTACGTCATACGTAGGGCGTACTACTGCCTGCAGTCCCCCCCCCAGTTCCAGCCGACCCCGCCCATTTCCGAAGTGCCGCTTTGATCTGAACCACATACGGTCCGCATCAACGCCAGAGTCCAAAATGGGGCGACCTCGCGTTTCTGTCACTCCCCCTCGTTACGGTCGAGATGGCCCGGCGAGGCGGATCTGAATGGAGCCGAGATGGATGTCCGCACACAAGCCTGGATCGACCAGGAAGACGCCCGCGTGGCAGCGACCGTCCGCCGTCACGGCTGGCTCATCCGATACATCGGCGGCGACACCTGTAGCAGACCCGGCTGTGACTGCCCGAAATCCGACGGTCCCCCGTTCGCGTACACGGTCGGACTGTTCGGCCTGGCCCACCCGGAGCTACTGATCTTCGGCGTGCCACCGGGCACGGCGGGCGCCGTTCTCAACGACCTCGGCGAGCGGGTCCGCTCCGGAGAAGCGCTGATGCCGGGTGAACTCATCACGTTCGAGGATTGGCCACACCGGATCATTCCGGAGCCGGTCCCCAACCCCGGCGAGATCGTGTTCGACTCGAATCGGTACTACTCGCGGCCGGACGAGCACTCGGTCCCCGTGCTCCAACTCAGCTACGACGACACCAAGGGTCGATTCCCGTGGGATGAGGGCTACGTAGCCCCGGAGATGCAACCCAGACCCGGAACGTTCAAGGCGTGAGGGCAGCCATGTCCGGTCGGGTCGGCGTGCCCCCGGACTACTACTCTCACGGCCATGAGTGACTCGACCACGGAACCACGCCGCACGTCCCTCTTCGACTGGCATAAGAGCCACGGAGGCACCATCGTCGACTTCGCTGGATGGGAGATGCCGATCCAGTACGAAACCGGCGCGATCGCCGAGCATCTCGCCACCCGCAGGGGCACGGGTCTCTTCGACGTTGCGCACATGGGGCGCTACCGATTCCGTGGTCCCGGTGCGTTGGACCACCTCGGGCACGTCCTCACGAACGACCCGCGAGGCCTGAACCCGGGTGAAGCCCACTACACGTTCATCGGCAACGAGGACGGCGGCGCCGTCGACGACGCCTACCTCTACTGCATCGGTGAGGACGACTTCCTCCTCGTCGTCAACGCCGACAACCGGAAGAAGGACTGGGATTGGATCGCTGCTCGTAGCCGGCCCGGTTCGGAGATGACCGACGTCAGCGACGAACTCGGGATGATCTCGGTCCAGGGTCCAACGGCGACCGACGTGCTTCTGGAGGCGCTGGGTGACATCGAACTGCCGGAGAACAAGCGGAACCAGTTGTGCACGACTGAGACCGAGGGTCACCGGCTCATCATCGCTCGCACCGGATACACCGGCGAGGCGTCGGCGTTCGAGGTTTTCCCCGAGGCCGACTTCACGGTGGAACTGTGGGAACGCCTCGTTGCGGCGGGTGGCGTCCCGAACGGTCTCGGTGCGCGCGATTCGTTGCGTCTCGAGGCCGGACTCCCCCTCTACGGCCATGAACTTGGCGTCGACATCGACGGCAGGGACATCCCTCTCTTCGCCAACTCTTTGGCGACCTGGGGTGTGCGCGGTTCGGGTGATGGCTTCACCGGACACGCCGACCTGGCCCGTCAACGCGCCGAGTACGAACTGATCAAGCGCGACGAACTGACCACACCGCCCCAGAATCGGCGGTTGACGCACCTCGTGCAGCCGATCGCTGTGTTCGACGGCCGCAAGCCTCTTCGGGCCGGGTACCGGTTGCTCCTCGACGGCGAAGAAGCCGGCTACATCACATCGGGCACGAGCGTGCCGTACACGCAGTTCGATAGCTCGGGGATCGACGCCGTGCCGTCCGATGAGCAGGGGCTCCGACCCGTCGGACTCGCTCTCGTGCGCTCCGACATCCGCTACCGATCGGACATCCCCGTCGTGTTCGAGGTGATCGATACCCGCGGACGGTCGAGCAACGCCGAGCTCGTGCAACGCAACGTTTGGCCAACGGCCCCGTACGTCCGCCCGTATCCGGGGTTCGAAATGGTGGAGCCGGGCGCGATCCTCGAGACGGACGACCTGCCCGCCAAAGCGAAGCGCCTTCGCGTTGACAGCGAGGCGAACACGCGGTGGCGACGGGAGGAGTGCATCAACCTCATCCCCTCCGAGCAGTGCACGTCACCGTTCGTCGATGAGCTGTGCCGGTCTGACCCGGCGGGTCGCTACAACGAGCACAACCGCCTGAAAGCGCTCGGGCCGAACGCCGCGGACGTGCGGTACTACCAGGGCACCGGCTTCATCACCGAGAGAGAAGATGAACTGCGGTCTGCGTTGCGGGCGTTCTTCGGTTGTAGTCAGGTCGAGCCGCGGGTGATCAGCGGTCAGATGGCGAACGACGCTGTGTACGACGCCCTGAAGCAGTTCCGGAATAGGTTCCACAGCCGGCAACCCCACCAGCCGCTCAGCCGGGTCCTCGTCCACGACCTGAACAAGGGCGGCCACTTGAGCGCGCAGATCGGTGGTGCGCTCAAGAACTACGTCGCGATGGATCCCCGAACCGAGCGTCCGGCCGTCGAGCATTTCCCGATGAGGGACGATCTGCCGTTCGCCATCGACGTCGACGCGACCAAGAACCTGATCGCCGAGACGAATCCGGATCTGATCGTCTTCGGTCGCAGCGTCATCATCCACAAGGAGCCGGTCGCGCCGATCGCGGCATTCGTTCACGAGCACTACGGCGTCGACAACCCGGATCGTCCGCTCGTCATGTACGACGGGGCGCACGTGCTCGGGTTGCTCGGCCCGTACTTCCAGGATCCACTCGCCGAGGGCGCCGATGTCATCACGGGTTCGACCCACAAGTCGTACTTCGGCCCCCAGCGCGGCGTGATCCTCAGCAACATCGATCCGGGATCAGCGTTCGAAGGGTTCTGGCGCCACGTCGAGTCACGGACGTTCCCCGGCCATGTGAGCAATCACCATCTCGGAACGCTCCTCGGCTTGCTCGGAGCAACGTACGAGATGCTCGAGTTCCGGGATCAGTACCCGCCGCAGGTCATCGCCAACGCTCGTGCGTTCGCCACCGCCTTGCGGAACGAAGGCCTCTCCATCGAAGGCGACCCGGCCAACGGCTTCACGGACACGCACCAGGTCGTGCTGCGGGTGTCTCGAGCGCAGGGCGTGGGACTCGCGGAGATCCTGGAGCGCAACAACGTCATCACGAACTCGCAGGCGCTCTACGACGACCCGAGTTTCACCGCGGCGAGTGGAATCCGCACGGGCACGTCGGAGATGACCCGGTACGGCATGGTCGAGACCGATTTCGAGGCGCTAGCGCCGCTGATCGCGGAGATCGTCCGCGATGGCGGCACACAGCCCGACGGTCACTGGGCCGATGCCGTCACCGCGTTCCGTAGCCCCTTCCGCGAGATGGGCTACACCCTGTAGGGCACGGTGGACGAGGGCCGACGGGGCCGGAGCAGGGCTACGCTGAATAGCCATGACGAAGCGCGACCGGTGGGCGGACAACGACATCCTCGAGACCTTCCGGAAGCGGGAGTACCTCGTTCTCGAGGTCCGCGATGGGATGACACTCACGCATACCGGATCACGGTTCACCGGCACCGTCGTGGACTTCACTCAGGGCGGCCAGGTAATTCTGGAGGACAAGACGGGGCATCGCGAATCGTTCAAGGCGTTGGACGGAGCCTTCATGCACAATGGCGTGCGCGTGGCCATGAGGGAGCCGACGATCACGCCACCTGCCGCACGGCGGATCACCGCTTCGGGATCGGTCGAAGCCGGGAGTTCTCGCGCCCGTGTTGCAAGGGCAAGCCGGATCTGGGTCGAAGGCATCCACGACGCTGAACTGATCGAGAAGATCTGGGGTGACGATCTCAGAGAGGCAGCGATCGTGGTCGAGCCGCTGCACGGTGCGGATGATCTGGCCTCCGCCGTCGCTCAGTTCCGGCCGAGCCCCAGCAGAAGGCTCGGCGTTCTCCTCGATCATCTCGTCGATGGCTCGAAGGAGACCCGGATCGCACAGACCGTGAGCCATGCCGATGTTCTGATCCTCGGCCATCCCTACGTCGACATCTGGCAGGCGATCAAACCAGACACGATCGGCATCGCCGAGTGGCCAGAGGTCCCCCGCGGTCAACCCTGGAAAGAAGGAATCATCGAGAACCTCGGATTGGACATCGACGCAGGCCGCTTCTGGACGAAGGTCCTGCAATCCGTTTCGTCGTACACGGATGTCGAGACACCGCTCATCAACGCCGTGGAGCAACTCATCGACTTCGTCACAGTCGACGACGACG
>JAYEIJ010000009.1:0-6024 GCA_034660035.1 Actinomycetota bacterium | reverse complement strand
GAGTGGTTCGACGCCTCGGCGGTGGTGCTACGCACGGGTTCCCGGGTCGCCGTCACCCGGATGGAGTTCCACAATGACGAGGGAACCCTCATCGCCGCCGGCACCGGCACCTACATCGTCGGCTGACTCACCACGTTCTTGCGTAACTATGGGAAGCCGGCCTCCACTATCTACGCAAGAACAGAGAGATAGGGGTCCTAAGTCTCTAGATGGCCGGTTCCTTCGCGCGTAGCGTCTCCCGTGGAAGGGGAGTGACGCCGAATGCGGTGGTGGCTACTCGTCACGGTCGCGGTCGTTGCTCTGACGGCATGCACCGATGCCGCCATCCTCGACCCCGACTTGGGCGACGAGACGGAGACGGCGGGGAGTACCGCCCTCTTCTGTCGCGCGTGGCCCGAGACCCGTCGGATCTTGATCGCTACGTTCGAAGGTGAAGAGCGCCGTCTTGAGGAATACCACTCCGCCGCCGCGCTCGATGAGTCGATGGAGGAGTACGACAGGAACGTTCCTGCTGGGATCCGTGGTCACTGGGATGTGGCCTACGACGCCTACACGCGAGTCAGCGATCTCATGTTCACGGTGGGTCCTGCAGCGCGAGCCGACCACGTTGAGATGGTGTTCGGCCCTGCCGGACCCGATGCCGTCTTCGCTCGAGCGATGGTCGGGATCGAGGCCATCGACGAGTGGTCGATCACCGCATGCGGGGATTTCTGTTCGCGGTGGCCGGAACTGGAAGACGCCGTGATGCTGGACGGCAACCGCTACACCATCCATGGGGGACCTGAAGAGGTCGACCGAAGCATCGGGCACATGGAGGCCTCGATTCGCGTCGGCAACTTGCTTGTTCCACCAGCGCTCGCCGATGAATGGGGGAAAGCAGCCGCAATCAAGTCCGATTTCCTGGACATGTACCGCAAATATGGGAGAGAAGCTTTCCATGAGCAAGACGGGGAAGAGTTCTTTCGCGACCACATGGGAATGTATCCCGAGGAGGCGTTCGAGGCGTCGATGACACTCGCCGAGTCGGTGGGAGCCTGGGTTGACGACAACTGCACTTCCGTAGCATCTGCCGGCGGAGCACCCGGGACGTTGTCCGTGCGGATTCGACCTCACGAAGATCTCATGGGACGAACGGTCCTGCTTGCACTCCTGCCGATCGGGACTGGCGTCGAGGAAGTGGAGGACTTGACGGGATCTCTGGGCCTGTGGTGTACGCAACGGCAAGAATCGGTGGAGGAGTTCGAACGCGAGATCACTCGCCAGGCGAGGGAATCCGGCCGGAGTTCCGAGGAGATCGCCGACGAATGGTTTCGCCCGGAGCCGCTGCGACCCGTGGAGCACACAACCGGGGAGTATCACGTCGGGAGCGTCTGTCACCTTATTCGCCACGAGGAAGAGTTGGTGATGCCGGGCGGCTCGTACGAATTGTTCGCCGGGACCTTCATCGGCGAGCCGGGTTCGTTCGACCTCTACTTCGCCGCACCGGAACGGTGTGCCCAGGCGACCGTTGCCGTGAATGGCGATACGGTCGTCGATATGCCGACTCTTGAGGAGTGCGATCTCGAGTCGACCGGGAGACCCGAGGAGATCGCTCGGAGGACTGCGGTGCCGTTCGAACCCGGTGGGACGCTTCGGGTCGAACTCCCGAGCGCCTTCGGTCCCGAAGAGTTCGCAGGTTGCGACCTGAGTGCTGTGCTCCTCCCGGTCGGAACAACACTGAACGACATAGGTCGCGGTGACGTTTGGCCGTTCGCCGGTTTGCAGATGGGCCTGCCGACGATGCGTCACATAGACGACCCAGCCGCCGTCCGTGTCGGCAGCGAGAGCGGACTCGTGCCGATTCTGGCCGTAGGTTCGACCGGATCGCCGTCTCGACTCCATCTGCAGGTGGAAGGCAACCGATCTTGGGATGCGTCCTTCCCCGATCCGATCCCGCTTGCGGCGGGCTCGTATGACCTGAGGCTCCAGGAGTGGTGCTATCGCGACGAACACGTGGATGACCCGGACAATGAGCACACCAGATGTGCGTCGATCACCGTCGAGGTCGACGGCGACACCGTCGTGAAGGCGCCCGAGTTCGGGGCCTGCCGATGAGCGTCGCGATCGAGACCCGCGGTCTGCGCAAGCGGTTCCGCCGTGTTGAGGCGTTGCGAGGGGTCGACATCGAGGTACCCGAGGGGTCGGTGTGTGGCTTCCTGGGGCCGAACGGTGCGGGCAAGACCACCACGATGGAGATCCTCATGGGACTCATCCGCCCTTCTGGAGGCTGGGCGTCGATCTTCGGAAGCGATTTGGGCAGTGACGGACTGGATGCTCGTTCCCGGATCGGGTACCTGCCCCAAGATGCTTCGTTCTTCCCGCGTTCCCGGGTTCGCGACGTGCTCCGCTTCGTCGCGAGGCGGTACGTCACCGGCACCCGCTCGGCGATCGAGAAACGAGTGGACGAGACGCTCGGACTGGTCGGCCTCGAGACGCTTGCAGATCGGAGGGTGAAGACGCTTTCGGGGGGTGAGCGGCAGCGACTCGGCATCGGTCAGGCAGTGATCGGAGGACCCGATCTCTTGATCCTCGACGAACCCTCGGTGGGCCTCGACCCCGAAGGACGCCGCCACGTACTCGATCTGCTCGAACGGTTCAGCGAAGAGATGACGATCTTCTACTCGAGTCACGTTCTTGATGACGTGGAGCGGGTTGCAGACCACATCGTGGTGATCGATCGAGGTGTGATCGTGGAGCAAGGCCCGATGAAACGGTACCTCGGCGGGCGAGTCACTCACCGGGTGTCGCTCGACGGCGGAGACGCTCAAGCGGCGATGGAACGGATCGAACGAGAGTCGTGGGTGAGCGGCGTCAGAGCGCTGCGCACCGGCGAATGGGAGATCGAGAGCACCGACCGGCGCATGGTCGAGAAGAACCTGCTGCGGGTACTCGCAGGCACAGACAGTGTGGGCGTCGTCTCCCTCCGCCCGATGCAGCGGAGCCTCGAGGATCTCTACGTCGATCTGATCGGAGATGCTGATGACGACTGAGGCTGCTGCCCTCGATCGAATCGAGCGACGCGGTCCGCTTCGCGGATTCAGTGGGCTATTCGGGGTCGAACTCCGGGTCTGGTTCCCCTGGAGAGTGCTCTTCATGATCGTCGCGGGATTCGGCGTTTTCGCTCTCATCTACGTGCCGTGGCGCGGATTCGAGGTGAACCAACTCGGGCCGCTGATGATCTGGTTCCTCGTCTTCTGGATCGCCATTCTGCTCATGTCGACGGTTTCCCTCACCGAGGGTGCCGTGTTGGGAGAGATCGAACGAGGCACGGCGTCCTGGCTCGTGGCGATGCCGATCGCCCGACCGGCATTCATTGTCGGGAAGTTCGTTGCGGTCGGGTTGGGTCTAGCGGTCGTCGTTTTCGCCACGGGCTTGGCGGTGTACCCCGTTCTCGCAGATGCGGCTCAACGAGGCATCATCGACTTCAGCGCGTGGGAGGTGTTTGAGGTGGCATCCCAACCGATCGGCGGGTGGGGCGCGTACACGCGCCTCCCGGACATGGGGGCCTACGTCGCGATGCTGCTCTCCCTCTGGGCGCTCCTTGTGTTCTTGGCCGCTCTGATGATGCTCTTCGGCTCTGCGTTGCGTTCACGGACGGCCGTGTTCGGACTCGGCCTCGGTGCCGCCGGCATCATCCTCGCGTCGGGCATCTTGGCGGGGTCGGCCACGGCGGCGACGCCTGCAGGCATTGCGAGGGCGATCATCGACATTGCCCAGGGCAAGGAGGCTGCGCTGATGACGCCGGTCATCGGCACGCTGTTCGCGACGGGCGTCGTTCTCGTCCTCGCCGTATGGGTGTTCGATCGGAGGGATCTCACGTGACCGTCCCCGCCATCGAGATCCGTCAACTGAAGAAGCGGTACCGCAAGGTCGAGGCCCTGTGCGGACTCGACCTCACCGTTGACCAGGGTTCGGTATGCGGATTCCTCGGACCGAACGGTGCCGGGAAGACCACGACGATGAAGATCCTGATGGGCCTCATCCGCTCATCATCCGGATGGGCGGCGGTACTCGGGAATGACGTGAGTGATGACGACCTGCCGGCCAGGGCACGCATCGGATACCTCCCGCAGGATCCCGTTTTCCCGCCGTCGCAGACGGTTCGTGGGGTCGTCGCGTCGGTGGCCCGCCTCTATCCCGGGCATCCTCGCGGCTCCGAACTGAGGCGGAGGGTTGACGGTCTGATCGACCGTGTCGGGATGATCGACATAGCGCGTCGGCGCGTGCGAGGTCTGTCCGGCGGCGAGCGGCAACGGCTCGGAGTCGCCCAGGCGCTTGTCGGCGAGCCGGATCTCGTGATCCTCGATGAGCCGTCGGCCGGCCTCGACCCGATGGGCCGAAGGGACATGTTGTCGCTCATCGAGGAGATCAGTAGCCGGGCCACGGTCTTCTACTCCACACACATTCTCGACGACGTTGAACGAATCAGCGACACCGTTGTGATGATCAGCAGGGGGAGGGCGGTGGCGCACGGGTCGCTCGACGACATTCTCACGGTGTCCGAGGCCGACTACACGGTGCGTCTCCGCGGCGACACTGCTGGTATCCACGATCGGCTCATCGCTGAACCGTGGGTCGGCGAAATCGATATCCGCAGGCGAACCGAGACCGAGGACTGGCGGATTCGATTGACGGATGATTCCGTCGCCGATCGGCTCGCCCCGTTGCTCGCGAGCGACGATGACTGCGATGTGATCGAGTTCCATCTCAGCGACCGTCGTCTCGAAGACGCCTACCTCGAACTCGTGGGAGCCGACGATGGCGACTGACATGTCCACCATGCGAATCGGCGTCTCGGGATTCTGGGGGGTGCTGAGGGGCGATCTCGGGCGTTGGCTCGGTCGACGCGGCCTGTTCCAGTTGATCCTGTGGCTGCTGATCATCGAGGGATTCCTCTACTACACAGTCGCGACCGAGAACGCACCGTTCGGCCAACTCGGCTACGAGATCCTGCTGAACATGCTGATGTTCTTCCCGATCTTCGCCGGGATCATCCTCGCTGAGGCCACGATCATCGGTGAGTACCACAGCGGGATCGCCGCCTGGCTCGTGTCGAAACCAGTTCCCCGGGCAGGGTACCTGACGGCGAAGCTGGGAGGACTCTGGATCGGCCTCTCTTTGACAGCGATCCTGATCCCCGGTCTCGTCGCCAACTGGTGGTTGCCGAAGGTGGAGCCGTATCGGTTCGTCACGCCGGAGCCACCCCCATTCGGGCGATTCCTCGCCGCGCTCGGTGTCACCGTCGTGGTACTCGGGTTCTTCATCGCCCTTACCGGCTTCCTGGCGGTGCTGATCCGGCGTCGGGGGATCACGGCGCTGCTTGCCATGATCGTCTGGCTGCTTCTCCGAATCCCGCTGCCGCAGATCCCGACCGCGTGGCACCGATACCTACCGTCCGGGTTGTACGGAACGAACCAAACCGCCGAAGGCTGGATCCCCGGTACGGAGTACATCCACGGTCATCCGTTCGGCCAGGCAAGCGCCGTACCGATGACCATGCTCGCGGCGGTGCTGCTCGTCGCGAGTGCGGTCCTGGTCTACCAGCGCCTCGAACTCTGAAGGACCGGTCCTCAGTGGGCTTCCATGAGATCGAGGACGTCCGACGAGTTGTCGAGGTCAACACCGGGAAGGAGTCCGTCGCCTGCAAAGACAGGAAGATCGCGCGGGGGGAACCTCCGTGTTGTCTCCCGTGCTGAGATCTCTCTGCGAATGGCTTCCTCGACGAACGCAACCAAGCTCACACCTGTAGCTGCCGCTTCGACTCGGGCAGCGGCGAGAAGTCCGCTATCAAGGCTGATGGACGTGGTCATGTATCGCAACGTACGCCTTCGGCGTGGATCCGTCAACGACTGATAACTCGACCCGATCTGATGATCACCTGAGGATCGAGGAGCGTTTCGAGATGTTCTCTCGGATTGTCGGCGAAGAACACCGCGTCGGCAGGCATGCCGGGGGAGAAGCCGTGGTCGATGCCCAGGTAGTCGA
>JAYEIJ010000008.1:7202-20979 GCA_034660035.1 Actinomycetota bacterium | reverse complement strand
CCGGGGTCGTACTACGTCATACGTCGTACGTACTACTGCCCGCTGCCTCCCCGGTTCGAGCCGACCCCGCTCACTTCCGATGTGCGGGTAAAGTCATTCTGTGAGTTGGATCGCCGATGACTGACCTTGCCGAACAAGCCGGGCGAATCCACGCCGACCTCCCCGTCGTCGACGGACACAACGACCTTCCCTGGGAGCTTCGCAAGCGCGCCGGCTCCGACCTCGACATCGCCGATCCGTGCCTGTCGCTCGACGGATATCACACGGACATCCCCCGATTGGCGGAAGGGGGTGTCGGAGCGCAGTTCTGGTCCGTGTTCGTCCCCGCCTGGGACGACAACCCGTTCCGCACGACCGTCGAGCAGGTCGACCTCGTGCGTCGGATGACCGACCGCTGCGATCGGCTCGCCCATGCCGACACGGCTGCCGATGTCGCCGGCGCTCGTGCCGCCGGCAGGACCGCTTCCCTCATGGGCGCCGAGGGCGGGCATTCGATCGAGAACTCCCTCCCAGCTCTCCGCACGCTTCGGCGCCTCGGGGTGCGCTACATGACGCTCACACACGCCGACAACAACGATTGGGCCGACTCCGCAACGGACGATCCTCGACACGGTGGCTTGACCGACTTCGGAGAGGAGGTCGTACGCGAGATGAACCGGATCGGGATGATCGTCGACATCTCGCACGTCTCGGCCGACACGATGCGCCACGCCTTGTCCGTGAGCGACCGTCCCCTGATCGCATCGCACTCGGGAGCGTTCGCCCTCGCCCCGCACACACGCAACGTCCCGGACGACGTGCTCGAGCTGGTGCGGGAGAACGGCGGCGTTGTGATGGTGGTCTTCTATACCGCCTTCGTCGGTCGCGCGGCAGCGAAGAAGGCGGCCGGTCGCCTCGCTCTCGCACGCGAGCTCATGAGGGAACTCGCCGACGAAGACGCCGTCGAAACCGAACTGGCCCGGCGGCTCAAGGAGGATCCCTTCCCCGACGTCACCGTATCCGACGTCGTCGACCACATCGAGTACATCGCGGAGGTCGCTGGTGTCGATCACGTCGGTCTCGGCTCCGATTTCGACGGCGTCGACGTTCTGCCGGTCGGTCTCGAAGACGTGTCGACCTACCCGGCCATCACGGTTGAGCTACTCCGCCGCGGCTGGAACGAACCGGACATCCGGAAGGTCCTAGGCGAGAACGCGTTACGCGTCCTCGCTGCGAACGACGGAACAAGTAGAAAGTAGAGAGTAGAAAGACCCGGGCAGCGCCTTCGGGTCCTGTCTTTCTACTTTCTACTTTCTACTTTCTACTTTCTACTGCGTTGCCATGTCGCGGATGACCATGTGCAGGATCCCGCCGTGGCGGAGGTAGTCCACCTCGATCGGGGTGTCGCAACGCGCCGTGGTCGTGAACTCGACGATGGTCCCGTCGGCCTTCGCCGCGCTCACGTTGACCGCCTGACGGGGCGTCAGATCGTCGTCTACGTCGACCGAGAAGACCTCGGTTCCGTCGAGGCCGAGGCTCTCGGCGCTCTCCCCGTCGGCGAAAGTCAGCGGGATCACGCCCATCATCACGAGATTCGAACGGTGGATCCGCTCGAAGCTCTCAGCGATCACGACCTTCACGCCGAGCAGGAAAGTCCCCTTCGCCGCCCAGTCGCGTGACGATCCCATCCCGTAGTCCGTGCCTGCGAGCACCACGAGCGGCACACCCTCGGCCTGGTAGTGCATCGAAGCGTCGTGAACCGGCTTGATCTCCCCGTCCAGGAAGTCGCGTGTCCATCCACCTTCGGTGCCCGGAGCGATCTCATTCCTGACCCGCACGTTCGCGAATGTCCCGCGAGTCATGATGCGGTCGTTGCCCCGCCGCGAGCCGTAGCTATTGAACATGGCCTGTTCGACGCCGTGAGCGAGAAGGAACCGGCCGGCCGGTGTGTCGGCTCCGATAGCCCCGGCGGGAGAGATGTGATCGGTGGTCACCGAATCGCCGAGCTTGAGAAGAACCCTGGCTCCGCTGATCGGCGCGACCGGCTTCGGGTCGGGTGCAAGGTCGACGAAGAACGGCGGCTCCTGCACATAGGTTGAATCAGGGTTCCACGAGTAGATCGAACCTGCCCTCGATTCGACGTCCTGCCATTCTTCCGAGCCGTCGAACACGGCTCCGTACTCGGTCGTGAACTGACCCCGGTTCACCGATTCGGCCACGACGGAGTCAACCTCCTCCTGCGTGGGCCACAGGTCCCTGAGGTAGACATCGTTGCCGTCCCGGTCGACGCCGAGCGGTTCGGTAGTGAGGTCGATGTCGACCGTTCCGGCGATCGCGTAGGCCACGACCAGAGGCGGCGATGCCAGGTAGTTGGCCCGCACGTGCGGGCTGATCCGGCCCTCGAAGTTGCGGTTGCCGGACAGCACCGAGGTCACGACGAGGCTGGCTTCTTCGACACCGGCTGCGATGGGAGCAGGGAGCGGCCCCGAGTTCCCGATGCACGTGGTGCATCCGTATCCAACCGTCCAGAATCCAACGGCCTCGAGATCGTCGAGCAGGCCGGCTGCGACGAGATAGTCGGTCACGACCTTGGATCCCGGCGCGAGCGACGTCTTCACCCACGGCTTACGCGTGAGGCCGAGTTCGTTCGCCTTGCGAGCGACAAGGCCCGCCCCGATCATGACATCCGGGTTGGACGTGTTCGTGCAAGATGTGATCGCTGCGATCACCACGTCGCCGTCGCCGAGTTCGAAGGTCTGCCCCTCATCCGTCACGGTGACGGTGGCGCCGGCAACCGATCCGTCCGGGCGCAGGTCATCCTCGAGATCACTGTGCCACTGCGTCTTCATCGCGTCGAGTTCGATGCGATCCTGCGGTCGTTTCGGACCGGCGAGGGACGGAACGATCGTCCCGAGATCGAGTTCCAGATTCGAGCTATAAGCGATGGCCCGACTCTCGTCACGCCACATGCCCTGTTCCTTGTAGTACTGCTCGACGGTAGCGATCAGAGCTTCATCGCGACCGGAGAGCCTCATGTAGTCGAGTGTCCGATCATCGACCGGGAAGAATCCGACGGTTGCGCCGTACTCCGGCGCCATGTTCGCGATCGTTGCCCGGTTCGCGACGGGCATGTCGTCGAGCGCCGGCCCGTAGTACTCAACGAACTTCCCAACGACACCGTGCGCGCGCAGCATCTCGGTGATCCGGAGGACGAGGTCCGTTGCGGTCGCCCCATCCGGGAGCGTGCCGGTGAGACGGAAGCCGACGACCTCGGGAAGCAGCATGTAGATCGGTTGACCGACCATGACCGCCTCGGCCTCGATGCCGCCGACGCCCCAACCGACGACGCCCAGCCCGTTGATCATCGTCGTGTGCGAGTCGGTGCCGACCAGCGAGTCCGGATAGAGGGAACCGTCCCCGTCCCAGACGACCTTGGCGAGGTACTCGAGGTTGACCTGATGCACGATCCCGGTGGCCGGCGGCACCACCCGGAAATCGTCGAATGCCGACTGTCCCCACTTGAGGAACTCGTAGCGCTCCATGTTCCGTGCGAACTCCATCTCGGAGTTGATCCGAAGCGCGTCCGGAGAGTTGAACGCGTCGACCTGGACCGAGTGATCGACAACCAGATCAGCCGGAACCTGCGGGTTGACCTTGGTCGCAGATGCCTCGTCTCCGGTCATCCGCACGACCGCGGACCGCATCGCGGCAAGATCGACCACCGCCGGAACACCGGTGAAATCCTGCAGAACGACCCGGGCGGGCTTGTACGCGATCTCCGTCTCCCCCACCCGCGTGGCGTCATAGCGAGCCACGGCCTGAACATCGGCGTCGGTAACGACACGCCCGTCGTGGTTCCTGAGCGCCGACTCGAGCAGAACCTTGATCGAATACGGCAGCGTCTCAACGTCGCCGATGTCGCTCAGGGCGTCGAGTCGGTAGATCACTCGTTCACCGAGTGGGGTGTCGATCGTGCGGCGTGCTCCGAAGGGATCGTGGGTATCGGTCATGGTGCGGCCTCGCAAACATCTCGCGGTCGTGGTCGTATCGATTCGAGGACATGATATCGGGGCCGCCGGGATGCCTCCTCCCGATGCCCCGAGACACGGCTCTGGAGCGGCCTTCGAGCGGTCGATATCGGGTTCTGCTCACTATCTTCCGGCGATGTCTTCGTCTCCTGCTTCCGCCCGTCTTCGCACCATCTTCATGACGCTGCTCGTCGTTGTTTCGCTCGTCGGCGCGGCATGTTCGAGCGCCGGGTCGTCGTCTGGTGATCTCCCCGACCTGGAGGACGTGCCGGGAGCTGAGGCGTCCCCTGAAGACGGTGACAGAGCACCTGATTTCACGGTGATGACCGTCGACGGAGCCGGATTCACGCTCTCCGAGCACTTCGAGAACGACGGCCGGCCGGTGTTTCTCAACATGTGGGCTTCGTGGTGTCCGCCTTGTCGAGCGGAGATGCCCGACATCGATGCCGCGTCGCAATCGCATGAGGATGTGAAGTTCATCGGTGTCGCAGCCAACGATGATCCCGTCGAATCTACCGCGTTCGCCACGTCGATCGGGATCGGATACACGATCGGGTTCGATCCGAACGGAGACGTAGCCGGCGACTACAAAGTGGTCGGACTCCCGGCGTCATACGTCATCTCAGCCGATGGCATCATTGTCGAGCGGATCTTCGGTTCCGTAACCGAAGCCGACATCGATGAGATACTCGGCAAGTGGTTTTCTTAGAGCCACAAGCGACAAGCTTCAAGACACGAACCCTGCCTCTGTCTTTCTACTTTCTACTTGCAGCTTCCTACTTGCAGCTTGAAGCTATCGACCTTTCCAACTCGGGTCGCGCTTGTCCAGGAACGCCCTGACACCTTCAGCGGCATCTTCCGTGGTCGCTACCGCCGTCAGACCGATGTGGAGATGGTCGAGGGCCGTGTCGAGGTCCATGTCCTCAACGGCATAGAAGGCCGCCTTGCCGAGTGCGAGCGCAGCAGGACTCTGTGATACCAGAGCGTCAACCGTCTCCCCCACGGCGTTGTCGAGTTCGTCACCGAGAACGACCCGGTTGATGATCCCGAGTTCGGCCGCTTCCACCGCACCGAAACGCCGTCCCGTCAGCATCATCTCGAGGAGGGGCCGCCGAGGGACGAGTGGCCGGAGCACCGCCGTGATCATCATGGGCCAGAGGCCTACGGCAATCTCCGGCGTGCCGAACGTGGCGTGCTCGGCTGCGATCGCTATGTCGCAACCCGCAACGAGTCCGAGTCCACCACCGAGTGCGGGCCCGTTGACCCGAGCGATCACCGGTTTGGGACAGCGCCGCATTCCACGGATCAAGTCCGCGAGCGCACCACGTTCACCGTGACCGGCCAGCGGTGCATCGACGAAACCACCCGATAGATCTCCGCCGGCCGAGAACACCCGATCGCCGGCGCCGGTGACAACAACCACTCGCACATCGCCGTCGGCACAGGCGGTCTTCAGTGCATCCCCCATCTCCGTCATCGCTTCGTTCGTGAGAGCGTTGCGACGCTCAGAGTCGTCGATGGTGATGGTGGCAACCGGCCCATTCGTGGAGTAACGGATCATGGAGAAGAAGCTACCAGCTGTGAGCCATGAGCTATGAGCCCGACCGGAAGATCTCGAACAGCGAACCGAATCAGTATGTAGCGCGATGGAGATTGCACTCTTGCTCGCGGCTCGTAGCTCTTGACTCGCAGCTTTCAACTACGGACTACGGACTACGGACTACGGACTACGGTTAGCACTAATGCTCTGGATGCTGCTTGTGCTTGTCATTGCGATCCTCGTCGGGCTCGCTCGAGGTGGAAAGCTCTCGAACCTGACGGAGATCGGCGTTCGCGCCTGGTGGCTGCTCTTCATCGGATTCGGAGTCCAACTCGTCGCCACGTTCCTCCCCCGTTCGACCCACGATCTCGCCGTGGGATTGATCCTCGGGTCGTATGTTCCACTCCTCATCTTCGTCTGGCTCAACAGACAGATGGCAGGGCTCTGGGTCGCCGGCATCGGCATCCTCATGAACTTCACCGTCATCGCTGCCAACGGTGCCATGCCGGTGATGCTCGAAGCGGTGAGACTGGCCGGAGGATCGGCGGACGTGATCCTGGGAGCGAAACACGTGGTCCTCACAGAGGAGACCCATCTGGCATTCCTCGCCGACATCATTCCGCTTCCGCGCAGCGTCATCTCGATGGGGGACGTGTTCCTGGCGATCGGCGTCGGCGTATTCCTCGAAGATCAGATCCGTCGCCCGGTCCGGCTCTTCGCTCACGGCGTTGAGGGAACGCCGGGGTCCGCCGCCGATCGCTGACGAACGGATCGGAGGTGCCCTGAGCAGCCGCCTACGCTGCGATCACGCCTCTCTGCACGAGAACCCGCCGCAGCGAGGCCGATACCTCGGGATCGAAGTCATAGGCGGACCCCCGATGGATTCGCTCGAGGCCTTCGAGTGGTGACACGTGCATCTCGTACACGGCCTGGTCGTAGGCACTCGCGACCTTGATGATCTTCGAGATCATCGGAACGTCCGGATCCGATGCCTCCCCGGGGCGCCGGAACGGGCTGTGCTGCATCCGAACGTACTCCGACACGTCCTGAAGATGGGGAGCCTCGGCGATGATCTGTGCACCCCAAAGAGCGACGTCCTCATCCGTGTATCCGGCCTTGAGGATCGCTGGTTCGGTCAGCGTGATGAGGCCGACGTCGTGCATCAGCGCGGCGTACTCCAGTTCGATCACCTCGTCGGGATGAAGGCCGATCTCGCGAGCTATCGACACTGCGAGGTCGGCGGTTCGCGTGGAGTGCCCGCGAGGAGCGAGATCGGCGATCTCAGGGATCTGAGCGAGAGCCCGGATCATCTGACCGTATGTGGTTCGAGTCGAGTGGTATCTCACGAATGCCAGGTGGCCGAAGGCATACGGAAGGATCGCGATCGGGAACGCCCAGATGCCCATCAGCGGCCACGTTATTCCGAACAGGGCGCCGGCGGTGAAGATCGACAGGGCGACGGTCCAATCCTCAAGCGAACGCAGCCACAGGTAGCGCGAGGCGAGATCCTCGCGCTCGATACCGACCCACGCAGAAACGAGCGCCCGCAGGACGAACCACACAACGCCGCCCACAGCGATCGAGAGCAACTGAGCCCATGTGAGAGACAGAGACGAACCGGAGAGACCGGTCAGCATCAGAGAAGCTACGAATCCGAAGACGAGCATCGAGACGGATTCAGCCACGTAGTCGGAGTCTCTATCGTCCCCCGACCGCCGGCGAAGCACCACCCACCCGCCGACGAGACCAGCCGAGTAAGCAGCCATCACAGCCGCAGTACCGGGGAGGAGGATCACCGCGGCGACTGCCGGTCCTATCGCAAGGTTGATGCGTCTTCCCGACGGCGTCGGAACAGATAGGTGGTGCATTCCGGCAATAGCGGCGGCCCAGAACAGGACAGCGACCCACCCATCGCCGGAACGAACGGTGACAGTGATCGCCACCGCGCCGAGCACCGTGATCACCCCGAGCAGGCCGAGCGAGAGACGGTGGAGCCGTGATTCAGCCATTGTCGACACCCTCCGGTACCGGAGCCGGAGGTAGGCCCCGGTCGAGGGTCTGATCGGTCTCGAGGATCTCGTCAAGACCTTCTTCGGCTATGTCCCGGGCTTCGTCGTCGGTGCGTTCGATCTTCGATCCGTAGCTGCGGCCCGAATCCTCCATGGCCTCGACGAACGCTTCGACAACCTCGGGGTCGAACTGGGTACCGGCGTGGCGGCGTAGCTCCGCATATGCGTACGGCTGGGTGAGGGCGACGCGATAGGAGCGAGTCGATGTGATGGCGTCGAAGGTGTCGGCAACGGCGAGGATGCACGCCTCCTTCGATGGCGTGTCACCGTGCTCGTGCCCGGCTCCGTGGTAGCCGTTGCCGTCGTAATGGGCGTGATGATTCGAGGCGATCTCGACCATGGGTTGCAGGAAGTCGACGTCCTTGAGCAGATCTTCAACGAAGTGAACGTGCATCTGCATCGCCTCGTACTCCTCCTCGGTGAGGCGAGAACGCTTGCGGATGAGTTCGCGGGGAACGGCGAGTTTGCCAACGTCGTGAATGAGAGCCGCCCATCGGAGGCGTTCGAGTTTCGTGCCGTCGAGCCCCATCTGCTTCCCGATCATCTCGGCGAAGTAGGCGACCCGCTCGGTGTGACCCCGCGTGTAACGATCCTTGGCTTCGAGCGCCTTGATGAATCCTCGGATCGTGGATTCCTGAGCCTCGCGAAGCCGCGCATACGATTCGAAGGCCATGTACCCGGTCAGAAACACCACGGCGATGAGCGGAAGTGCCGCGGTGCCGATGGTGAGGTACGTAGCACCGAGCAGTCCACCGAGGAAACCCATCCCGATCTCCGGGACCATGATCTGTGCCATGTTGGACCACGGGCGTACCCCCATTCGCCCATAGACCCTGCTGACGATGAACAGCACCATCCGGTAGTTGACCAGGGCGTACGCGATCGAAGCCAGGGCCGACCCGAGAGCGATCCGCAGAAGACCGGTATCAAGCACCGGAGTACCGGGAGCAACACCGATGCTCAGGACAAGGGAGAGAACCGTCGTGGCCGCTGCGGCGGAAGCTACCAGTTGACCGAAGTTGACGATCGGCTGGAACCAGTGGTGTCTGCGTATGTCGATCGGCGTGACGACCGCGAGCGCCGCCATGGTCGTTCCTCCCACGATCGCACTCGCCGGACCGAAGATGACCGCTGCGGCCAGCAAGATCATGATCGATGGGCTGGCGTAGAGGCGGTCATTCACCTCAACCGAGTGCCACTCGAAGTACACGAATGCCACGGCGAATGATGCCCACAGGAGAGGGTTCGGGAACGTCTGCCATGGCATCCAGACAACGGCGGCCAGGATGACGGATCCGAGCGCGCCGAAGCCGGCCGCCATTCGAACCTTCGTTCTGTGCTGTCGCTGGACCGCAGCCCGTGACATGTCGTCTCCCGTTGAAGAATGCTGAGAAGGGTTGCCCGAGCCTGAGCGCCGTTGCGTCGGCCACGATGACCGCGACAAGGCCCGAGATCGCAAGGCTGAGTCCGACGGAACCGTGCTTCGCGACCTCTCCGGAACGTGCGCCCGATCACGACATCGACGTCGCTCACAGGATGCAGTTCCACGTCGCGGAGACTGATCCAAGACCCGGGACTCCCTACCCAATCCCGAACGCCTGCAAAGACATCCGGAACGTTGAACTATCTAGGTGCTCGCCCGGCCCCACCGGAGAACAACGCCTTTCGGCACATACGATCGACTGGCCCGCCCAAGGGCACTCGCCACATCGCTGCGGCGAGCGACCCCACGCTAGGGACTGCAGAGCCGTCTGCCAAGGGTTTCGGTCGTTGGAGTCGGTAGTCCGTACTCCGTACTCCGTAGTCAACGAAAGCTTCCTCCGCTACTCCGCTCCTCCGCTACTCCGCTACTCCGCTACTCCGCTACTCCGCTACTCCGCTACTCCGCTATCGGGTGCTTCCACTTTCTCCCAGTCCACGGCTTGCCCTACACGGATAGCCCCGATAGCCTGACCTGACACAAGACGGGTGCGCGCTGTCCCCGTCCCGGCTGGGGGGCCGGTGACCGGACGACGGTGCCCCTCACACAACCTGGAAGGCGGAGCTTCAGCCCCGTGCGTTCTCGCATCCCACTTGCTCTCGTAGGCCTCCTGATCATCGCCCTCATGGCGACGGTCGGTCTCGCCGCGTTCACACCGGATGGGACGGATTCCAGCACGGAGACCACTGCGGTCGAGACGCTCGACATGGACCTCCCGATATCGGGCAGGATCGCATCGGCCGTTCTCGCCCTCGCCGTCGCTCCGGTTCGCGATGCAGACCTCGCCACCTCCACCACGATCGCCATAGCCGAGGCCCCTCCCGAAACCGACACCGACACCGACACCGAAGCTGCGCCCGAGATCGAGGCCGCACCGGACACCACGACAACCACCGAAGCCGCCGCGGACGACGAGCCGGTATCGGACGCCCCGGCAACAACCACAACCGCCGAACAGGTCGCAACGACGAACGCTCCAAAGGCCGACACGACGCCACCGGCGATCCAGGTGCTCTCGCCCAAGGACGGCGCCACGGTGACCAGTCGGGTGGTCGAGTTCACCGGTGTCACCGAACGCGGCGCCGAGGTCTTCTCCGGACCGTTCGAGGCCGAAACGGACGCCGCCGGTGAGTGGGCCATCAATCTCATCCTCGCACCGGGCGACAACGGCGCTGCCTTCACGGCAACCGATGCTGCCGGCAACAAGACAACGGTTCGCATCGTCATCACGTACGACGCACCGGATGCCACGACCACCACGAAGGCACCCGCCACAACAACGACCGCGCCGGCGTCATCCGACACAACAGCCACCACGAAGGCACCCACAGCCACGACCACAACCACAGCGGCACCCACAACAACGACGAAGCCGCCGTCGACCACGTCGAAGTGGTCCCCGCAGTGGCCTGCCGACGGGGGCGGTCAGCGAGACGTGGAGAACTGGCGATCGACCGTGGCGAAGTACTGGCGCGCCGACCAGGTTGATTGTGTGCTCGGGATCATGGTGCGCGAGTCCCGGGGAGACCCCACCGCCTACAACTCGAGTTCCGGCGCCTCAGGTCTGCTGCAGCACCTCTCCAAGTACTGGTCATCCCGCGCCGCCGGTGCCGGTTTCGTCGATTCGAACGGCCTCGTGGCCAGCCCCTACAACGGAGCAGCCAACATCGCGGCAGGCAAGTGGCTGGCCGACTACTACGAGAGTCGGGGGAGCAACTGGTGGATCCCGTGGAGCCGCCTCCCCACGTACGGTAGCTGCGGATCCTAGAACGCCATCGAATGGCCCCGGGGACCGCCTCTCCAGGTCTCGTCGCTCTGAAGATGGCGACGATCCACCGGAGACCCGCTCACAGCGATCAGCCTGCAACGTCCCGGCAGAAGTCTGTAGCATGGGCGACATGAACAAGCCGCTCAAGCAGGTCCTCCGCATCGGAGGCGTCATCGTTGGTCTCGGCGCAGCCGTATGGGCGTTGCGCGACAAGCTGCTCCCAGCACCGGAAATCCCCGATGGACCGCCACCGCGGTTCCGGACCGGGGACATGTCCCCCTCGTCGGATGACGACCTGACCACGGTGAAAGGCATCGGCCCGGTGTACGCCGAGCGTCTCGTCGAAGCCGGCATCACGTCGTTCGCCGAACTCGTCTCCGCCGATGCGACTGCCGTTTCCGATGCAGCGGGCGTGTCGGAGTCGACGGCCACGTCATGGATGGAGCAGGCCGCCGACCTGCCGTGAGCGGCACCTCGCCCTATCTGGTCCCACCCGAGGACCTCGGCTCAATGCTGCCCGGAGAGCCATCCTTTCGCTCCGATCAACTTCGAGATTGGCTCTACCACTCCCCCGTGCTGACCGCCGAGGAGATGACGAACCTCCCGAGCGCTGTTCGCGAGGCGATCGGAGACCATCTGTGGCCGTTCGAGGTCGACGTGGATCAGAGCGCCGACAACGGCCGCACCAGGAAGTGGCTGTTCCGTGCACCCGACGGCGCCGCTGTCGAGGCCGTCCTCATGGGGTACCGGAAACGAACGACGATCTGTATCTCGTCACAGGTCGGTTGCGCGATGGGATGCACGTTCTGCGCCACGGGACAGTTCGGTTTCGACCGGCACCTCGAGGCCGGTGAGATCGTTGCCCAGGTCGCGTACGCCAACGCCTTTCTCCGCCGGTTCCCCATCCCCGGTTCTCCGGATCGCGTCACGAACGTGGTCTACATGGGCATGGGCGAACCGCTCGCGAACTACGAGCGTGTGCGAGAGTCGCTTCGGAGGTTGATCGAGGTGTCCGGGATGTCGGCCAGATCGATCACCGTGTCGACGGTCGGCGTCGTTCCCGGCATCGACCGCCTTGCCGACGAACCCTGGCCCGTCTATCTCGCTGTGAGCCTCCACGGCGCCGACGACGTGACCCGTTCCCGCCTCGTTCCACTGAACGACCGGTACCCGCTTGAAGCTGTGATCGAATCATCCGAGGCTTACTTCGCCGCCAAGGGGAGGCGCATCTCGATCGAGTGGACGCTCATCAACGGCGTCAACGACTCGGATGATCAGGCCCGTAAGCTCGCAACGATCGCCAAGCGGCTGCGGGCACATGTGAACGTGATCGCGCTCAATCCCACACCTTTGAGCGACGATCGTCCCTCCGGGGACGACCGGATCCGCGGCTTCGTCGAGACGCTCCTCGCCAACGGCGCCAACGCGACCCTGCGTGAGACGCGGGGCCAGGAGATCGACGCGGCGTGTGGGCAACTCCGGCTGCGCCGAGCCACCGAGTAGCCTTCCATACGAGGCAAAGGAGCACCGATGCGACTCGAACCAGGCCGGCAAGCACCTCCATTCGACGGTGTCGATCACAACGGCGTCGAGGTCTCCAGCGTGGACTTCGCCGGACAGAACCTGCTCATGTACTTCTATCCGAAAGCGTTCACGCCTGGTTGCACGACCGAGGCTTGCGACTTCAGGGACCGCTACGAGGCGTTCGACACTGCCGGATACGCCATCGTCGGTATCAGCCCCGATCAGCCGGACAAGCTCGCTCGTTTCCATGACGAGTACGACCTTCCCTTCTCATTGATCTCGGATCCGGATCACGCGATCGCCACAGCCTTCGGCGCGTGGGGATTGAAGAAGAACTACGGCCGCGAGTACGAAGGGCTCATCCGCTCCACGATCGCCATCGACACGGATGGAGTCATCACGGCCGTCTGGTACAACGTCAAGGCGAAAGGTCACGCGGACCGAATCGAAAGGTCGGTGCTCGGCTGATGGGTGTGCGTACGGCAGTGTTCCCGGTCGGTGGACTCGGCACCCGGTTCCTCCCGGCGACCAAGGCCGTCCCGAAAGAGATGTTGCCGGTCGTCGACAAGCCGCTGATCCAATACGCCGTCGAAGAGGCACAAGACGCCGGAATCGAGAACCTCGTGTTCGTCACAGCGCACGGCAAGGCCGCGGTCGAGAACCACTTCGACCGGAACGCCGAACTCGAGAGGGCCCTCACCGAGCGCGGGCAAGATGATCTCCTGGAGCTTGCGATGGTCTCAGTCACCGTCCCCGGCCGAATCTCGTATGTCCGACAGATGGATGCATTGGGACTCGGTCACGCCGTGTGGTGCGCCAGGAACCTGATCGCCGACGAACCGTTCGCCGTGCTCCTCGCCGACGAGCTGTTGCGCGGGGATCGCCCTCCACTCGCAGACCTCATCGACGTCCACAACGAGACCGGGGGCAACGTGATCTCCGTGGTCGAGGTCCCGCAAGACGAGACCGGCTCCTACGGCATCGTCACACCGGGGGCGGTGGACGGAAGAACGATCGAGGTCAAGGGACTGGTAGAGAAACCGGACCCGGCCGACGCTCCCTCGCGCTACGCCGCCGTGGGCCGATACGTCCTCGAACCGGGGGTCATGGGCCTGCTCGGCGACGGCCACCGCGGAGCGGGTGGCGAGATCCAACTCACCGACGCCCTGGCCCGACTCATCGGCGGCGCTCCGTTCCACGCCGTCGTTCACGACGGTCTCCGCTACGACTGCGGGACGAAGGCGGGCTTCCTCGAAGCGAACGTGGCCCTGGCCCTCGAGCGAGACGACCTGGGTGCAGACATGGCTGAAACCCTTCGCCGCCTCCTCCCCTAACCCCGCATACCCAGGGTTCGTGGCGTCCTATATGGCGCCGACAGCCCACAGAACG
>JAYEIJ010000008.1:0-7102 GCA_034660035.1 Actinomycetota bacterium | reverse complement strand
GGCAACGGCGCGCGGACCTGCGAGAATCCCCCCAACCCCCAACCTGGAGCATGCAATGGCCGAACTGAAAGAACTCGCTGCCGCCGGTCAGAGCGTCTGGCTCGACTTCATCCGTCGCGACATGCTGACGAACGGCGAGCTTGCCGCCCTCATCGACGAGGGAGTCACCGGCGTGACCTCGAATCCATCGATCTTCGAGAACGCGATCGCCGGTTCGAACCTCTACGACGCCGCGATCGCTGCCGCAGATGGAGACGCCCTTTCGGTGTTCGAGTCGCTCGCCGTCGAGGACGTTCGCGGTGCAGCGGACGCTCTCCGCCGTGTCTACGACGCCACCAACGGTGCCGACGGCTACGTCAGCCTTGAGGTGTCCCCGACCCTGGCCGACGACGCCGAAGGCACGATCGCCGACGCGCTCCGACTGTGGGCATGGGTCGATCGCCCGAATCTCATGGTCAAGGTCCCTGCGACGTCGGCCGGCATCGTCGCCATCGAAGAACTCACCGCGGCCGGCGTCAACATCAACGCCACGCTGATGTTCAGTCTGGCCGACTACGACGCGGTTGCCATGGCCTACGTGCGAGGCGCCGAGCGCAGCGAGCATCCGGAGAGGCTCGCTTCGGTCGCGTCGTTCTTCGTGAGCCGGGTGGACGGCAAGGTCGATGCCGCTCTCAACGCTATCGGGACGGACGAAGCCCTCTCGCTCCGAGGCATGGCAGCCGTGGCGAACGCCAAACTCGCCTATCGGCGCTATCAGGAGGTCTTCGAGGGTTCACCGTTCGACCCGGCGCGGTCCCGCGGCGCAAGGGCTCAGCGTGCACTCTGGGCCTCGACATCGACGAAGGATCCCGCCTACTCCGACGTGCTGTACGTCGCCGAACTCGTTGGACCCAACACGGTCAACACGATCCCACCGGCGACCATCGACGCATTCAGGGACCACGGCATCGTGGATCCAGCAGCGCTGACGAGTGGTGTCGATGACGCGGAGCAACATTTCGCAAGGCTCGCAAGTCTCGGCATCGACTTCGATGCGATCACCGAGGAACTCCAGGTCGAAGGCGTCGCATCATTCGCCGGTGCATTCGACGGCCTCCTTGCCGCGATCGAGACCCAACGAGGCCGCTCGTGACAGTCGCTCTCGAGATCGATGCGGGTGACGTCCAACCCGCGATCGATGCTCGCCTTGCCTCCTGGAGCGACTCCGGATTCGCTCGCCGCTTGTGGGACCATGATGCGACGCTCTGGTTCGATCCTCCCCGCGACGAGATCACCAACCGCCTCGGATGGCTCTGTCCCGGAAGCTCAGACGGGTCCGATGCCATCAACGAGTTCGTCGCCGCTGCGCTCGATGAGGGGCTGACCGACGTCGTACTGCTGGGGATGGGCGGATCGAGCCTTGCCCCTGAGGTCTTCGCATCCGTGTTTCGCCACTCCGATGGTCCAAAGCTGACGGTGCTCGACTCGACCCACCCCGACGTGGCCACTCGCGTGGCCGACACCGTCGATCCGGCGACGACGCTGTTCATCGTCGCGTCCAAGTCCGGAACGACGCTCGAAACCATGTCGTTCTTTCACGTCCTTTGGGACAGGGCGACCACAGCTCTCGACGATCCCGGCAGTCGATTCATCGCCATCACCGACCCGGACTCACAGTTGGCCCGCCTCGGCGACGAGCGCGGATTCCGAGCGGTGTTCCTCGCACCGGCCGACGTTGGTGGACGATTCTCAGCGCTGATCGAGTTCGGCCTGGTTCCCGCGGCGCTGGTCGGAGTTGACCTCGGCCGCCTTCTTGCGGGAGCCGACGCAGCGGCCTTCGCATGCGGACCGGACGTCGACGTTGATGAGAATCCGGCACTTCGGCTCGGCGCCGCCCTCGGCGAGTTCGCGCTCGCCGGACGAGACAAGATCGTGTTCGACACGGATCCCGTCCTGGCCTCATTCCCTGTATGGATCGAACAACTCGTCGCCGAATCGCTCGGGAAAGATGGGATGGGAATCCTCCCCGTCGCCGACGGCCGCGCACCATCCGCTCCCGATCGGCTGCCGTTCACGATCGGTCTCAGCGGGGCGACACCGGTGGAAGGCCCGTCCGTCACAATGACCATGGACGATGCGTACGACCTCGGCGGCGCCATGTACATCCTCGAGATGGCCACTGCAGCGGCCGGCGCGGTCCTCGGTGTTCATCCGTTCGATCAACCCGACGTGCAGCTTGCGAAGTCCCTCGCACACACCGCCATGACAGAAGGCCTCGGCGGTTTCAACGTCGCAGAGTGGACGCTGGACGACGATGCGACCATCGACAGTCTACGATCGCTCCTCTCATCGGCCACCCCGGGCGGCTACGTCGCCCTGCAGGCGTATCTCGATCCGACGGGAGCGACGGCACAGCGCCTCGACGCTATCGCCGACGTGATAGCAGAGGCAACCGGAGCCGCCGTCACGATCGGGTACGGACCGCGATTCCTTCACTCAACCGGCCAGTTCCACAAAGGTGGACCCAACGGTGGCGTGTTCCTCCAGATCGTTGATCGCCCTACCCGCGATCTCGATGTCCCGGAGAGCGACTACTCGCTCGGCGAACTCATCACGGCCCAGTCCGTTGGAGATCAGGTGGCCCTGAGCGATCGCAATCGACCGGTCGGGATGGTGAACCTCGGAGACGCCGGCTCGGCGGACTTGCCGAGGCTGAAAGAGATGATCGAAAAGGCAGTAGAGAGTAGAAAGTAGAAAGACCCGAACATCGCGTCCGGGTCCTGTCTTTCTACTTTCTACTTTCCACTTGTTCAGAACGGCAACCCGAGGGACTTCGTCAGGAACTCCATGAATCCGGTCGCGTTCCGGTTCATCCCGGCGTACTGCTCGAGGAAATCCGGAGCGGTTGCGGTCTTTCTCGAGAGTCTTCCGGTCGCGATGAAGTCCTTGCGCTTGAGGTCCTCGACGAGCGGATGATCCGGCGGGAATCCGCGCGGCGGGCGCTTCAGGGCTTCTCCCTCGAGCGTGAAGGCCGAGGTGAATCCGGGATCACTCATCACCCCCATCCAGTCCTTCGATCGATCGACGATCGTCTCGCGAATGGCAAGGGCGGACCGGCCGTCGGGCCGCCAGATGCCGACGCCCGCGAAGCTCCCTGCCGGATCGAGATGGAGGTAGAACCCGGGAGCGTGGACGTCCTTCGCTGCTTCGTGTCGAAACTGGATCCCGAGATGCGTCTTGAACGGCGTCTTATCCTTCGAGAACCGGATGTCCCGGTAGATGCGGAACAGGGACCCACCGACGGTGCGGTCATCTGCCACGAAGTGCGGGCTGATCTCGTGAAGGTACGGCTCGAAGTCCCGGATGAACTGGAGACCGGCATCCTTGACGTACTGCTCGTAACGATCCTTGTGATCCGCGAACCACTGTCGATCGTTGTTCTCGGAGAGGTCGTTCAGGAAGGTGAAGAGCGCCGGGCGAAATGAACGGGTTGGTGATGCCATGGCATCAACCTATCAAGGGGTGGGGCCGGATGGAAGAGTCTTGATTGCCGGATCAGTTGGATGGCCGGGAAGCGTGGATCTCGATCTTCTGGGTGGTGATCAATCCGTCCCCGACGAGTTCCTGGATCCTGGGCAGCACAGCGTCGATCTTCTCGACAGTGTCAACAGCCTCGATCACCATGGGAAGATCCTCGCACAGGCGAAGAACGTGCGTTGTGTGCAGGACCGCTGAACTGCCGTATCCGGCCACACCGCGAAGAATCGTGGCGCCGGCGATCTCTGCATCCCGCAGAGCGTCGACAACCGCCTCGGCCAGTGGAATACCGCCTTCCCGATCACCCTCACAGATGATGACCCGAAGCAATCGGCCTTCTGCAACGTTGTCCATGGAACTCATCCTAGGAGCCGAAGGAGCAAGCCGCTGAGACGTGCTCTCCAGTCGCGCAGCACACCTCTACACCCATCCCCCAAGGACGAACCCGATCCACACGGCGGCGACACCCGCAACGAGGGGAACAGCCAGATTCTCGGCTGCCCGCCGCACCCCGGACCGTCCGCCCGACTCGGCAGCGAGCACGGTCTCAACCATCCAGGTCGAGAAGGTCGTGTATCCGCCCAGGAACCCGACCCCTCCCGCGAACAGGGCGACGTCGGGCACAGATCGGCTTGCGGTGATGCCGAGCAACACTCCGGCTGCGAACGCACCCGTGAGATTCACAACGAGCGTGCCGACGGGGAATGTTGTCCGCCATCGGCGTTGAACGACTCCAGATACTCCGTATCGGGCAAGCGAGCCGAGAGCCCCCAGAACACCAACGAGCAGCCAGGTCATCGTGGTCCCCCGATTCGAATCCCGATCAGTGCGGCAACGAAGCCCGCTCCGATCATGCCGATCGGGTACACAACGCCAAGCCAGGGATCCCCGGTCCGGAGCAGTTCGAACACTTCGGCAGAGAAAAGGGAGAAGGTGGTGAACGCACCGAGGATCCCGACCCCGGCGAACGGGATCACGAGGGGAGACGAACGCGACTGCCCGGTGTGCCATGCGATCAGGAAGCCGAGGAACAGCGACCCCGTCACGTTGACGAAGAACGTGGCCCAGAGAGGATCGAATCCACCCGCCACAACGATCTCGCCCGTCACACCACGCAACACCGCACCGATCGCGCCTCCAGCAGCCACCGCGATTCGACGACGACCGGTCATAGACAGGGATGTGCGTGGTAGATCGGTCACAGAGAGGAGCGACGCTACCACCCATTTACCCCACCTCGGACACACCTGCTCCTACGATGCGGAAACACCCACGACTCCCAGGGAGGGAACCATGGAAGAAAAGGCCACGTTGGCAGACATTTTCGACTTCACGTTTACGAAGTTCGTCACACCGATCGTCGTCAAGATCGCGTTCATCATCATGATCGTGCTCGCAGGAATCGCGTGGCTCATGATGATCATCGCCGGATTCGGCAGCAGCGTCACCACCGGTCTCGTAAATATCGTCGTCGGTGGACTGGTGTTCATCCTGGTGGTGCTGGGCTATCGCATCATGTTCGAACTGGTGATGGTGATCTTCGCCATCAAGAAGAACACAGACCGGATCGAGTAGCAAGTAGCAAGTAGCAAGTAGCAAGACACAAGACATAAGACCTGGTTTGGTCTTGCTACTTGCTACTCGTCGGGATCACACTCGCTCACACCCGTCTTGCTCTGGGCCACGACTCCTTCCTCCAGCACGCTCTTCACCTTGGATCTGATCCGGCCCAGGTCGGGAATCGGGCGGTACTTGTGATCCCGCTCCGGGGCGTAGTAGGGCGGGTTGAACCCGACAGTGGCGATATTGGAGAAGTCCAATGCCGCCGCCGCCCGCACGAGATCCGGGAGGAAGGTGACCGGCACGTCGGTGACGACGTAGCGCTCGATGGCATCGGCGATCGCAGGGAACGACCGAAACAGAGTGAACGGATCGGCCTTTCCCGCGACGGACCGCAGGAGGCAGCGCTGTCTCTGCATCCGGACGTAGTCGGAGGACCCCTTTCGCGCTCGCGCATAGGCCAGCGCTTCGGTCGACGACAAGTGATTCCATCCCGGTTGCACGTCCACGGTTGCCCATTTCTCACCTTCGGCAGGCGGAGAAACCTCTGCTTGCAGCGCATCCCGAACGTAGACATCGACGCCACCCACGGCGTCGACAAGAGCAACGAACGCCCGCATGTCGGCAAGCACGTAGTAGTCGATGTGGAGACCGGTCATGTGCTCAACGACCTCGCGCAACGCTGCCATCCCCGGGTCGACTTCATCGGGGAACGATCGCGTCCACTTCCGCGTATAGGGGTAGAGAGCGTTGATCTGCTCCGGAAAGCAGTGGCAGAGAGAATACGACGGTTTGTCGGGCTCACCATCTCCGTCTGTGTCCGTCCAGGTCGACGGATCGCTCCCCGGAGCGAGGCGTCGTTCAAGATCGTTGAAGGCGTTCTCGAAACGCTTCGGCATCGGAATCTGGCCCATGTTCCTGGGGATACCGAACAGGGCCGCCTCCCCGGTCTCGAGCTCGACGGTCGCGACCATGATGGTGTCGGTTCGCAGCCCCCCTCGCCCCGGGCCCGCATCACCACCAGCGAGCAGGAACGTGAGCCGTCCGGGGTCGACGCGCTCTTCGAACGGAAGAAAGGGTGCAGGGCGTTCACCCTTGACGATGTCGGGACGCGCCTTGATGGCATCCGGATCGCCGAATCCCGGTCGGAAGATCAGATTCTTCCTGGGTGGAGCCTCCGTAGTTGTCGGTGCCAACGTGGTCGTGTGCGCCACCGTCGTCGCCTCGGCGGCCACAGGATCGGGGACGAGATCGGCCTCCGGCGATGGGGGCGCCAGGGTGACCGGTGTGTTCCCACCGGAGTCTGCGGAAACGAACACCCGATCGATCAGGAGCGCACTGCGGAATCCGTACCCACCGATGACAACGTGCGGGACGAACACGACGATGATCGCAACACCGAGAAGTGCCATCGACCACCATCCGATTCGGGAGGCCCCCGGAATCCGGTAGGCGTCGACGACGGCGAACAGGCGCCAAGCCAGCGCAAGCACGTTGATGGCCAGCAGCGTCCACAGTACGGCGGGCCGGACGATCCATTCGAGAACACCGACGGCACCGCCCTGCCGGGCCACGATCGCGACGATGACGATGAGGAGCAACGGTGAAGCCACGATGGCGGCGCGACCGGGCCGTCCCGAATACCACTGTCCTGCACCCGGAACGAGCGCTGAGAGCGCGGCAGCGAAACCGGGCCTCGCCCCCGTCGACATACGATCCCCGGCGTCGGGGTTGCTCATACCCCCAACCTACGCCGCGCTACCGAATATGGGAATCCATCCGGTAGTCCGCAGTCCGTACGGATTACGGATTACGGACTACGGACCACGGCCGTTCCCGAATCAGTCGAACTTCACGCCGGCCGCTTCTAGCTCCTCGCGCATCCGCTCTGCCGCAACGCCGAGCACTTCGCCCGTTCCGATCTCGTCTGCGTCGATCGTCTTCCGGACACTCTTCTGTGCCTCGTAGTCGACGTTCGTGATCCCGGCACGGCTCTGGAGCATCCTCCAGGACCGGCGCCGCTCGA
>JAYEIJ010000007.1:0-20994 GCA_034660035.1 Actinomycetota bacterium | reverse complement strand
TATGAGGAGGAGGGAGGCTCCCCTGTGTCGAGGACGCCGCCCTGTTCATCGCAGGCTCCTCGCGTCTCCCAGTCCTCCGGCCGGGGGGACAGGCATGTGGCTATTTGAGGGCTCGGTGGAGGAAGGCGGCCATCTGGGCTCGGGTGACGTAGGCGTCAGGGCAGAACCTGTCGTTGGTGGGCGGGTTGCAGCCCTTGGTGACACCGGCGGTGCCGAGTCGGTCGATGTCAGCTTCGAAGATCGATCCGTTGTCGTCGGTGAACAGGTTTCCGCCTCCATCATCGGTGTATCCGAGTGCGCGGACGAGGAACGCGGCCATCTGGCCGCGGGTCACGTTCGCGTCGGGGCAGTAGTGGGTGTTGGCGGGCGGGTTGCAGCCTTTGGTGACGCCTGCGGTGCCGAGTCGGTCGATGTCGGCTTCGAAGATCGATCCGTTGTCGTCGGCGAACAGGTCACCGCCGCCGTCATCGGTGTATCCCATGGCCCGGACGAGGAACGCTGCCATCTGGCCTCTCGTGACGTTGGCGTCGGGGCAGTAGTGGTCGTTGATGGGCGGGTTGCAGCCCTTCGTGATGCCCTCTGTGGCGAGCCATTCGACGTCGGCGTAGAACAAGTGGGTTGCGGGGACGTCGACGAACCTCGGATGGGTCGGGTCTGGGTCCGGATCCGGGATTGTGATGGTGATCGTCACGGTCGCGGTATCCGTCAGGGGATTCGGGCCTAGGCCGTCGTTGATCCGGTAGGTGAACGTGTCCGTCGTCGACGCCGAACCGTCATGGGAGTACACAAGCGACGACGCCGTGAGGGTCGACAGCGTCCCGTGCAATGGCGCGGTGACAACCCCGTCGAGGGTCACCGCATCACCGTCGGGATCCGCGTCGTTGCCCGTCACGGTGATCGTCACCGAATCGCCCTGTGGGACCGTGGCGGTGTCGTTGACGGCGACCGGCGGACGGTTCACCGCTTCCCAATCGACTTGGTACTCATGGGCCGGGTGGTCGGTGAGGTGGCCGACGTCGCTTCCATCAGGGTTCATCATGAAGATATCCCAGTCGCCGTCCCGATCCGACGTGAACGCGATCTTGGATCCGTCCGGGGACCATGCGGGATCCTGATCGTAGACGGGGTTCTTGGAGAGGTTCTTGGGATCGCTGCCGTCGGCGTCCATCACATAGACCTCGTTGTTGCCGTCCCGGTCGGATGTGAACGCGATCTTCGATCCGTCCGGCGACCACGCCGGAACCGCGTTCTCGGCGACGGCGGTGTTGGAGAGGTTCTTCGGATCGCTGCCGTCGGCGTTCATCACGAAGATCTCGTAGTTGCCGTCCCGGTTCGACGAGAAGGCGATCTTCGATCCGTCAGGCGACCACGCGGGGTCCCCGTCCCATGCGGAGTCGTTGGAGAGGTTCTTCGGATCGCTGCCGTCGGCGTTCATCACGTAGATCTCGGAATTCGCGTCCCGTCCCGTCATGAACGCGATCTTCGATCCGTCCGGCGACCACGACGGTTCGTAGTTGTCACTGAGTGGGGCGGCCGTCAGATTGACAGGATTGGACCCATCAGCATCCATCAACCACACGTTGTGGCCTCCACCCCGCTGTGACCAGAAGGCGATCTTGGATCCGTCGGGCGACCATGCCGGGCCGGACTTGAAGAAGGAGTCGTTGGTCAGTCGAAGGGGGGTTCCACCGGAGAAGTCTCGAACATAGATCTCCCCGTTTGTTTCGTCCATGTTCGACACGAAGACGATCCGGCCGATTCCACCAGGCACCACGGCGTCGCTCGGATCGGGTCCGACGATCACCGCCGAGACGCTCAGCAGCGTTGCGAGAACACAAACAGAAACGCGATGCATCGAAACACCCCCAAAGAGCGACGGTACCTTTCATTCATAGTTCCCGCCCCAGACGCTGTCCAGGGGACAACGACCCATGCAGGACCGGCTCCCGGGTTCGGCACGTTCCCGTGCTGGGGAGGAGGAAGAAGGGGACCAGCTATCCGAGGGCTCGGTGTAGGAAGGCGGCCATCTGGGCTCGGGTGACGTGGGCGTCGGGGCAGTAGTGCGTGTTCGTGGGCGGGTTGCAGCCCTTCGTGACGCCTGCGGTTCCGAGTCGGTCGATGTCGCCTTCGAAGATGGAGTCGTTGTCGTCGGTGAACAGGTCACCGCCGCCGTTGTCGGTGTAACCCATGGCCCTCACCAGGAACGCTGCCATCTGGCCGCGGGTCACGTAGGCGTCGGGGCAGTAGTGGGTGTTGGCGGGCGGGTTGCAGCCCTTGGTGACGCCTGCGGTTCCGAGTCGGTCGATGTCGGCTTCGAAGATCGACGAGTCATCGTCGACGAACAGGTCACCGCCACCGTCGTCGGTGTAGCCCAACGCCCGAACGAGGAACGCGGCCATCTGACCGCGGGTGACGTTCGCGTCGGGGCAGTAGTGGTCGTTGATGGGCGGGTTACAGCCCTTCGTGATGCCTTCCGATGCGAGCCACTCGACGTCGGCGTAGAACAAGTGGGTTGCGGGCACGTCGACGAACCTCGGATGGGTCGGAGTGGGGTCCGGGTCCGGACCCGGGTCCGTGCTCTTGATGGCGATCGTGACGGTCGCGGTGTCCGTCAAGGCGCTCGCATCGAGGCCGTCGTTGATCCGGTAGGTGAACGTGTCGATCGTCGACGCCGAACCGTCATGGGCGTAGACGAATGAAGTCACCCACTTGTTCGTGATCGTACCGTGGGTGGGTGGTGTCACGATTGAGTCGAGCCTGACCCGATCGCCGTCGGGATCCGAATCGTTGGCCAACGCTTCGATCGTCACCGACCCGCCCCGCGGGACGGTGGTTGTGTCGTTGCGGGCGACCGGCGGACGGTTCACCGCCTCCCAATCGATGGAGTACTCATGGGCGGGATTGGTGGTGAGAGGAGCGGCGTCGGTCCCATCGGGGTTCATCATGTAGACCTCTTGGTTGCCATCCCGGGTCGACGTGAAGGCGATTTTCGATCCGTCTGGCGACCACGCCGGTTGGTTGTCCCAGCCCGGGTCGTTCGTGAGCCTGGTCTGATCGGTGCCGTCTGCGCTCATCACGTAGATCTCGTCGTTGCCGTCCCGGTTCGACGTGAAGGCGATCTTCGATCCGTCCGGCGACCACGCAGGTTCCTCGTCCACACTGGCAGTGTTGGAGAGATTCACACGGCCCTTGCCATCAAGATTCATCACATAGACCTCATAGTTACCGTCGCGGTCCGACGTGAATGCGATCTTCGATCCGTCCGGCGACCACGCCGGCTCACCGTCATAGAAGGCGTTGCCGGAGAGGTTCGTCGGACTACTGCCATCGTCGGCGTTCATCACATAGACCTCCCAATTGCCGTCCCGATACGACTCGAATGCGATCTTCGATCCGTCCGGCGACCACGCCGGTCTCCTATCGTCGGGTGCGTTGCTGGTCAGGTTGTACAGACCGGTGCCGTCGACGTTCAGCACGAAGACGTCGAGGTTGCTGTTTATGTCCGTCGTGTATGCGATCTTGGATCCGTCCGGCGACCATGCCGGGTCGTCGTCAATCGCGGTGTTGTTCGTGAAGCGAATGAGGCCTCCGCCGGAGAAGTCGCGAATGTAGATCTCTCCATTCAGGTCGTCCATCGTCGACGCGAATACGATGCGACCGATGCCGCCGGGGGTCACCGCAGCGCTCGGATCGGGCCCAACGATCACCGCCGAGAGACCCAGCAGCGTGGCGAGAACACAAACGAACATGCGACGCATCGCAAACACCCCCAAAGTAGTTGTGGTACCTCCCATCAATAGACCCGAACATGGTCGGTGAACAGGGGACAACGACACTTGCGCAACCGTGATTCTGGGTTGCTCCGCGCTGTGCGTCCAACGCCCGAAAGACTCTCCTTCGTGGCGATCGTTGATAGCGTTCCTCTCGATGCTTCTCCCAGGGCCATGCTGATCTCCGCCGGGTCGATCAACGACCGAATCCACATCGCTACGCGGTGGGTACTCGTCGTCGTACTCGTCGCGTCCGCGATCGTGCTTGGATCGGGTCCCGCGGATGCACGGCGTGTGCACGAGACGCTGGGTGACACGCGGCCGGTCGGCGTCGGTCCCATCGAGACCGATTTCCCGATCGACTACGTGGCGATCCAGTGGGGTGCAACGGATCGGGACATGGATCTCCACTCCCACGGTTCGGCCGAATCTCACGGCGCCGTGCGGTTCCGTCACGACGGCCGATGGGGATCGTGGTCCCCCTTCGCCCAGGACGGGGCAGAAGCACCCGAGCAGTGGACGAGCGGTCTCATCCCGGCCGGCGATGCAGAGGCCTACCAGGTGCGAGGCGTGCCGGCATGGGCGGACGCGCCGAGCGTGGCTGCGATCAACACGACCGACGGGCCGCTCATCACGATCGGCACGCGGCCCGGGGGTGCTGCCGATGCCCTGTCGAACTGCGTCTCCCGCGCGGAGTGGGGGGCCGACGAGTCATACCGCTACGTCGACGGCGACATCGACGGCGCGGAGGCGTGGCCTCCCAGCTTCTATCCGGTGCAGACGCTGACGGTGCATCACACGGCCGATTGGAATGGCCAGGATCCGGTCGGACTGGTACAGGCGACGTACTACAACCACGCGGTGCACAACGGCTGGGGCGACATCGCCTACAACTACCTGATCGACGAGCAAGGCCTGATCTACGAAGGACGATGGTCGGGGAGCGAGAGCACCCCGTGCAGCGGGGGCGGGGATGGCTCGGACTTCGCTCACGACGAAGCCGGCGCTCTCGCCAGCGGCGGCCACACGAAGTATCACAACCAGGGGAACGTCGGGATCGCGCTGCTGGGGATCTTCGCCGACGAGACAGAGTTCGACTATCCGCCCACCATCGAGCCGGTCGGGCCGACGGAGGGAGCCGTCTCATCTCTCGAAGGGGTCCTGGCCGAACTTGCGGCGCGGCATGATCTCG
Source organism: Actinomycetota bacterium (assembly GCA_034660035.1). Classification (GTDB taxonomy): domain Bacteria; phylum Actinomycetota; class Acidimicrobiia; order Spongiisociales; family UBA5794; genus JAHEEL01. The sequence continues at coordinate 16,032 of JAYEIJ010000007.1, read as the reverse complement.
ACCCGCTTGGCACCGTGGACTATGACAACCCGGTGTCGGACGCGGCGCAGACCGTCGACACGATCTCGGGACACCGCGACTGGAAAGCGACGGCGTGTCCCGGAGCCTTCCTGTACGCCCAACTCCCCGACATCCGGCAGGCCGTTCACGAGCGATTGGATCGGCCGCTGATCACCGTGTCGATCGATCCGCTGGTCCTGGAAGGCAACACGATCGGCGGGTACTCCGGTGAACTGAGCGGCGTTCGTGCGAACAACCCGATCGAGGGGACGGTCTCGCTCTCGAACGATGCCCCGGACCTGCTACCGCTCGGAGAGACGCTGGTGACGTGGACCGCGGTCAGTACCGGGGGTTCGACGGCAGCGGCGACGCAGACGGTGCGCGTCGCGGACACGACGCCGCCCACCGTCTCGGTTCCCGGGGACATGTTCGTTCAGAGCGTGAACGGGGGTGGATCGACGGTCAACTACACGGCTACGAGTATCGACATCGTCGATCCGCGCCCGACAGTTGCCTGCAAACCGCCCTCGGCGTCGCTGTTCCCCCTCGGATCGACAACGGTCTCCTGTGTTGCCACCGATGCCTCGGGGAATGCCACCGAGGCGGCCTTCGCCGTCGTGGTGTTCGATCCCGATCCGTTCACCGACGATGATGAGTCGATCTTCGAGGCGGACATCGCTTGGATGGCGGCCATGGGGATCACGAAGGGGTGCAACCCGCCGGCCAACACACGATTCTGCCCCGATGCCAATGTCACGCGGGAGCAGATGGCCGCTTTCCTCACCCGCGCTCTGGATCTGACCGAGCGGTTGAATGATCCGTTCGCCGACGATGACGATTCGATCTTCGAAGCGGACATCGAACGATTGGCCGCCGCCGGGATCACGAAGGGGTGCAACCCTCCCGCGAACACCCGGTTCTGCCCCGATGCCAATGTCACGCGGGAGCAGATGGCCGCCTTCCTGGTTCGGGCCCTCGGCTACAGCGACAACGGCGGTGGTGATCTGTTCACCGACGATGACGGATCGATCTTCGAAGGAGATATCGACCGGCTTGGCACCGCCGGGGTGACGAAAGGGTGCAACCCGCCCTCGAATACGCGGTTCTGCCCCGGATCCAGAGTCACCCGTGGCCAGATGGCCGCCTTCCTCCACCGGGCCCTCGGGTAGGGAGAACCGCGCGGTTCGCGACCCCTTCTGTGGGCGAGCGACGAGAAACGGTCCACACCGGCCCGTTCGATCGGTACGGTTGAATGTGGGCTTCGGGGGAACTCTGGGTTCCTTCAACACGCGACGCGTCCGATCGATTGGACCCGACCTGCAGTACACGGGAATTCACGAAGGAGGGGCACAGTGAGGAGAGCACGCACGATTGCGTTGATGGTGGCGGGGTTGATGGTGGCTACGACGCTGGCTGCATCCGCGGCGGATCTTGATCCCTCGTGGGGGACCGGTGGCGTCGCGACGTTCGGAGTCCCGGCCGGCGCAACACTGGAGGATTCCGCCCTCCTCCCCGATGGTCGTTTGGTCGTGGTCGGCACAATGGCTGCTCATGAACCGTGGGGCCTGATCGTGGCCGACGACGGCTCGTCGGCGACACCTCTCGCCGGGCTAACGCCCGCCCCGCTGTCCTTTTCGGCGGTCACCATCGGCAATAGCCGGATCTACGCCGTGGGGACCATCGAGATCGGTCTCGGCATCAGCGCAATCGTGGCGATCTTCGACTTCGACGGTGCCCTCCTGGGCAGCGGAACCTTCGCCATCAACGAGTACACCGAACCGACGAGCGTCGTGACGGACGCTGCAGGACGCGTGTTCGTGGCCGGCACCGGGAGAGGAGACGACGACGGCAGCGAGACGGCCTGGGTGGTGCGACTTCGCGCGGACGGAACGGCCGACGCCGGGTTCCCCACGCTCTTCCTCGAAGCGCCGGACGCTGGCACGACCAATCCGAGAGCCTACGTCGGAGCGACCGCAGGACGGGCCGTCGCTGTGGCCGTCGGTGATGACGGCGCGGGACCCCCCGGGTCATCGATTGGATTCCACCGGATCACAGAGACCGGATCGGTGTTCATGGCCGACTTCTCCTCGGCGCGAACGATCACGGATGCGGATCTTGATTCCACGAGCGGCACGGCCGTGTTCGGGTCGATCACGCCGGGATCCACGGCGGCCGAGGTCAACTACCTCATCCACTCCATCGACCAGACGGGTGTCCCGGAAGGCACGTCTGTGGGCAACTGGCCGGGTTCCGTGGATCGTGTCGAAGTCGGCCGGTTGCGAACCGGCGATCTGCTCGGTGCGTTCGAGAGCGGAGCGAACACGGTCGTCGACCAGGTCGAGTCCGCGGATGTCTTCGCTACCCGGCCCATCACCGAACTCGGTGATGTCACTACCTCACCAGTCGACGGTGCCGTTTTCGTGTCGACGAAGGATCTTTCGCCCGACACCATCACGGTGGCTCGCTACGAAGGCGACACCTCCGGTCGGTTCCTCGACGACGACGGATCCGTGCATGAGACCGACATCGAAGAGATGGAAGCTCTCGGGATCACCCGGGGCTGCAACCCGCCACTGAACGATCGATTCTGCCCGGAAGACAACGTGACACGAGGACAGATGGCGGCATTCCTGCGCCGGGCTCTCGATCTTCCGGCCAGCTCGACGGACTTCTTCATCGACGACAACGGCTCCATCTTCGAGACCGACATCAATGCCATCGCTGAGGCGGGGATCACCCTCGGCTGCAACCCGCCGGCCAATGATCGGTACTGTCCGACGAGCCTGGTGTCCCGGGGTCAGATGGCCGCGTTCCTGCGACGCAGCTACTCGCTGCCGGCCAGTGCGACGGATTTCTTCGTCGACGACGACAGTTCGATCTTCGAGGCGGATATCAACGCCATCGCTGAGGTCGGAATCACGCTCGGCTGCAACCCGCCCGCCAACGACCACTACTGCCCGAATGCCAGCGTGACCCGGGAGCAGATGGCGTCCTTCCTCGTCAGAGCATCTCGCCTGTAGCGAGCAGTGAGAGAACATTCGGAGAATCGGCGTACGATGTGACCGGCCGGGCCGCAGGGATTCGGTATTCGTAGGCCGATCGAGGAGTGACGTAGATGACCTTCAGGGTTCGCCTGTTCGTTCTCACGGTCGCCCTTGTATCACTCATGGCCGGGACGGCGATCGCCATCGCACTCGAACTGCCCCCGGGTGGCACGTTCGTCGACGACGACGGGAACATCCACGAGGGCAACATCGAGGCGATCCGGGCCGAAGGCATCACGAAGGGATGCAACCCGCCGGTCAACGATCGCTACTGCCCCGACGCCGGTGTGACACGCGGGCAGATGGCGGCGTTTCTCGTTCGTGCCCTCGACCCGCCGCCGACCGCTGAGGATTACTTCACCGACGATGACGGATCGGTCTTCGAAACCGACATCAACCGCCTGGCCGCAGCCGGCATCACAAAGGGGTGTGATCCGCCGGTCAATGATCGCTACTGCCCGGATGGCAGTGTCACCCGGGGTCAGATGGCGGCGTTCCTCGCTCGCGGTTTCGGGTACACCGACTCAGGGAGCGGAGACCTCTTCACCGACGACGACACCTCGATCTTCGAAGCCGACATCGACCGCCTCGGGACCGCAGGGGTGACCAAGGGGTGTAACCCGCCCGCCAACGATCGCTACTGCCCGGACGACGTCGTCCGGCGGGATCAGATGGCGTCGTTCCTCGCACGGGCACTGGGGCTTGCCCCGATCGTCCCTCTGCCGCCTCCACCACCGCTCAATCCTGAGGTCTTTGCCATCGGCGACTCGGTGATGGAGGGCGTGGTGGTCTGGGCGCCGAGACTCGCCGACAGCATGCCGAACACGACGGTCGACGCAAAGTGCTGTCGGGCGTTTTCATCAGCCGACGACGTGCTTGCAGAATGGCTTTCTCGTGGACACGATCCGGACGTCGTTGTTGTTCATCTTGGATCCAACGGTCCGCCACGGGCATCTCAATTCGACGATGTGATGAGGGTGGCCGGAAGCGAGCGTCGCGTGCTGTTTCTCACGGTGCGACTCAACAAGACCTGGGAGTCGTCAACGAACTCAGCGATTCGGAGCAATACGAACCGGTTCGCGAACGCCGAACTGGTCGACTGGTGGGCGCTTGCCGATCCGCATCCGGAGTGGTTCTCAACCGACATCAACTGCGGCTGTCACTTGTGGACGACGACAGTCCGATCCGCCTACGTGGGTCTGATCAAGGACGCCGTCCAGGATCAGTAGCCGAGCCAGTAGGCGACCTCTTCGCCGTACTCGATCGAAGCGGGACAGAGGTAGTAGGGAGCGGCTGCGAACACAACACCGAAGGCGGCGAGATCCTCAGAATCGAGTTCAGCCAGAGACTCGTTCCACACCACCCGAACGGCGAACGCCGGCGACCGATTCTGAGCTTCGAGACGCTCGAGGTTGTAGCAAACATGATCGGCGGTCGCGAGCAGTCCTGTGCGGGAGCCCCCGATGAGGCTCGAGTCGATCAGACCCGCAAGGTACTCCTCACGCTGCTCCTCGGTCCCGTAGACCGGGATCTCTCCGTCGGGCGCGTCGGAGGACGGCGGGAGAACCGTGGCGGCATCGCCGGTGATGGTGCGCGGGGGAGTGTCCGGGTCGTCGCTCTGCAGCGGAGCATCCGGGGACGTCGATCCGGCAACACCGGCATCCGATGCACTCACCGCCGAACTGCCTGCCGTGAGGCGTCCGATGCCAAACCCGATCAGGAGCAGGATCAGAACGGCGACCGGGATTCCGATGAGGAGGCGGCGATCGAGATCAAGGATTTTCTGCATCACGGCGAAGGATAGGCCCTGCGGCCGAAACCGCGTTGGCCAAGAGGTACTGCTGATCTCATCGGCGACGTCTCACGATGATCCGGCGATCACGCTGAACGACCACCGGTGGGTGCGCCCGGCGGTCTCCATTTCGATGCGATAGTCACCTGCTGTGAGCGGCTCATCCGGGAATACCAACACCATGTTGTGTTGGCGGTACTTCTCGATGGCGTAGGAGTAGAGCGGGTCGCTGCTGAACGCGTTGTGCTCCGTAAGAACGCACAAGCGCGACCGGGGACCATCGCCGCTGATAGTGGTCCCGTTCGGATACGTCAGGTGCGCGGTCGTTGCTTCGGTCGGGGGGAAGGACAGGAAGGCGTAGATGGGCAGACCGAATGGACTCTCGCTGGACTTGAACGTGCACGGCTCGGTCGGATCAGGTTTCTCACCGCTGAACTCGGTGAGGCTGATGCGTGCGCCCGGTCCGGGGAAGAACACGTCCCGGCTCTGCACCGGGACCAGGCCCGAGATGACATCGAGGCCCGAGTTCATACCGCCCCGGTGAGCCAGGGCGTCTACGCCTCGCGCGAAACCGGTGGTGCGCAGTCCGGGCTCGAGCAACCCCGCGGCGTGGAACGGAGCCGTCATCCAGCCCTCGATCGCGTCGAGATCGGTATTGCCCCATCCGAGGTTCGACCGCAACCCGGCCCGAGCCCCCGACGGTGAGTAGTAGGGACTGGAAGGGTTCTCCGTGTGCAGGTTGCCGTATGTTCCGGTGAAGTACGAGTCCGGGGTCAGTTCCAGGTATCGAAGGTGGGCGGCGATGTCCTCGGAGAGACCGGTGTCTTCCTTTGCGGGTTCCAACCCCGACCAGGCGCGATACCAGTTCAGGGCGGCGAGCCAGTCATCGGCCGGTGGCGGGAGCGCGAGCGGATCGGGTGGCGGCGGGGCAATCGGGTCCAGATGAAGCGCCCGGGAGAGGAACGACGCCATCTGGTCCCGCTCGACCGGCTCGGACGGGCAGTATCTGGTGTTGTCGGGAGGATTGCATCCCCTGGTCACACCGGCACGCGCGATGGCGTTGATGTTCGGTTCGAAGATCGACGCGTTGTCATCGATGAAGTAGTCGTCGGGTGATCCCGGGTACCCGAACGCCCGGTCGAGGAAGGCGGCCATCTGACCGCGAGTGACGGCGGTGTCCGGGCAGTACTCGGTGTTCGCAGGCGGGTTGCAGCCCTTGGTCACTCCTGCAGCCGCCAGGGCGTTGATATCTCCTTCGAATACGGAGTCGTCGTCATCATCGAAGTAGTCGACCGACGAGGAGGGAAGGTTGAGGGAGCGTCGCAGGAACGCCGCCATCTCTCCGCGAGACACCGACTCGTCCGGGCAGTACTGCGTGTTCGCAGGAGGGTTGCATCCCTTCGTGATGCCATCTGCTGCGATCGCTTCGATATTCGGCTCGTGGATGTTCCCGTTGTCGTCGGAGAAGCTCCCACCCGGTGGCAGCGCCGCCAGAGCGATCGCCGTCATCGACACGACACCGACGACCACGACGGAGAAGATCAGACGTCGAAACATGGAGCTCCCGGCTGGCACGATTGCGGCACTCTACCCGCCCGATCGATGCGCTCTTGGTCGTGGCGCCCTCCCGTGTATGCGGTTGGACGTTGGGAGGGGAAGAAGCGGCGCCTATGGGATCGCGTGGACCGTTGTGCCGATCGGGGCCCATTCGTAGAGCGCTTTCGCTTTGTGATCGGCCTGACGGACGCAGCCACCGGAACGGTGCGTTCCAAGTTGGTCCTCGGTCTGCAACGGCTGGCCGCTCGAGTACCTCGGGATCGTGTGGAAGCCGTATGACCAGGCGTTTCCGAACGTGCCCGGCTTGACGAAACGCACCATGTACTTCATCGTGATACCGCCGTATGGCGCGTGCGCGTACACGGACTTCGAGAAAACCCTGTACGTCGCATAGCGGGGGACACCGACCTTGCCGGAGACGAGGTAGGTGTCGACGAGGTGCTCGTTCGCGTCGATCAGCCATATGCGTTGCTGCGAATTCGAGTAGATGATGCGCTTGCCGTGGCCGACCTGCGGGTATGGCGGCGGGGGACGCTCCGGCGGCACCATGGGCGTGAGGTGCAGGGCACGGCCCATGAACACGGCCATCTGGCTGCGGGTCAGTCCGGCAGTCGGGCAGTAGGCGCCGGTCCGGCAACCTTTCGTGATACCCGCGGCGCCGATGGCGTTGATGTCGTTCTCGAAGATCGAACCGTCGTCATCCGAGAAGTGATCGGACGATGCCGCCGGCAGATCGAAGGCCCGAACGACGAACGCCGCCATCTCCTCACGACTGACTCGACGATCGGGACAGAAGCGGTCGTTGGCGGGAGGGTTGCAGCCCTTGGTGATCCCTGCGGTTGCAAGGGCGTCGATGTCCGCTTCGTGAACCGAGTCGGTTGTGTCCGCGAATTGGCCGGGAGTGCCCGCAGGAAGGCGGAGCGCACGGACGAAGATCGACGCCATCTCCGCTCGCGTGAGGATCCTCTCAGGACAGAACTCATTGTTGACGGGTGGGTTGCAGCCCCTGGTGATCCCGGCCGCTGCGATTGCCTCGATGAAGCCCTCCTCGGGGAGGAGATCGTCGTCGACGAACGTGCCCCCCGGGGGGAGTTCGTCGGTGTCGGCCAGCGCCGCCGGTGCCACCGAGAGCACCATCACGACCACTGCGATGAGGACCAGGAATCGTCGTACCCGTCGTATCACGTCGCCTCCACACTCGCGATCTGTTTGGAGTATCGACGCTTCGAGCGTCGTGCTCAAGTCAATGGTCCCGACGGAGTGGGTGGAGCGCCGTCAGGCGGTGTCAAGGGTCTGGTAGAGATCGAGCAGATTCTCCCGCTCGACGGTCCAGTTGTATCGGGCGGTTGCCCGGTCGAGACCCGCCGCATAGCGACCCGGGTCCGAGAGGATCGTCGTGATCGCATCGGCGAGAGCGCTCGGGTCGTCGGCGTCGCAGACTTCGCCGATCTGCTCCTCGGTCACGATGCGACCGATCTCGGGGGAGTCCGACCCCACGACGGGGATGCCGGCCATCGCGTACTCGAACAATTTGTTCGGCAGCGACGTGTTGTACGACACCGACGAGTTGACGATGTTCGCCAGGCCGATGTCGGCGGATGCCGAGTACGAGATGAGTTCGTTGTTCGGGACCGGTCCGAAGAACTTCACCTTGTCGGTCAGCCCGCGCTGTTCGACAAGGCTCTCGAGGACGGGGCGGTGATGGCCGTAGCCGATCACGATCAGGACGACGCGGTCGAGTCCGGCGACGGCGTCGATCGCCGGTTCGATCCCGCGGTTCTCCTGGATCGATCCCTGATAGATGACGATTCGATCCTCCGGGTCGATACCCAGCTCGGACCGGAGATCCTTCGACCGGTCGATCTCTGTGGGCTCGGGGACGTTCAATACGGTCACGGTCGGGTCGGGGAGTGTCCCGTACAGGCTGCGGTTCCAGGGGATCCACGCCGGGCTCGCCACGATCATGGCATCGACCTCCGGCAGGTACCGGCCCTCCTCGGCCATGGCCTTCTTCTTGCCGGCTTCGGTCATCCGGTTCCGCTCGGTCTGAAGTTCATGGGAGTCGTAAACGAGACGCGCCCCCGTCTGCTCCTTGCACGTCGCTCCGACTTTGAGCGTGTTCAGATCGTGGGAGTGGAAGACGTCGGCGCCCGAGGCCACGCCGATCTTGATCATCCGCCGGTCGATGGCCTGATGCTTCAGCCACTGGCTCTGCTGGCCGAGGAGGCCCTTGAGGCGGCGGAACATGAAGCGAGCGAACCGCGCGAAGGATCGGAGGATCGGGGTCGTGACGGTCCCCCAGACGCGCTTCGCCGTGCCCGGCGGTATCTCCGGCGGGCGTACCGACGCCGGAGATGGGCCGGTGGGGCTGCCCGGCGCGGCGGTCGATGGGGCGGAAAGCATGCCGAGTTCGCGCACCGTGGCCTCGTTGTACGCGTCGCCGGTGAGTCGCACGTGGCGGGACTCGATCGACCCCGCATATCGCTGCGCCATGCGATTCAGGGCGGGGATCCCGAAACTCGAGCGCGGCACCCGGATGACGTGGATGCCGTCTGAGGTCGTCTCCTCTGCCGGCGTGACGTCGGGCACGAAGAGGGCCACGACGGTCACGTCGTGACCGTCGCCGATCAGGGTCTTCGCCTCTTTCGTGACGCGGGCGTCGTACTCGAACGAGTTCTTCACGAACATGCAGATCTTCACAAGAGAATTATGCCTGCACTCGGAACGCTGTAGCGTCTTGTTGATGGCTGAAGACCCTGAACGGAGAATCGAAGAACTCGAACAGCGATTGTTCGACGAGCGCCGCGAACGCGACGTTGCGCAGCGCCGCGCCGCCGAGATGTTCGACCGGGTCGAAATCTGGCGGAAGAGGGCAGAGGACCGCGCCGCACGCATCAAGAAACTCGAAGCGGAGCGAGACAAGCTCCGCGGCGCCGTCGGGTGGCTCCGGCGTGGACGCAGGGCGGTTACGAAGCCGACCCAGGTCGAGACGCCGGCTCCCACTCCCGAACCCGGTGACGGCGTAGCAGAGGGCGGGAGTCCGCTGCTGCCCGGTGTGCGCTGCGTGACGGCGATCGCGTCACCGGATCTCACGACCGCGACCGCCGCGTTCGACGCAGCCGCTCTGGACCCATCCGTGTCGTTGATGGAAGCCGACGTCGTACTCGTCGACGCCGAGGGCTTCATGAACCTTCCGGGCGAGACGGCAGATGGACTCGTGCAATGGGCATCGGTGAGCGGGCGCCCCCCGCTCGTGGTGACGAGCGACACCGCACCCGACATCGCCCGATACGCGCAGAACGTCATCGATGCCGACGACCTCACAGGCCGGTTCTTCGATCCCTCGCAATGGAGTCCGCCGACCCGAGGCGATCGTGACACCGAGCCTCTCGGGTTCGTCTCAGTCGACGTGGAGGGTTTCGGTCAGGTGGTCGTTGAGCCGTTCGACGTGGCGTCGACGCGACACCTCGAACTCGCGGCGCAGGGAGTTCCGTTCTACGAAGGCGATGCCGGTACCTTGGCTCCCGACGCCGCACGCCGGCTCGGCGTGCAGTACCGCCGATTCGCGTACGAGCGGCGTACGACGGAGTTGGAGCGCCTCTTCGACCAGTTGACGTTGGAGACACCGACGATCCGTCCAACGGTTGCCGGAATCCTCGTCTCCAACAGGCCCGATGACGTTGTGAAAGCGATCGAAGGACTCCGGCGCCAGCGAGCGCCGAACTTCGAGGTCGTCGTCGGCTGCCACGGGTTCTCCTCTTCGGTCGTGGCAAGCGCGGTCGACCGGCTTGCGGAGCATGTGCCGGTCAATGTGCTGGAGTTCGGTTCCGAGATGAGCCTCGGAGCGTGCCTCAATCGAGCGATCTCGACGACGGGCGCGGATGTGATCGCCAAGATGGACGACGACGACCACTACGGACCCGCCTACCTCATCGATGCGCTCCATGCGCTTGCGTACGGTGGGGTGCCGGTCGTGGGCAAGGGCACGAGCTTCACCTACCTCGAATCCGAGGACCGGACCGTGATTCGACGGCCGGGCAACGAGGAGCGCCTCTCCCGCGGGTCACCGACGGGTGCGACCCTCGTGTGGGCAAGATCGCTGTGGGAGGCCAACCCGTTCGCCCACCGGTCGCTCGGCGAAGACCTCGCCTTCCTGCGGGGTGCCCGGCGGCTCGGCTACCAGGTGTACATCAACAGCGTCTACGAGTTCGTCTACCACCGCAGGCGTTCGGGGAACACGTGGCAAGCCGCCGACGCCCTGTTCCTCGAAGGGGCGGAACCCGCGTGGGACGGGGAGAACCCGACCCTTGCCGACGTTCCCGACCTCGGAATCTCTCGCGAATGAGGATCGCTGTACTCGGCACCTCGCGCTCGGGCACCGATCCGCGAACCGTGCGGCTCGTCACTTCATTGACCGCTGCGGGCCACGACGTCACGTTCCTGTCTCCCGGTTTGGTGGATCCGCGGATCGAGGCGTCGGCGGACCGGATCGTCAGCATCGACACGAGGTGGCCCCGCAGAGGCGGCAGGATCGCCGGACGGGTGCGACGACTCAACCCTCAACGTGTCCGGGAACAGAACAGCCGGCGACACATGACCTCGGTGCTCTTCGACCTTCGCCCGGACCTCGTTTACGCCGCGAACCGGGATCTCGCCCAATTGGCGGACGGGTTGGGGTTCGTCGTCGCAGCGGATACGAAGCTTCAGGCCGGCATCTCCAACAGCCTCGCACGACTGGCTCCGGGGAATCCCGGTCTCGGCGGACTTGCCGACGATGAGTTCACGCCCTGGGTGGAGAGGCCTGCCACGACGCCGGCCGCGGGTCGCCACACAGGCAAGCGGATCGTGCTGTGCTACCACCCGACCGAGACGACGCCGGCAAGGTATCTGCGCGCCGCCCTCGAGCGGGCAGGAGTGACGGTCGATCACCGGTATCCGGAGATCGATCTTTCTGAGGTTCCACACGAGGCTGACGGGGTCGTCTTCGTTGAGAGCCCGTATCCGGCGCTCGGCGTCACCGGCGAGACTCCTGTGCCGATTCTGTATTGGGTCCACCACGGCGAGATCCACCTCTATCAGAATCTCCGTCTGGCGCAGCGATACCGGGCCGACGCCGTGCTGCTCGCCCACAGCTGGCACCTGGCCCACCGATTCCCGGTGCCGGTGCACATGTTGCCATTCGGGGTGCCGACGGAGATGCTCGACGGCGACGCGGCTTTGGCCGATCGGCCGATTCACGTGTCGATGGTTGCCGCGGGGTTCGACGGCACAGACGAGAGATATGCGACGAGACGTCGCGTGGCGGAAGCCCTGACCGCGGAGTTGGGATCGGACCGGGTGCGGTTCATCGGCGGCATGTCACCGAGCGAGATGTTCTCCATCTACGCGAGGTCCAGAGCCGTGATCGACGAAGGTGGCTCGATGCACCGGCCGATCACGATGCGTGTCTTCGAAGCGACCGGCTCCGGAGCGGCGCTGGCGACGGATCCCGCGCCGGGACTCGAGATGCTCTTCGAACGCGGCAGCGAGTTCATCACGCTGGACACGTCGGATCCGGTGCGATCGCTACCGGCCGACGACCGCACGGCACAGATCGCTGCTGCGGGCCGGGAGCGAGCACTCGGCGTTCACACATACGATCACAGGGTCGATGAGCTACTGGCGATCCTCGGTACGACTGGAGGAGGATCTGATGCGGTGCTCGTTTCCGCGGAGCCTCTCCGAGCAGCGGTGGAGCGGTTCGCCGAGATCGACACGATCGCGTGTAGCGACGAGGGATCCGGGGCGTTCTCGGCATCTTCCTATGTTGTGTGGAGCCACCGTGACGTGCAGGAGAGACATCTCACCGTCGATGCCGTGGTGTGTGACGCTCCGGAGGAGCCGACCGACGGATTGCTCAGACGGGCCCATCGCTTCGTGTTCTGCTCGGCATCTTCTGCATCTACCGTACGGACCATGCTTGATGCCGACGAGCGCTCATTCAGCGAAACCGTGCACGACGGTGTTCACGTCTTCGATTTCGAGATGCCCGGGTACGTCGTGAGAGAGCGGACATGACGAATCTGATCACCCCCGGCAACGACTACCGGTCGCTCCGATCACGTCCGGATACGCTCGATCCGTCGGTGGCCGTGATCGTGCCCGTCTACAACCGGGCGTCGCTTCTCGCCAACGTGCTGGCGGGCCTCAGCCGCCAGTCCTACGACCGACACTTCGACGTGGTCGTGGTGGACGATGGATCCGAAGAGGACATCCGTTCTGTTGTCGATCGCCACGTCGACACGATGGCGGTGCGACTCGTCCGACAAGAACGCGACGGTTTCGGACTGGCGAGAGCGAGGAACCTCGGCCTCGCTTCTGTGGACGCCGACGTGGTCGTCTTCCTCGACGCCGATTGTGTGCCGGCCGACGACTGGTTGGGGCATCACGTGTCGTGGCATCGCAAAGCATCGAACCTCGTCGTAACGGGATCGCGCAGACACGTTGACGTTCTCCTCGATCCGACGACGATCGCCGAGGGTGCTGCGAACCTTCACGGCATCGCGAGCCGGCCCGATGATCCACGATCCGAGTTCGAACCGGACGACTGGCGCGGCCTCGTCTACCGGCGATCCCAACGGCTCCTGCTCGGCGATGCCGGATTCCGTGCAGCGATCGGCGGCAACTCGTCGATGCGTCGTGACATGATCCTGTCGGTGGGTGGTGCGTCGACCGAGTTCCGGGCCTGGGGTGGTGAGGACACGGAACTGGCGTGGAGGCTCTGGAATGCAGGAGCATTCATCGTTCCCGAGGATCGAGCCATCATCTACCACCAGACACACGACGACCCTTCAGACGCGGATGAACGTAGGAGGGAGTCCAGAAAGCTGGCGTTGCCGCTCATCGCAGACCACGTTCCGCATCGCTTCTACCGCAAGGAACCTTCGCATCTCTATACGGTGCCGAAGGTCTCATGGATCGTGACGGTGGGCGATGGTGCGGAGGCGGATCGTGCTTGGCGTGAGGCCTCGCTCGCCACCTACATCGACACGGAACTGGTGCTCGTCGGTGATGGTGTTGCCGTCGAGAACCGGTCATCGGCCGCAGCGGCGGCACCTGATCTCTCGGTCGCCGGGACCTTCGGGGAGGCCGTGGCGAAGGCCAGGGGTGAGATCCTTGCCATCGTCGACGGCCGCGCGCGCTTCGACCGGAGACTCCTCGCCCGAACGATGCGGCGCTTCGACGATGCACGCGTTTCTGCGGTGCGCGTCGGGTACCGGGGGAGCGGCATCCGGCTCCTGCGCCTCAAGGATCTCCGGCGCGCCGACGCCGGACATGGTCGGGACGGGCTTCCGTTCTTCGCCTTGATCCGACGCCGCGAACTCATGAAGGATCCCGACATGCTCGGCCGGTCGGGAGAGGCATGGACCGCCGCCCTCGACCGATCGAAGACCGACCTGTTCGTGACCGATCTCGTTGAAGTACCGGCGGAGGCGGCAGAGAGCGTTCGCACGAGAGTGCCGGGGCTGAGCGACATGCGAGCGGCAGGGGCAGTCGAGATCGCCAGAGGAGTCAAACGAGCCGTTCGACCTCCGAAGAAGAGCGCACGGCCCGCGCCGATCGCCGAGGAGCAAGACGAGGCACGGGTCGGGATCGAGTACATCGGCTTCACCGGTCAACAGAACCTCGGCGACGACGCCATGCTCGAGGCGATTCGTCGTCTGATGCCCTGGGCGGAGATCGGTGTCAACGTGTCGAATCCTCGTGCTGTGATGCTCGGTGGGGGGACGCTGTTCAACAGCAACAGCGCCTACCTGAACAAGGTGCGCCACCTCGACGGGCCGGATATGGAGCGAGTCGTGTTCGGGACCGGGGTTCGGAATCTCGATTACTGGGGGGTTACCGAGCGCCTCGGCGACTGGGATCCGTTCCTCCGATCGGCGCTGAGCGTCGGGGTCCGCGGCCCGGACTCGCTCGCGGCGATGCGCACATGGGGCTACGACGGTCCGGCGGAGATCATCGGTGACCCGGCGCTGTCGCTCGAACGACCCGACGGTATTGAGCATGTCGATGGCAGGGTGGTGCTATGTCCGCTTCACGCGGGTGGGGAGTGCTGGGGTCGTGACGATCTGGCCGTCTTCGACGCGTTCGCACGGACAATCGGGCGCTTGAAGAGCGAAGGTCGTGACGTGGTGATGATGACAGCCCACCCGGGGGATGATCGGTGGGCGATCGAGATCATGCGCCGGTCCGGCCACCCCGACCTCGAGTACGTTGCCGGATACGATGACCTCGATGCCACACTCCGGTTGCTGGCTTCCGCCGATCTGGTGATCGGGGAACGTCTCCACGCGGTCGTTCTCGCCGCGGCGGTGGGCACACCGTTCGTCGCTATCGAGTACCGTCCGAAGGTTCGTGACTTCGCCGAGTCGATCGACATGAGCGACTTCGTTGTTCGAACGGACGAGATCCCCAGACTCGACGGCGCTGTGCGTGAGATGAGTGGGGACCGATCTGTTGAAGCGCAGGGGAAGATGGCTGAGGCGGTCGAGCGATGGCGCAGCGCTCAGTCCAGAACAGCTCGCGAACTGCAGGCCGTCTTGAGCGATGATTGGGAGGGGCCCACTCGTTGAGTGGGCCCCACATCCGCTGCGGTCTTGGGGTCGCAATGACGGCTCTTCGGATTTGAGCGGGGTGAAGCCTCGGAACGTAGTACGTAGAACGAAGTACGACTCGAAGGTCTTGTATCGGTCGGGGAATCCGCTCGGGTTCTACGCGAGCGCCTTGAGAAGCTCAAAGCGTCACCCACGAACCTCGAGACGCGGACGTCTCCCCCCCTGATCCGGGGTCGTACTACGTCATACGTAGGGCGTACTACTGCCTGCAGTCCCCCCGGTTCCAGCCGACCCCGTCCATTTCCGAAGTGTCGCAATGACTCAGTTGCCGCTCGAGGCAGAACTCTCCGATTCACCGCCGGCCGGGAAGGATCCGGTTGCCCAGGTCGCTTTCACGCCGCTCATCTCGATGCTGGTTGGGCCGCCGCCGGACAAGATGACTGCGACGCCGATTCCGCTAGCCGTCGCCCGGTTGACGGCATACGTGTAGCAGCCCCCGACCGTGCGGACCGTACTGTCGCCCAAGAGGAGCGTCGACGAGCCGTCGTCGTCCGTTCTCCACACGTTCAACTGGGTGATGGACGGGGCACCCGCGGCTACCCTGAAGCAGATCTGCACCGACTCGAGTCCGAGATCCGTTCCCCCGATGTGAGCGGGACTCACCAGTGGGATGACCACGCGCCCATCACCCGAGAATCGGGTGTAGCTGGTGTGACGCTCCGAGAACGAAGGTGGGCCGGAATCCCACGGCTCCCACGCGTTCCCGCTGATCGTGGTGACGAACGTCCCCTTCTCGAGGAAGGCAGACGAGTCCTTGCCGTCGAGCTTGTCTGAGTCGGCGGCTTTCTCGGTCTTGCCCAAGAACTCCGACGAGTCCTTGCCGTCGAGTTTGTCCGCGTCCGCTGCGTTGTCTGCGTTCACGGCGGTCTTGGCGTCGACGACCTTGTTGATAGCGAGGCGGTGCATGAACGCCGACATCTGCTCACGCGTGACATTGTCGCTGGGGCAGAACTTGGTATTCGTGGGCGGGTTGCAGCCCTTCGTG
>JAYEIJ010000006.1:0-6134 GCA_034660035.1 Actinomycetota bacterium | reverse complement strand
CTCTTGATCTGCTGCAGTTCGCCGACCCTGACGACGATGCGTTCGATTCGATCCATGCCGGCATCGTCGGCAACGTTGAGCGCTGCCTTCACCACGGAATCCGCAAGTGCCAACTCATGCATGTGTGCGATCCTCTACTCACGTCCACGATAGGAGACGCCCATGTGAAAGGAGAAGGGCAGCTACCAGCTACCAGCAGGACGGGCGACAGGCAGACAGCGGACAGCCAACAGCAAGAGTCACGGACTACGGACTACTGACTACCGACTACGCCGCCGGAGGCGGCCGCTACGGACTACTCAACAGAGCTCGGTCCAGATCCTGGTGATCGCCGGTTCTCAGGTGGCAGGCGGCCTCGTGGCGACCATCGTTGACGGGCCGAAGGTCCGGTGTGGCCACTTCGCAGATCCCCTCTTGAGCAATCGGACATCTCGTGTGGAATGCGCAACCGGTCGGCGGGTTCAGTGGACTTGGAAGGTCCCCTTTGAGGATGATCCGCTGCCGGTGCGCAGTCGGGTCCGGGACCGGGATCGCCGAAAGCAGGGCTTCCGTGTAGGGGTGGGTGGGTGAGGAGAACAGGTCGTCCCGACTGGCGATCTCGACGATCCGACCGAGGTACATCACCGCGATACGATCGCAGAGGTGCTCAACCACGCTGAGGTCGTGGGCGATGAACAGCAGCGTGAGGTCGAGTTCCCGTTGGAGTTGCTTCAACAGGTTCAGGATCTGGGATTGGATCGAGACGTCGAGAGCGGAAACAGGCTCGTCGAGAACGAGGAATCGGGGTTCAACGGCGAGCGCTCGTGCGATCCCGATGCGTTGTCGCTGCCCGCCGGAGAACTCATGGGGATAGCGGTTCGCATGGTATGGCTCCAGGCCGACGAGTTCGAGCACTTCGGCGACACGGCGACCTCGCTCTTTCCGGGAGAGTCCGTGAACGCGAAGGCCCTCCGCGATCGAGTCGCCGACGCTCGTGCGCGGGTCGAGCGATCCGAACGGATCCTGGAAAACGACCTGGGCATCGCTCCGGTAGCCCTTCAACTCCTTCCGGGAGAGTTGGAGCACATCCACTCCATCGAACACGACCGACCCGGCGTCCGGCTCCTCCAGGCGGAGGATCGCACGACCGAAGGTCGACTTGCCGCAGCCGGACTCGCCGACCAGACCCAGGGCCTCACCCTGGCGGATCTCGAGGTCGACCCCATCGACGGCACGCACTGTTCCGAGTACCTTCTGGAAGGCGCCACCCTTGACGGGGTACGTCTTGACAAGGCCTTCGATCCGGACGAGCGCCTCGCTCACTTTGCACCCTCCTGGTAGAGGAAGCATCGCACAGTGTGCTCACCGTTGACGCCGGTGAGCTCGGGGCGTTGTTCGGTGCACATCGTGAGACCGGCTTCCTCGCGAGCCCGACAGCGAGGAGCGAAGCGGCATCCGCCCGGCAGGTCGATCAGATTCGGGACCCGCCCCGGAATCACGTCCAACCATTCACGGCGGTCCCCGGCAAGGGGGATTGATCCGATAAGACCCCGCGTATATGGGTGCTTCGGTTCGGCGAACAGCGTCTTGGTGTCTGCTTCCTCGACGATCTCGCCCGCGTACATCACCGCCACGCGATCGGCAATCTCGGCCACGATCCCGAGGTCGTGGGTGATCACGATGATCGAGGTTCCGAGATCGTTCCTGATCTCGCGCATGAGGTCGATGATCTGCGCTTGGATGGTGACGTCCAACGCAGTGGTCGGCTCGTCGGCGATCAGCAGCTCGGGTCCGGCGGCGAGCGCCATCGCGATCATGACTCGTTGGGCCATGCCGCCGGAAAGCTCATGCGGATACGCTTTGATACGCTGCTCCGGGTCGGGGATCCCCACCTTCCGAAGCATCTCGACGGCTCTTGCATACCCTTCCTTCTTCTTCAAGCCCTCGTGTATCTCGTACACCTCTGAGATCTGGGAACCCGCCGTGAAGACCGGGTTGAGAGACCCAACGGGTTGTTGGAAGATCATCGAAATGCGATCTCCGCGAATGGCCCGCATCTCCTTTTCCGACACGTGGAGAAGATCCTCACCGTGGAATCGAATGCTGCCGCCGACGATCTCTCCGGGATTCTGGATCAGGCGGAGTACCGACATCGACGTGACCGATTTGCCGCACCCCGACTCACCCACCAGTCCAAGGATCTCACCCTTGCCGACGGTCAGATCGACGCCGTCAACCGCCTTCACGACACCATCTCTCGTGAAGAAGTGAGTCTCGAGACCGTTGATCTCGAGGATCGGGTCGCCGACCGACATAGTGGTCATCGGCCGAGCCTCGGATCGATCGCATCTCGAAGGCCGTCACCGAGGAGATTGAAGCCGAGGACGTTCCACATGATCATCAAGCCGGCGAAGAACACGAGGTGGGGAGCCGTGAACACCTGGTTCCGCTCCGCCGCAAGCATCGAACCCCACTCAGCAGTCGGGGGTTGGATACCCAAGCCGAGGAACGACAGGGACGCGATTTCGAGCACGGCGGTTGCGACACCAAGCGTGGCGATGACGATGAGGGGCGTCAGCGTGTTGGGGAAGATGCGGTGGGCAAGAAGCCGCCAGCGCGATACCCCGAGGGCCTGGTCGGCCGACACGTACTCCTGCTCGCGAATGCTGAGCACCGACGATCTCACGATTCGCGCGTACTGCGGGATCGTGACGATCGCGATCGCCAGGATGGCGTTGATAAGACCCGGCCCGAGAACGGTCACGACCACGATCGCGAGCAGCAGGGATGGGAACGAGAGCAGCACGTCCATCACGCGCATGAGGACGTTGTCCACCCAGCCTCCGAAGAAGCCTGCGATGAGTCCAACCATGGTGCCCCACACGACTGCGAACAACACGGCGGCGAATGCTGCGAGGAGCGATACTCGAGAGCCGTAGACGATACGTGAGAAGTAGTCGCGCCCGTTCCCGTCGATGCCGAGGATGTGTTGAGGCGTGTCCTCGTCGCATCCGAACAGGTGGACGCACGGCGGATCTCGAGGACTGACGCCCTCGTCGAAGAGGACCTCGTTGGGTGGGTACGGAGCGATGATCGGCGCGAACGCTGCGAGGAGCAGCAAGATCGAGAGCATGCCCATCCCGACGATTGCCGACTTCTTGCGGATGATCTCGCGCCCGGCCGTCCCCCACAATCCGCCGGCAGTCGTTGCCGACACGTCGCCGCCGGAGAGGTCCATGCGGACCTCGTCGCGAATGCCGTCGGAGGCTTCCATGTTGTCGAGGGGTTGGTCGTGAGGGTCTTGTTCGCTCATGAGACGCGTACCCGCGGGTCGAGGTAGGTGTACAGAAGATCGACGAGCAGATTCACCATCACGAAACTGACCGCCACAACGAGGGTGAAGCCTTGCACAACGGTGTAGTCGCGGGAGGTGATCGCGTCGAAGAGGGTCTTGCCTACCCCCGCGAGGTTGAAGATGGTCTCGGTGAGAATCGCACCGCCCAACAGCAGTCCGAATGACAGGCCGATGATGGTGACCACGGGCAACATCGCGTTGCGGAGGGAGTGTTTGAGGATGACGCTGCGTTCGCGCAACCCTTTTGCCCGGGCGGTGCGCACGTAGTCGAGGCCGAGCACGTCGAGAAGCGCGGAACGCGTCATCCGAGCGATGATGGCCAGCGGGATCGTCGCGAGAGCTACGGCCGGCAGGATGAGGTGGAGGAACGCGCTGGAGAAGATCTCCCCCTGCAAGGTGACGAGCGCGTTCATCAGCGTGAACTCGGAGAGGAACTCCGTGAGTCCATTCTCCGGCAAGCCCCACATTTCGTAGAACGGCACAGGAATGAGACCCGCGTCGAGCTTCCCCGATGGAGGTAACGCCAGAGGCGTGTCGCGTAAGAAGACGGCGAAGATGTACTGGAGCATGAGTCCGAGCCAGAACACCGGCATGGCAACGCCGATGTTGGCGCCGATCATCGTGGCGACGTCGGTCTTTGAGTTGTGGCGATATCCGGAGATGATGCCGAGAGGTACGCCGACGATAACGGCGATGAGCAGGGCAGCGGCGGCAAGCTCCATCGTGGTGGGGAGCCGTTGGATGAGGAGTTCTGTGACGGGGACACCGAATCGGAAGGACTCGCCGAGGTCCCCGGTGGCGACGTCCTTGAGGTAGATGCCGAACTGAACGTGAATCGGGTCGTTGAGGCCGTAGCGCTCGTTGTAGAGATCACAGATCTCATCGGTAGCACGCTCGCCCAATGCCGCCCGGCACGGATCGCCTGGGATCATGCGGGCAAGAGCGAACACGAGCGCCAGAATCCCGATGATCACCGGGATCGATGAGATGAAGCGACGAAGTAGGAAACGGCCCATGGGTCAGCAGGTTATAGAATGGCCGGTGGGGTGCGGTCGCACCCCACCGGCCATCGCTCGTTCATCGCTCGATCAGCCGTCTGATGCCGGCTTGTTCTTGATGCCGAACAGGGCATCCCAGTACGTGAAGTTGCCGTCACGACCGGTGTGGTTCGGGCTCGTGAAGTCCCACTGAGCGTCATAGCTCGCGACAACGTCGTTCGCATCGAACGCGCTTCCGTCGTGGAACGTCACGCCGGATCGGAGGTGGAAGGTCCACAGGGTCCCGTCCTCGTTCGCCTCATAGGACTCCGCGAGGGATGGGATCACATCGGTGCCGCCGATCTCATAGGCAAGGAGCTGCTCCACGATCTGCTCACAGCCACGGAGGCTCTCACCGTCGGTCTCGTCGGCGCAGTACAGGCCGATGGGCTCGGCGTTCTGCATCCACACGAACGTGTCGCGACCGCCGGGATCCATCACAGCGAAGTACTCGTTGCCGAGCGGGCTCGCGTGGGCTCCTTCGACGTCAGCCCGGTATCCGACGCCGGAACCGCCGTGGGCGACCGGCACCATCGGGACGTGATCCTTGAGCAACTGGGTCGCTTCTTCGTAGATCACGAGTCGAGCAGCAGGATCCGGCGTCGATGCGCCTTCATCCAGAAGTGCCCACACGTCCTCGAAACCGGCACCGAACTGACCGGAGGCGGTCTTCCCAAAGTGGAAGTCGAGGAAGTTGGTGGCATCCGGATAGTCGGCACCCCAACCGAGCATGTACATGGTCAAGTCACCGGCGTCGCTCGCGTCGAGGAACGCCCCGGACTCCATGACCTCGATATTGACCGTGACGCCGATCTCGGCGAGCTGGGCCTGGATATCCTGACCGACTGTGAGCGGCGAGGGCAGGTAACTGCGCACGACGTCGCGGTAGTTGAGGGTCACCTCGAAGCCGTCGGCAAGACCTGCCTCTGCGAGCAGTGCCTTCGCCTTCTCGACGTCCTGTTCGTACCACTTCGGCTCGGGGGTATACCCGAAGATCGAGTCAGGCATGAACTGATCGGCGACCTTCGAACCCGGTGGGTAGAAGTTGTCGACGATGCGCTGACGATCGAGCGCGTAGCCAATGGCCTGGCGCACCTTCTCGTCTCCGAACGGTTCCTTGTCCCGGTTCAAGCCGAGATAGAAGATGTTCGTTCCGGCGCGCTCCTCGAGCTGGAGATCGGCCGAATCGGCGATCAGTGCGAAGTCGTCACGACCCGGGTTGTCGATCCCGTCGACCGTGCCCGCCTGCAGCTCGACGAACCGCTGCGCGGCTTCCGAGCTCCACTTGAACACGAGCGTGTCCGCGTTTGGTGCCGTGCCCCAGTAGTCCGGGTTCGCTTCCATGACGATCTGGTTGCCCTTGTCCCACTGCGTGAGCTTGTAGGGGCCGGTACCGATCGGTGCGTCGAGGAGTGCGCCGCCGCCGGTGTTGGCGTCCAGGTACTCCTGCGGGACGATGCCGAACGCTGAGAACGCGACCTTCGCAGGGAATGCCACGTCCTGGGCGCACAACTGAATCTCGACGGTGCTTGCATCCACCGCCTTGATGTAGTTGATGTTGCTCGTGTTCGCTTCGTCGTCACAGGCCGCCTCGACCATCAGGCCGGTGAAGTCGCCTCCGGCGGCCGTTGTGTCAGTCGCGGCTGTTGTCTCGGTCGCGGCTGTTGTCTCGGTCGCGTCCCCGGCCGTGGTCGTGGTCGTGTCGTCAGATGACGACCCGCACGCTGCCGCGATGAGGGCCATCACGAAGACGAGGACGAGTA
>JAYEIJ010000005.1:32051-54834 GCA_034660035.1 Actinomycetota bacterium | reverse complement strand
CGGAGTGGAAGGATGTGTACTGGGACAGTGAATGCGGATACCGCTACGCGCGTGGCGTTGCCGCCGACTACGGGGGCGACCTCGACCAGCCGGTGACAATCGTCGGTCACTCCCTTGGTGCCACGATCGCCCTTTCCTTGGGGCTCAACACGACCGTCTTCGGTCCCGAGAGCGATCGCACTTCCGACATTTGCCCCGGAGAGACGCCTCGACCGGATGTGGTCGTGCCTCTTTCGGGTTGCCACTACGAGTACGAAGGCCAGGAATTCGTTTTTGACCCTCAGGCGCGGGACTTCACGTACGACGAATCCGAACTGGTTCTCGTGGTCGGGACAGAAGACGATGTCTGCGAGGTGTGGCAGTCCGAGGATGCCGCCACGGATCTCCGAGACGACGGCTTCGATACCAGCCTTGTGCTTGTCGACGGCGGGAATCACTTCACCGTCATCTTCCACGATGTCGTCGATGATGAGTGGTTGACGCTTCCCGGTGATCCGGCCGGTACGGCAGTGGTGCAGACGATCCTCGACGCGATCGACGCCGCGGGAGCCTGACGGTCGATCCGCCGGTCTCGTATTGAGGCATGTCCCAACCGAGGCCGGCGCGCTGGAAGACGACGAAGTCATCGCCCGGTATCGGCAGCCCCGTTCCGGCGTAACTATCGGAAGCCCGCCTCCACTATCTACGCCGGAATGAGGATGATGTGGAGTTCCCTCGGGCCATGGACGCCGAGGTTGATCTGCTGCTCGATATCGGCGGTCCGGCTCGGGCCGGTGATGTAGACGACGTTGGCCGCCCCTGCAAGATCGCTCTCAGGCTGCGTGAGCCAGTGCATCTGAGAGCGGAAGATCCGATCGACCGGGAGCAGTGCGATGTGGATGAGTGGCACCAGCGAGGCCATGCGTGGTTTCCCGGGTCCTGAGCGGACGACGATCGAACCGGATTCGGCGAAGGCTGCCTCTGCTCCGGTCAGGCCGTATCGAACGTCGACGTAGTCGGCCTGGTGGTTGCGGCGGCCCGATGCATCGGCAGGAACGATGCCGGAAACGGTCTCACAGCCGGCATCGACAAGTCGATGAATGGCGCCATCCGCGGGGAGTTGACTCTCGCTCCACGTGATCAGCCGTCCGGGGCCATGGGATGCGACGATCTCATCGAGCGCCGCTGCAACTCCGCCGGTATGCACCGTCCCGGACACGGCCTCCACGGCTTCGGTGAAGCGCTGGAGCAGGTCAACGTCCGGCAGGTCCGGCACGAGCGGTCCGGGATCGATGGCGGGGCCGTCAGGGAGAGTGGCTTCGCCGATCGACGAACGCACCCGATCGAGGAAGGCGTCACGATCCATCGCGTCGCCTCCACCACGTGCGGAAGGGTTCGACGGCGGGCGCGGGCAGGTCACGAACCTCGGTCCATGCGCCGCCGGGTCCGGGGAGGCGTGTGAACCAGCCCCCCGGCCGCGCTCTGCCGGCCAGTGCCGCGGTGCGGAGAGATCCGGTCCACACCGCCGGCTTGGTTGCCGCGAATCGGTATGCCGTCATCGCCGGGTTGAGCCAGCCGAAGACGTCGCCGTCGTCGACCACACGATCGCGCAACTTCACCAGCATGCCGGGCAGATCGATTCTCGGCGGACACACTTCGAGACAGGCGCCGCACAGGGTGCACGCATACGGCAGTTGCTCCCTTCCGTCGAACCCGAACAGGACCGGGGAAAGCACGGATCCGATCGGACCGGGGTAGATATCTCCGTACGCGTGACCGCCGACGGCCCGATACACGGGGCAGATGTTGAGACAGGCGCCGCATCGGATGCATGCGAGGATCTCGGACACCTCATCCCCGAGCACCTTGGAGCGGCCGTTGTCGAGGATCACGACGTGGAACTCCTCAGGGCCGTCCGGATCGCCGTCCCGCCGGGGACCGGTGATGGTGTTCGTGTAGCTGGTGAGCGCCTGACCCGTCGCTGATCGTCCGAGGATCTCGAGCATGACACCGAGATCTCCCGGCGTCGGCACGATGCGTTCCATCCCCATCACCGCAACGTGCACCCGGGGAGCCGTCGTGGTGAGGCGGCCGTTGCCCTCGTTCGTGACGATCGTGACCGAACCGGTCGACGCGACGGCGAAGTTCACTCCAGAGATGCCCATGTCGGCGGTGAGGAAGAGTTCACGCAGATGCGTGCGGGCGATCTGGTTCAACTCCGTCGGTTCCTCGGTATACGGCACACCGAGTTCGTCGGCGAAGAGGCGTCCGACGTCCTGCCTCGTCCAGTGGAGGACAGGTGCGACGATGTGTGAAGGCCGGTCGTCTGAGATCTGGACGATGAACTCCCCCAGGTCCGTCTCGACGATCGTCCGACCGTCTCCTTCGAGCGCTGCGTTGAGTTCGATCTCCTCGGTGACCATCGACTTGACCTTGACGATCAACTCGGCGTGGGCTGCCTCGGCGACACCGCGAACGTACGTGTTCGCCTCGGCGGTATCGGCTGCGAAGAAGACATGTCCACCGAGAGCCTCAACCTCTTCCGCGAACTGGGCCAGATACCTGTCGAGGTTGGCAAGCGTGTGGAGGCGAATCTCCCGACTTCGGTCTCGCATGGCGTCCATCGCCGGGTACGCGTCGACCGCCTTCGCTCGTTTCGCTGTGAGGACACGGGCGGCGGATCCCACCGCTTCGGCTTTCGGTGTCCCCACCTCCCGGCTCGCGCGCTTGAGGAACTCTCCAGATCTCTCGGTCACGAGTCCGTCTCCCCGGCGATGATCTCGGAGATGTGCTTGACCTGGATCTCCGACCCTCTCCGCCTGAGACCACCATTGAGATGCATGAGACAGGACAAGTCGTAGCCGACAAGCGTCCCGGCCTCCGTCGTCTCGACGTTGTCGAGTTTCGTGTTCATGATCGCGCCGGAGACCTCAGGCATCTCAACGGCGAAGAGGCCGCCGAAACCACAGCACTCTTCTGCACCCTCCAGATCGCACCGGTCGGCACCTGCCTCGTCCAGAACACGCTCCCCGTATCCGGCAAGCCCGAGGTGCCGGAGACCGTGACACGAAGGATGGAACGTCACCGGGTCTGACGATGAAGCATCCAGCCTGTCGAGACCGAGGTCATCGACGAGGAACTGCGTGAACTCGCGCACGCGCTCCGCCACCCGCCGGCCCGCGGCAACGAGTTCGGCATCACCTGAGAACAGGTCCTCGTACTGATCGACGATCATCGCTGCGCACGATCCGGACGGAATGACGATCGGTCCGCCGGTTGCGTCGAGTACTCGAACCGTGTGCTCCGCCATCGAACGAGCCTCATCCCGGTGTCCCGCGTTGAACGCCGGCTGCCCGCAACAGGTCTGATCTTTCGGGAACTCAACGGTGAGGCCTCGATCCTCGAGCACCTTGACGACCGAGCGCCCAACATTCGGATAGAACGCGTCGACGATGCAGGTGACGAAGAGCTGCACCGTCGACGAAGAAGTGTTCACGTCGACCAACGATAGGCATCAAAGCCGGTGCCGCCGGCATCCCCCTGTGAGTCTCGTTAGGAGCGGGTCACTACGCTGCCTACATGGACGTCGCCGCTCAACTGACGGAACTTCTCGGAGCGGCCCGGGTGCACACTCACCCGATCGATCGTCTGATCTACGCCAAGGACTCCAGCACCAGCTCCGGCGATCCTGCCGTGATCGTTCTGCCTGAGACGACCGATGAGGTCGCAGGTGTGGTTCGGATAGCCGCCGGCGCCGGCATGCCGATCGTCGCTCGGGGGGCGGGGACCGGTCTCGCCGGTGGAGCGGTTCCGGCGACGGGGTCGGTCGTCGTAGTGCTGACCCGGATGAACGAGATCTTCGAGGTCGACGAGATCGGACGAACGGCGTGGGTCGGGCCCGGTCTGATCAACCTCGACCTCTCGGATGCGCTCGCCGACCGGGGTCTCCACTTCGCTCCCGATCCGTCGTCCCAGCAATCATCGACGATCGGCGGGAACGTTGGAACGAATGCGGGTGGCCCACACTGTCTGGCCGAGGGTTCGACGATCGCCCACATCCTCGGCGTCGAGATCGTCACGGTTGACGGTGACGTGATGATGCTCGGTGGTGCCGCTCCCGATCTGCCCGGATATGACCTGCGCGGGCTGATCGTCGGCTCGGAAGGCACTCTCGGGATCACGACGCGGATCCTTGTGCGACTCACCGAGAACCCGGCGAGCGTCGAGACCATGCTGATCGCCTTCAGCGACATCGCAGACGCCGCACGAACGGTTTCGGAGATCATCGGGAGCGGACTCGTACCCGCGGCGTTGGAGATGATGGACGGTCCGATGATCGAAGCGATCGAGAACTTCGTACACGCCGGTTTGCCGGTCGGAGCGGGGGCTGTACTACTCACCGAAGTGGTCGGTCATCCCGACGGTACGGCGACGGAGGCCGACCTCATCCGGGAGATCGCGGACCGCAACAGTGCCACCCGGGTCCGTACGGCCGCGGACGAAGCCGAGCGCGCGTTGCTCTGGAAGGGCCGCAAGTCGGCATTCGGCGCCATCGCCCAGGTCGCTCCCGACTACTACCTCAACGACACGGTCGTTCCCCGTACACGGTTCGTCGAGGTGCTCGACGAGATCTACGCCATCGCCGATCGTCACGGAATCTATCTCACGAACGTGTTCCATGCCGGTGACGGCAATTTCCATCCGCTCATCTCATTCGACGCATCCGAACCCGGCATGACCGACGAAGTGGTGGCCGCGTCACATGAGATCGTGCATGCCGCGATCTCAGCGGGCGGCACATTGAGCGGTGAGCACGGCATCGGGGCTGAGAAGCATCACCTCATGCCTCTGGTGTTCTCGATCGATGACCTCGACGCCCAGGCTCGAGTTCGTGATGCATTCGATCCGACCGGTCTCCTCAATCCCGGGAAGATCCTCCCTGAAGGATCTCGCTGCTTCGATCGGCCGGCGACATGACGACGCTGCGCTCGGTGACCCGGAGGCTCTTCGAACGGATGCGGGACGAGTCGGTGGACGTCGACGCCGAGTTCGTCGTTTCACCATCATCGATGGAGGAAGCGGCGGTCGTTCTCTCGGCGGCGTCGGGAGCTGCAATTCCGGTCTCGTTCTACGGTGCGGGAACCCACCGGGGATACGGCAACCCGACGCGTTCTGACCTTGTCGTGACTTCGAGTCGGCTCAACCGGATCGTTGACTGGCAACCCGACGATCTCACCGTGGTCGTTGAAGCCGGTGTTTCGATCGAAACACTCGAAGAGGAGATCGCCGCCCGGCGACAGACCGCGGTGTTACCCGAGACGGCACCCGGGGCGACCGTCGGCGGAGTGGTCGCCGCGGGGTTCTCCGGATACCGGAGACTGCGCTACGGACCGACCCGTGACCGGGTGCTGCAGGTGCAGATCGCGACCGGCTACGGCAAGGTCGTGACCGGCGGCAGCCCGGTGGTGAAGTCGTCCACCGGCTACGGCCTCCCCCGGCTGTTCACCGGATCCATCGGCAGCCTCGGGATGATCGGCACGGTGACCCTGAAGCTGTGGTCTCAGCCGCTCGCCACGGCGACCGTCGAGGTCGGGGATGCCGCAACCGCTTTGCGGGGTACCTACCGCCCTCTCGCCGCCCTCGAGACCTCCGAAGGATCATTCCTCTACCTCGGAGGCACCGACAAGCAGGTCACATCGCAGGCACGCAGCGCCGGTGGCGACTCCCGCCCCGGGTTGGACTGGCCCACGCCGATCACCAGACCGGTTCGAATCCAGTTTCGAGTGCCGGCGCCATCTGTGCCGGCGGCCATCGAGCGTGCGAAGCGGCTCGGCGCTGCACGCTGGATCGCCGAACACGGTGTCGGTCGCGTCGAGGCGGGCCTGGATGGCATCGACGATGAGGCGCTCGCCGCGGCCCGAGCCTGGACCGAATCGACCGGAGGAGCGCTCGTCGTCACGGCCGGAGCGGGTGACGGCGTCGATCCCTGGGGCACACCCCCTGCCTCGATCGAGATCCAGCGACGGGTCAAGGCGGCGTTCGACCCTGCAGGTATCTGCAACCCGGGCATCATGCCGGGCGGCGTCTGATGGCCTGGGTCACCGATTTCGCTCCCACCGCCGCTGAACTGAACGCCTGCGTCAACTGCGGCCTCTGCCTCCCCGTGTGTCCCACCTTCCGGGTGACCGGGGATGAGTCGTCTTCGCCCAGGGGGCGCATCGCCGCGATGCGGGCCGTCGACCGTGGGATTGTTGGCCTGGACGATCGATTTGCCGAGGTCATGGACCTGTGCCTCCAGTGCCGGGCCTGCGAGGTGGCCTGCCCCTCGCGCGTGCCATTCGGCCGGTTGATGGAGGGGGCACGTGCCGAGGTCACCGCCCAGATGCCGGATTGGAAGGCCATCGCGACGAGAACGGTATTCGGTCGAGCCGTCGCTTCCCGATCGACGGTTGTGCTGCTCTCATGGCTCGTCGGCGTGGCGCAGCGCATGCATCTGACAACTGCTCTTCCCGGCACCGCCGGGAAGGCCTTGGCGTTGCGGCGCGTCCCTCTCCCTGTCCCATCTACGCGAGGCCGCGAGTGGCTCCCCGACGGGGATCCGGTCGGCACCGTGGCGTTTCTCGCCGGGTGTGTGATGGATCAGTGGTACTCGGATGTTCACGTCGCCGTGATCCAGACACTCCGAACGGCCGGCTACCGGGTCGTGGCCCCACCCGACCAGACGTGCTGTGGAGCCCTTGCCGCTCACGAAGGGGCCGCATACGACGCTGCACGGATGGCCGAGCGCAACGTCGAGGCATTCGCCGGCTACGACGTCGTGATTGTGGACTCCGCAGGATGCAGCGCCCACATGAAGGACTACGGGCATTGGGCCGCGAGCGGCGGTGCCGACCTCGCCTCACGCGTCGTCGATGCGAACGAGTTCATCGCCGGACTCATCGATGACGGAGCGCTTCCATCGATTGAGGGGGATCGGGACCCGATCGCCGTACAGGATCCCTGTCACCTACGGCACGCCCAGGGAATTGTCGAGGAGCCGCGGGCGATCCTCCGCGCCGCCGGCCTCGACCCGGTCGAGATCGATCCAATCGGCATGTGCTGCGGCGCAGCCGGTGCCTATCAACTGTCCCACCCCGAGATGTCGAACGAACTCGGCCGCCAGAAAGCAGCGCAAGTGGATGCAACCGGCCTGACCCGGGTGGCGTCCGCCAACCCCGGCTGCGAAATGCAACTGCGGACGTTTCTCGCGGATGGAGTCGACGTGCTGCACCCGATCGAACTCTATTGGAGTTCGATCGCTGACAGATAACGGCCAACAGCCGGATCTGTGTGAAGGATGGGAGTTGCCTCGGCTTGCTGGGAGCTCGAACCTGGCAGCTCGAAGCTTTCTCAGCCGATTCCGCCTGCTCACCTGGAGGAGCGGAGCAGTCGGTCATGGGCAGCCTGCCGGAAGCGATCGCTGTCAGCGCGGTTCGGCAACTTCTCTTCTTGGAATGACTTCGGCGTGCGATGATGAGTCATGTGGATGCGCGTGGAATTTCGTGTCATCCGATTGGGCGTCTCGTGCCCCTTATGGGGTGAAAGACACTGGAGAGACCGGTGCGTAGCAGTCATACCGCAGAGACTGGAGCCGGATCTGAGGCGGCATTCACCGCCTTCGTGTACGAGGCGCAGAGTCCTATTCGCAGAGCGCTCGTGGCCGGGTTCGGTATCGATGTGGGTCGTGACGCTGCTGAGGAGGCGCTCGTGTATGCATGGCAACATTGGGACCGGGTCTCGGGGATGAAGAACCCGCGCGGCTACGTGTATCGGGTTGGACATCGCATGGCACAGAAGATGACGCGCAAGGAGAATCGGCCGGTCGTGTTGCCCGATGTCCCTGCCGAGTTGAACCCGGTTCGCGTTGAACCGGGTTTGCCGGCTGCGTTGTCAGCATTGTCGAAGCGGCAGCGCACGGTTGTGGTCTCGGTATGCGGATACGGCCTGAGCCAGGCCGACACGGCGCGTCTGTTGGGCATCACCCGTTCGAGTGTGCAACGCCATCTCGAGCGGGGCTTGACCAGGCTGCGAAGTGAGATGGGGGTGATCATCGATGCCTGACCTCAATGACCAGATTCGTTCTTACTTCGACGAGATCGATCCGCCGTTCACTCTCGCGGAACTGATGCGAGAGCCACGCAGGACCCAGCATCCGCGCCGAATCATGACGGCGCGGGCGTTCACTCTCACCGCCGGCGCCGCGGTCGCTGTACTGATGTTGATCGGCGGACCGCTGCTCCTCCTCAGAGGAGCCACCGACGTCGATGTCCAACCGCTGGCTCCTGTCGTTCTCGAGACGACCACCGCTCCCAGCACGACGATCGATCCGCGGTCGCCTCGGGAACAAGGTGTGGTCTTCGACTTCACCGAACACGACCTCTGCGAGTGGTTCGCACCCGACGAGATCCGCGGCTTCGTTGCCGATGCGTACCGGGCCGAGGGGCTCACCTACCCGATCCCAACGGAACTCGTGGCGGATCCACCCGAATACGCGTCCCCGCAATGGGGATGCAGTTGGGGAGCAGTTGGAGCGATCGACTCGCCGAGCCTGGTCACCTTCGATGTGAGCTTCTCCGACATGTCCAACGAACTCGCTGAGCACGAGGAACTCATCCGCAGCCACCCCGGCGACTGGGGCGTGAACGATCTCCTGCGTGACGGGATCGTCTTGCTTCAACCCTCGGACGTGCCGAACGTCTACGTGGCAGATCCGGAACGGCTGCTCTTCATCGGGCATATCCCAGCCGGCGAGCCCGACGTCGACGAGGCTACGTTCGACGACCACGTCGGCCGCTGGTTGGGAAGCATCGACCGCCAGCGGGTCCAGATCCGGATCCTGAACGCCATGTTGGAAGGCATGAACTGGCTCCCGGACACGAGCACCGGCACGACCACGACCACTCCCGCCGACCTGCCGGAAGTGTTGCACGAAGGCCCGTACGAGTCGGTCGGGTACTCCTGTGGCGACGACCCGACGACCGGTTGCGACGGCGACCTTCGGCTCTCGGTCACGTCGTTGTGGATCGGAACCGACAACCCCAACGGGCCGAAGGTCGATTTCATCGACTTCCACATGAACGTCCAGACGTCACCGGAAGGGTTCGAGCGTTCCGACCTGATCGGCGACGTTGACGATCCCGTGCACGCAGAACTGGGGACCGGTATCCGTGTCGTCCAACTCGATTCGCCGCCCGCCGGACTGGACATCGCCGGAGAAGCCTGGATGGAGGTGACGATCAGTTCTGTCTCAGCAGGCGAGTTCGCCACCCGACCGGCCGCACGACCCGTCGTCACGACTCCCATGACCTACCGGGCACCTACCCATCTCGATCCGATCATCGTGGCGGCGGTCGACGCGACAACCCATCTGATCGAAGAAACCGTCCTCGTCGCCACCACGGACGACATGATGCAATGGATCGTCGTCTTCAATCAGCCCGGCACCTACCTCGTCAGCGGCGGCTACTGGATCGGATCCGGCGCACCCCACACCCTGAACCTCTCCTTCTACCGTGACTGAATCCCGCGTACTCCGATCCGTATCGCGCGCCCTTGTCGGCACAGGTATGTGTCTGTGTCAAGAAGGCAGGACTTGCTCGACGGTGTCGGCCAATAGCAAGAAGGTCTCATGATCCGAACGTTCTTTCGTCCACCTCCGGTTTCCGTGATCGGGTTCATCCTGCTGCTCGCCGGCTGCACCAGCAGCGGCACCGATGACAGCGGGAACACGACGATCGCTTCCACGACGGCTGCGGAACAGGCAACAACGACGTCGGGGACTCCCGCGACGACTGCAACCACGCCGACGACTGCCTCTGCGACGACGACGGTTCCGGTGCAGCGTATCTACGTGGACTTCGAAACAGGCGTGTTCGAATCCGTTGGGTACGCATGCAACGGGGACGACACGTCCGACTGTGGTGACAGTGATTATGAGCTCACCAGGATATGGATGGGGGGCGAGGTCCAAGGAGACGACGGGAACCCGGTCGACTTCGTCGACTTCTTCACACCGACTCCGGGATTCGATGGAGACATCGGCCTGCCGGAGAACCAGATCGAGATAGGTCTAGGCGTACGAGTCGAGCCGACCACGATCCGACGCGGCCTGGTCGGCGAGTCATTCATCCATCTCACGTTCAGCGGCGTGTCCGCTGAACGGTTCGGGGGCACCTGGGACCTCAGAAGGACCGTAGTGGACGATGGGTGGGCAAAGTGGGTTCCCGTGGAGTCGGGTGCATATGATCCCGTGGCCATGCCATGGCCGATCCTCACCTTCCCGAGCGGAGCCGTAGGTAACTTCATCACCGAGATGGGACTCATCGAATCCGGGGAGAACACCATGACGTGGCTGGTAGGACTCAACTACTCCGGGCCATCGCAATACCACTTCAGGTGCAGCGAGTTCGGGACCGGCAACAGCCAAGACGCGGGTGCCTGCCAGATCAGGCTGGCACCGGCACCGGAGGACTGACCAACAACCGAGGCTGCACAATCCGAGATGAAGGCGCTTCCACACCATGGATGATGAGTTGCCAACCGTGTTGGGCGCTCGGGCATCGCTCCACCGCCCGACCGGAGTGTGCGGCTACAGCGCAGATGCGTAGACGTGCATCACCGACGTTTCGAATCCGAGGCGCTTGGCTGCCCGTACAGCCCAGTCGACGTTCGGAAGCCAGATCATGATCGACTCGGATCCGGATCCGATCGCCGAGTCGACGAGTGATCGGAGAAGGTCGCCGGCGTCCTCTTCCCTGGTCTCGAGCCAGGGGACTTCGAAACGGGCATCAGGTGCGTTCGAAGCGAGCGCCCAGCCGGCACCGATCTCCCAGAAGGCACTTCTACGTGCAGCAGCGACCAGGTCTTCGATCGTAAGGCGACGGAAGGTCCAACCCACAGCGAAGAGGCCGCGCGACGCCCGACCCAGTTCTCCGACCGACCACGAAGCGAACGCCGGTTGTGCTTCGGCTGCGTGCGCCGGCCGGGACCGCAGCCGTGAAGGAACCCGACTCCCTCCGTTGCCGTCGGGTGAGGGAGAGGCATCGCCAACAGACTTCGCGCAGCGCACCATCGTCGCTACCCGCCGCCGGCCGGTCTTCTCGACGTGACGGATCGATGCCGTGTTCCAGTCCTCAACGAGAAGGCGCCCAACGGTTGCACCGTGTTCACCGGCCCACGCCCGCAAGGCGACCGAGATCTCAGCAGCGATCCCGCGGCCTCGATGGTCTGGATGGACCCGGGCGGCGTGGAACCACGCCTCCGACGGTGAGATCATCCGGGCGGTCGCGAGTGCGATCGGCCGCTCGTTGTCACCGATGGCGACCACTACCAGTGTGTCATCACGATCCAACCAGCCGTCGAACTCGTCGGCGATGTAGTCGCCCCATTCGAACGTATCGCGGGTGAACTCGAAGATCGCCTCTCGGTCGGACGGCAATGCCGGTCGAATGGAGACTGCGGAGGTCATGGGTTCACTCTACGGCGGAGAGCAGACAGTGGACAGCCCACAGCCGAAGCCTGCCCCACCGGTTCGTCGTTGATAGGCTCAACCAGGAGAGGAACCGCTGATGGAGATCGTTGATCTCTCAGACGAGTACGAGAATTCCTACCTCCACTGTCTCGAAGAGTGGTCCGACGAGATGGATCAGGCAGGGGATCACAAGTCGCGCTGGTATCACAAGATGAGCGAACGCGGACTTCGCGTCAAACTGGCTATCGACGACGAGGGTCAGCCGATCGGGATGATCCAATATCTGCCGATCGAGCACTCGA
Organism: Actinomycetota bacterium; assembly: GCA_034660035.1. Lineage (GTDB taxonomy): Bacteria > Actinomycetota > Acidimicrobiia > Spongiisociales > UBA5794 > JAHEEL01. The sequence goes on along the minus strand of JAYEIJ010000005.1, from coordinate 43,044 downwards.
TGGCCCTCGGATCCGACCTCTACATGATCATGTGCATCTGGGTTCACGGTCACAAGGAGGGAGTCGGCAACCGGCAGGGTCATGGGACCGGCAAGGCGTTGCTTGCCGCCGCGGAAAGCGATGCCATGGAACTCGGCGCCAAGGGTCTTGCGGCATGGGGACTCGTGTTCCCCGTCTGGATGAAGGCCCGATGGTTCAAGAAGCACGGATACAGCACGACCGATCGCCAGGGAATGAGGTCTCTGGTGTGGAAGCCCTTCACCGATGACGCCGTTCCCCCTCGCTGGATCGACCGTGGTCGGAAGCCGCCACGGGTCGACGGGAAAGTCACTGTTACGGCGTACATGAACGGATGGTGTCCGGCGCAGAATCTGGTCTACGAACGGGCGAAGAAGGCGGCTGCCGCGCTCGGTGACGACGTGGTGTTCGAGACCCGTGACACGAGCGAGCAGGCAGCGATGATCAAGTGTGGAGAGGTCGACTGTGTCTACCTCGATGGCAAGGCGATCCAGAAGGGGCCGCCTCCGTCGTACGACAAGATCCACAAGATGATGACCAAGCGGGTAGCCCGTCTCAACCACTGACAGGCTTGCTGACACGGACTAGCGACTACCGACCCTCAGAAGGCGGCAAGAGCCCTTGCCCGTTCGACGATGCCGGCAACGTTCGGGATGATCTGCTCCTCGAGCGAAGCGGCGTACGGGAAAGTCGGAACTTCGGGCGACGCGTAGCGACGTACCGGCGCATCGAGCCAATCGAAGGCACGCTCCGAGATCTGCGCCGACACCTCCGCCCCGTAGCCGAGGAACTCGTTGTCCTCGTAGACGATCAGCACCTTGCTCGTTCGTTTCACCGCTGCTTCGATCGTCGGCCAGTCGAGAGGCTTCAGCGAGCGAAGGTCGATGACGGTCGCGTTGATCCCTTCCGCTGCGAGCAGGTCGGCGGCCTCGACGGAGAAGTGCGCCATTGCACCGTATGAGATGATCGTCAGGTCATCACCCATTCGTCGCAGCGCAGCCCGGCCGATCGGAACCCGGTGATCGCCTTCCGGCATCGGACCAACAGCGAGGCGATAGAGCTTCTTCGGCTCGAGGAACATGACCGGATCGGGGTCGTCGATCGCCGTGAGGAGCAACCCCTTGGCGTCGGCGGGAGTTGAGGGAGTCACGATCTTGAGGCCGGGGACATGGGCGTAGAAGGCCTCGATCGACTGTGAGTGGTACAGCGCGCCGTGGATCCCGCCCCCGTACGGCGTGCGGATCACCATGGGGCAGCCCCAGCGACCGTTCGTCCGGTATCGGATCCTTGCGGCCTCTGAGATGATCTGGTCGAAGGCCGGGTGTATGAAGTCGGCGAACTGTATCTCCGCGATCGCCTTTGTCCCCGTAGCCGCGATCCCCACACCGAGGCCGATGATGACCGATTCGGCCAGAGGGGCGTTGAACGAGCGACCGGACCCGAACGCATCGGTCAAGCCGGCCGTCGCTTTGAAAACGCCGCCTTTCGGGTCGGCGACATCCTCTCCGAAGATGACGGTCTCAGGATCGCGCCCCATCGCGTGGTGCAGTGTGCGGTTGACGGCGGTGATGAGATTGACCTCCTCACCGGTGGGATCGGCTTCCATCGTCTCGACCGCAACCGAAGGCACGATCGGATTCGCGTATACGTTGCTCGTTGCGTCCATGGGATCCGGAGCGCCCTCCGCAGTTGTCGCGGCGCGGCTGATGATGTCCGTGATCTCCTCCTCAAGGAGCGCTTCCGCTGCGGCATCCAGCGCACGCTGCTCGACGAGATACTGGCGGAACTGGGGGATGGGATCCTTCCTTCTCCACAGTTCGACCTCTTCGCGCGTCCGATAGAGCTTGTCGTCATCATCGGAAGTGTGGGCGTAGTAGCGATAGGTCTTCGCCTCGATCAGCGTTGGGCCCTCCCCCGCACGGGCCCGTGCTACGGCCTCGGTCGAAGCGGCGTACATGGCGAGGATGCTGTTGCCGTCGACGACAACCCCCTCCATCCCGTATCCCTTGGCCCGATCCGCAACCTGACCGGCGACTTCCTCCGCGGCCGGCACCGAGATGGCGTAGAGGTTGTTCTGGATAACGAAGATCACGGGGAGTTTGTGGATGCCGGCGAAGTTCATGGCTTCGTGCCAGTCACCCTCAGAAGTCGAGCCTTCTCCACCGGAGACGTAGACGACACCGTCGGAACCGCGTCGCTTGAGTTCATAGGCGACACCGACGGCATGGGGATACTGCGTAGCGATCACCGACGAGTGGGTGAAGAGATTCAGGTCGGGTTCGGACCAGTGGTTCGGCATCTGCCTGCCGCCCGATGATGGGTCGGCCGCCTTCGCGAACTGTCCCAGGAAGATGTCCTCGGCCGATACTCCCAGACCGATGTTGAAGGCGATGTCGCGGTAGTACGGCAGTGACCAGTCCCGCTCCGGATCGAGGGCCGCCGCGATACCGACCTGTGTCGCTTCGTGGCCGGAAACCGAGACGACGAACGGAATCCGACCTTGTCGATTCAGGGCCCATATCTTCTCGTCGAGTCGCCGCGAGATGAGCATCTTGCGGTAGAGGTCGACGAGATCGTCGTTCGTCAATCCCAGGCCGAAGTGGTCGATGCTGGCGTCGAATCCGGTGGTCACGAAACTCTTCTCATTTCTCGCCGGAACGGCCCTTGAAACGGAAATCACCGGCGCGATCAATCCTGTCCTGTGCGAACCGAACCGCCGCGACGTTCGGGTTCACCTTGTCCATGTCGGCAGTCTCGAATACGGCGACGAGGTTGTTGTAAATCCGATCGACCATCTCCCCGGCCCGCTCGACTGAGTAGCCACCGGTCTCGGCCGCGATATTGATGACGCCGCCGGCGTTCACGACGAAGTCAGGCGCGTAGAGGATCCCACGGTCGACGATTCTCTCCATATCCGCGTCGACGGCAAGTTGGTTGTTGGCACAGCCGGCGATCGCTATAGAGCGGAAGCGAGGGATCGTTTCTGCGTTGAGTGTGGCACCGAGAGCACAAGGAGAGAAGATGTCGCACTCAACGTCGTAGATGTCGTCGAGCGAGACGGCCTTGGACCCGTAGGTCTCGACGGCGTGGGCCATCGCGTCGGGGTTGGCGTCGGTGACGACGGTCTCTGCGCCGGCCTCGGTGAGGCGTCGCACGAGATCCATGCCGACCTTCCCTATCCCCTGCACGGCGATCCGACGACCCGACAGGTCGTCCGAATTCCACAGGCGCTCACCGATGGCGCGAAACGATGCCATGACCCCGCGTGCCGTGGCGGGGGACGGGTCGCCCGATCCGCCCTGCGAGAAAGGAAGCCCGGAAACCCACGGAGTCTCTTTGGCGATCAACACCATGTCGTCGGTCGTCGTACCAACGTCCGCGGCTGTGATGTAGCGGCCGCCGAGCGAGTCAACGACTCGGCCATATGCACGGATCAGGGGTTCGCTTCGGAGCGTGACCGGATCACCGATGATCACGGCCTTGCCACCACCGAGGTCGAGTCCGGCTGCGGCCGACTTGAGCGTCATCCCCTTGGAGAGGCGCAGGACGTCGCGCAGAGCCGCGGCTTCGTTGTCGTATGGGAAGAAGCGGGTCCCACCGAGGGCGGGACCGAGGGAGGTGCTATGGATGGCGATGATCGTCCGGAGACCACTCTCGTGATCTACGCCGAACAGTACCTCTTCATGAGAATCGGTACCGATCGCTTCGAATACTCCCAACGCGGCTCCTTTCGACGTTCCGCCAAGGACACGGTTCGAGATACAAACAGATTCTAGTTGAGAGGTTCCCCGTCCGTTCCGGGGTCCCGACCGGTACCATCCCGGGATGATCAGCACGGCCTATCTCAGGGTTTACGTCACGGGTGACGTCTCCAACGCTGAGCCGTACGACGAGGCTTCCGACGGCGACCGCGTGGTCCGTTCCGATGGCCGGTTCCTGTGGAACGAGTCGCTGCGAGAGGACGCGTTCGTCACCGATTGGAACGGGGTCTCATATCTGTGCCCGCGCAACACTCGGCTCCGGATGGTCGAAGGGGTGCTCGCGTTCTCGGGAACCTATCCGAAGATTCCACTCGTCGGCGAGAAGGAACGCGAGTCACTCAAACGAGAACTGGCCGGTCTGCGCTCGACCGATCGGAGGAGCCACATCCTTGCCTCTCCCTGGCACGTTCCGCTGCGCTGGTTCGGTGCGTTCAGCCCCTCGGAACGGGACATCTACGACCGGGCGGACGGCCTCGGCATCCGCTACCGGACGGGTCTCGGCGAAGCCGTCGATCGCATCGGCTGGGCCGTGCGGGTTCTCGAAGGTGCAGGCTTTCCCCCACCGGTCGTCGACCAGGTTCGTGACCTCGAACGTTGGCTCGCCGAGTTCCCCGCCGGATCGATGCTGGAACTCGACTACGCCACTGTGGCGGACCATTTCGCAGATGCAGATCTTACCTTCGACGAGTCGGCCGAGGATGTTCGCGAGAGCCTCGAGGCGCTCGAACGCGGCGACGGTGACGCATCGCGTCTCGCGTACGGAAGGGTCGCCGGACGATGGGCCGGCCGTCAGGCTCTCACGTTCGCGAACTGACCATCGCTCCCGTGACACCGTGGCTTCCGGCGGCGTCGGTATCCTCTACGGGTCAGCGAAAGGACCTCCATGACCAGCGACTACCCGGCCGTACCCGAACCCGTCCCCTCCGAGTCGAGAGGTTGGGCGACGGCAGCGCACCTCATTCCATTGATCGGGTTCGGGTTTCTCGCACCTCTGATTATCTGGATGATGAAGCGTGAAGAGGACCCGTTCGTCGAGTACCACGCCCGGGAAGCGCTGAACTTCCAGATCACGCTCATCATCTACGTGCTCGCCTCAATCGCACTGATGTTCGTTCTGATCGGGTTCATCACGATCATCGTGGTTCTGATCTTCGCACTGGTCGTGATGGTCATCGCCGGCATCAAAGCGTCGAACGGTGAGTTCTATCGATACCCGCTGATCTTCCGGTTCGTAACCGGCTGATGGACGATGACGTAGCGACGTGGAAGCTTGTCGCCGTGTATCTGGTATGGCTCCTCGCCGCCGCCGCTATGGCGTTGGTCGCCGTCTTGCTCCTCGGCACCATCGCATCGCTCTTCGGCGCTGACTCCCAATCCGACGGCTACCGGCGGATGACGGAGATCGGCGCCGTTGTCGTATTCGTCATCCTGGCGGCTACCCCGTTCCTGGTTCGGCGAAGGATGGGCGGAGAGAGCGAGGAGACCCGCGATGGATGAAGCAGTCGCACGCTTCCAGCGAGAGATCACGAAGCCGTCTCCGCTCCTCGACGAATCCGGATCCCTCGTTCAGACCGGATGGGCAAGACAGCCACTCCTCGACTGCAACATGGAGAGAGCGAACACGATCGGGTTCCGGCCGCTCCAACGGTTCAGGGCCAAGCGCTGGGACTACTACGGGTCACGTCCCCCGGTGGCTACTTCTCAATCCCTGGCATTCAAGAAGTCGGTGAGCTGACATCGTTTGTGCCTACGACCACAACAGTTGTGGTTCTAAGCACAAACGACGGTTCCGGGGACCCGAACGCGGCGAAACCCCATGCGGCGCACAGGGTTTCTGCGGTGGTCAGGGGCAGGGTCGAACTGCCGACCTCTGGTTTTTCAGACCAGCGCTCTACCAGCTGAGCTACCTGACCGGGCAGACACCAACGCCCGGGCCGAAACCCGGGCGGAAGCGTCTGGCGGGAGCGACGGGATTTGAACCCGCGACCTCCGGCTTGACAGGCCGGCGTGAACTCCAGACTTCACCACGCCCCCGATCGTGCCCCCAGGGGAATTCGAATCCCCGTTGCCGCCTTGAAAGGGCGGAGTCCTAGGCCGCTGGACGATGGGGGCAGGGCCCCGAAAGCATAACGGCCTCGGATAGGCAGTGAACACGGGAGTATATCGACCCCAACGCCTTGTGAACAGGCCGAGCAGGGACCTCCGGCCCCACCTTCAGGGTCCTCCGGCCCTCCCATTGATCGGCCCTGGCGCATAGCCTGCACATATCCGTTCGCGATCTGGAGGTTGTAGCCGTGGCCGACGTCACTCTTGAGAACCTGATGTCTGAAGACAGGGTCTTCCCGCCGTCCGAAGAATTCGTTGCTGCCGCAAATGCCGGGCCGGAGATCTACGACGAATCAGCCGACTCGGAAGCCTGGTGGATGAAGCAGGCGCTCGAGCGCATCACCTGGTACCAGGAGCCGACAATCGGGCTCAACTCCGACGATGCTCCATTCTACAAGTGGTTCGAAGACGGCAAGCTGAACCTCTCGTACAACTGCCTCGACCGCCACCTCGACACGATCGGTGACAAGATCGCGTATCACTGGGTCGGAGAGCCGGGTGATACTCGCGACATCACGTACTCGGAACTCCACGAGGAGGTCTCGAAGTTCGCCAACGCTCTGAAGTCCCTCGGCGTGGAGAAGGGCGACCGGGTCGCCGTCTACATGGGGATGATCCCGGAGCTTCCGATCACCATGCTGGCGTGTGCGCGAATCGGCGCCGTCCACTCCGTGTGCTTCGGCGGCTTCTCCTCGGACTCGCTCGCCGACCGCATCCAGGACGGCGCGGCGAAGGTTCTTGTGACTCAGGATGGGTCCTGGCGTAAGGGCTCCGTGTTCCCGCTCAAGGATCACGCCGACGTATCGGTCGCCGCCTCTCCGACTATCGAGAACGTTGTCGTCGTCGAACGGGCGAAGAACGAAGTCTCGATGACCGATGGTCGGGACTTTTGGTGGCATGAGTTGATGGAGGGCCAGTCCGAGGTCTGTGAGCCGGAAGTGATGGATGCCGAGGACCTTCTCTACATCCTCTACACGTCTGGAACCACCGGCAAGCCGAAGGGGATCGTCCACACGCAGGGCGGATACCTGACCGGCGTCATGACCACCCACTCCCTCGTCTTCGACATCAAGGATGACGACGTCTACTGGTGTGGCGCAGACATCGGCTGGGTCACCGGTCATTCGTACATCGTCTACGGGCCGCTCGCCAACGGTGTCACCGGCGTCATGTACGAAGGCGCACCCGATGCGCCGACGAAGGACCGCCTCTGGCAGATCATCGAGGACTACAAGGTCACGATCTTCTATACCGCCCCTACGGCGATCCGTGCGTTCATGAAGTGGGGCGACGAGTTCCCGGCGATGCACGATCTGTCGTCGTTGCGGCTGCTCGGTACGGTCGGCGAGCCGATCAACCCGGAAGCGTGGATGTGGTACCACGAGCACATCGGGGGCGAGAACTGCCCGATCGTCGATACGTGGTGGCAGACCGAGACCGGCGCGATCATGATCACGCCGCTGCCCGGCGCGGTCGCAACGAAGCCGGGATCAGCGACACATCCGTTCCCGGGAATCGCAGCGACGGCCGTCGACGAGGACGGCAACGAGGTCGGCGTTCCCGGTGGCGGGTTCCTTGCGATCACCGAGCCGTGGCCGGCGATGCTCCGCACGATCTACGGAGATGATCAGCGCTACCTCGACACCTACTGGTCGCGGTTCGACGGGAAGTACTTCCCGGGCGACGGTGTCAAGCGGGACGACGATGGCTACTTCTGGCTGCTGGGAAGGGTCGACGACATCATGCTGATCGCCGGCCACAACATCTCGACGACCGAGGTCGAGTCGGCGCTCGTGTCCCACCCATCGGTCGCAGAGGCTGCGGTTGTTGGTCGAGCGGATCCGGTCACCGGGCAAGCCATCGCAGCGTTCGTGACGCTGCGGGGCGGCTTCGTCGGCGACGACGCACTACTCAATGAACTGCGCGATCACGTCGCTGAGACGATCGGGCCGATCGCCAAGCCCAAGAGCATCGTCTTCACCGCGGATCTGCCGAAGACCCGCTCGGGGAAGATCATGCGGCGTCTGCTCAAGGACATCTCCGAGAACCGCCAGCTCGGCGACGTGACCACACTGGCCAACGCCGACATCGTCGCCGAGATTGCAGGTGCTTCTACCAGCGGTTCGGACGGGTAGGGGCTACAACCTCGCATCGCTCGTGTTCGCGTGTCGCACGGACAGACACGCGAATGCGAGCGACGGAAGCGCTCGCAACAGACCGTGCGTCTCCTAGCCTGACGGACATGACGACGAATACCGACGCGCCCAGGCGCGAATACGTCGACGGAACGACAGCGATCGTTCGTGGTGCCATCGATGCAGGTTGCACCTTCTTCGCCGGGTACCCGATAACGCCCGCCTCGGGGATCCTGATGGCGCTGATGCGCGAGATGCCGAAGGTGGGCGGCATTGCGATACAGGGCGAGGACGAGATCGCCTCAATGGGGATGTGCCTCGGCGCGGCCATGTCAGGAGCGAAGTCGATGACCGCCACGTCCGGCCCCGGGATCAGCCTCTATTCGGAGAGCATCGGACTGGCGATCATGGGCGAGGTCCCGCTCGTCATCGTCGACGTCCAGCGCCTCGGCCCGGCAACCGGCGGGGCAACGACCGTTGCACAGGGCGACGTCCAATTCGTCCGATGGGGAACCGGCGGCGGCTATCCCGTGATCGTGCTCGCTCCATCCAGCGTGCCTGAGTCGTATTCGCTCACGGTGAAGGCGTTCGAACTCGCCGAGCGGTTCCGCTGTCCGGTGTTCCTCCTCACCGACAAGGAGTTGGCGATGACGCTCTCCGCTGTCGACGTGGATGACTACCCGTCCATGCACGGCGTGGAGCGCCCGGAGAAGCACGAAGGTCTGCCATATTCGTGGGAGCCGGCCGACGCCGTCGATCCGATGCGCCGCTACGGGGAGGGGGACGCCTTCCGATTCACCGGATCCACCCACGATGAAGGCGCCTACATCACGAAGAACGCAGCGAAGGTCGAAGCGCTCAATGAGCACCTCATCGCGAAGATCGCGGACCATCGAGACGAGATCGAGATGGTCGATGCAGACCTCGTTTCCGGCGCAGACACAATCGTGGTCTCCTACGGGGTCACGGCCGGCGCGGCTCGAGCTGCTGTTGCGAGACTCCGAACCGAAGGAGTCGGCGTCTCGAACCTGGTCGTGCAGAGCCTCTGGCCGATTCCGGAGACCGCGTTTTCAGCCGCCTTCGAGGGCATCGAGAGGATCATCGTTCCCGAACTCAACATGGGTCTCTACAGCAGGGAACTGGAACGGATCGCCGGGGACCGGAAGATCGTCGGTGTGAATCGCATCGACGGTGGGCTCATCACGATCGACGAGATCATGGAGGCAGTGCGATGAGCGCCATCACGATCACACCGATCTCGACGTTCCGTACCGACGATCCGTACCCGTTCTGCCCCGGGTGCGGGCACGGACCGATCCTCGATCGCCTCAATGAGGCCATGATCAAACTCGACCTCGACCCGGCGAAGGTCGTCATCGTCTCCGATATAGGGTGTTCGGGCCTCTCCGACCAGTACTTCGTCACGTCGGCGTTCCACGGCCTTCACGGACGCTCGGCGACATATGCAACCGGGATCAAACTCGCGAACCCCGACCTCGAGGTCGTCGTCATCATGGGTGACGGCGGCACCGGGATCGGCGGCACGCATCTCATCTCGGCGGCCCGGCGGAACATCGGGATCACCGTGATCGTGATGAACAACCTGAACTTCGGGATGACCGGAGGCCAGCATTCGACGACGACACCGGCAGGCGGCATCACTTCGACGACGCCGCTTGGCAACCTGGAGGCCCCACTCGACATCTGTGCGACGGTTGGCGTGAACGGCGCCGCGTACGTCTACCGGGGATCGTCGTTCGATGGTGACCTCGCCGATCGATTCGCCGCAGCGATGACGCAACCGGGGTTCGCGCTGCTCGATATCTGGGACCTCTGTACCGCGTACTACGTGCGCTCGAACAAGTTCACCCGGGCCGGCATGGAGGACTCCATGCGATCCTGGGGATTCGAACCCGGCCTTCTCTATGACCGTGAGGCCATCGAGTACTCGGTCGGGTACCGAGAAGCCCACTCGGCGCTCGTCGGAACCCCGGTCATGGGCGCTCGCCCCGTTCCGGTGGGCTACACCCACGCCCTCGACCGCCCGATGTCACTCGTTGTGGCGGGCTCGGCGGGAGGGAAGGTCCGCTCCGCGTCGCGCCTGCTGGCCCTCGGCGGCATTCGCTCGGGTCTGTGGGCGGCCCAGCGTGACGACTACCCCGTAACGGTGAAGTCCGGTCATTCGGTCTCGGAACTGTGGATCGCGCCCGGGGAGATGCCGCTGACGGCTGTGATGAGGCCCGACGTCCTGGCGATCATCTCGTCGGACGGATACGGGAAGGCCGGTCCGTATCTGGGTGAGATGACACCGGATGACCTGGTGCTGACGATCCCGGAGCACGCCAACCTCGAGACACAGGCGCGTGTCGTGGTGATCGACCCGAAGTCGGCCACGAAGCGCATCCCGAAGACGTCGATGGGCCTCGTCTACCTCTCCGCCGCTCTAGCTATCACGGACCCGTACCCGATCGATGCCCTTCGCGAAGCGGCCGGCGCCGGTTCGTTCGCCGAGGTCAACCTGGAAGCCGTCGAGACCGGGGTCGACCTCGCCAACTGAGACCGCCTCCCCGCTCTCCGCATGAACGGAGAGATGAGGGAGGGCTACAATCCCGATCGTCTGCGGGTGTAGTTCAATGGCAGAACATCAGCTTCCCAAGCTGAATACGGGAGTTCGATTCTCCTCACCCGCTCCAACGGTGGCTTGGGAAGAGGCCCGTCACCTCGTGGGGAGAAGCCGCCCTTCTGGGGTGCTTCGTCGTTCTGGTGCTCGGGACGTCACGATATCGATTCTTGCAGTCGGAACAGGCCAGACAAGACTGCTGGACTCAAGCAGACCACAGTCTCCGGTGAACCCCTACCGGTTCACCGTTCCAGAACGGACCACTTCGCACAGGAAGTGCCTTCGACGTGGGCGGGTAGGCATGACGGGTGTTGATGGGTGTCTATGGCGTTGTGGGTGAGAGGATCTGTGTC
>JAYEIJ010000005.1:0-31951 GCA_034660035.1 Actinomycetota bacterium | reverse complement strand
GTCGTGAGGATCAGGCGATCCAGGTGCGATGAGTACCCGAGGAGGTCGATCTGGGTGCAGCAGGGCGTGTTCCGGTCTACGGTGATGGGGCCTAGTTCCGTCCACTTGTCGGTGTCCACGTTGTAGGCCCACAGATCCCACGCTTCTGGATCATCCGGAGACTGGAGTGATGTGACGACAAGGCCCGATACGGGGTCGTATACGGCACCGTGCGGTCCCGCCCCCATCTCGTTGGTTGGGTAAGCGCGCCTCTCCCACGTGTTTGTGGCGGCGGTGTAGACAGCGACGCCACTGTATCCCAGCGATACGGTGACATCGGAGTCGACGTCGTAGACGAGTTGGCCAAGCGCCCCGCTCGGCTCACCGGCACCGTCGTAGAGGTCCTCGACAGGTACGGGCACTCCGTTCGGCTCGACGCGATGCCAGGTGTTCGTGCACACATCAAAGGTCCACGTCTCGCCGGTGACGTCGACGTAGACGATCCGTCCCGCACGCTGGTCGAACGCTCCTGCCAGATTCCCGACCCAACGGGCTTCTGGGCGGTTCTGGTCGGCGGGGCCGGCAGCGTCCGGGTTCGCGTCGGAAGGACAGTTGGCCGCCGGCGGGGCGGACCGGGCGTCCGTTGTTGAGAGGATCGGATTCCACTCCTCGGTGGTGACCACAGCAGTCGTCGGCACCGCCGGAGTCGATGTAGGCATGAGATCTGCAGGTTCTAGCGGGGATAGGTCGAGTCTCCAGATTTCGGTGTGGGGATTGCCCATGGTCCCGAATCCGGAGTTCTTGGCGATGTATGCGTACACGAGGATGTCGTCGTCTTGGACGATCATGGCGGTGTCGATAACGCCGATCTCTCCGACGTTGTGGATGGTGTTCGCGAGGGGTCCGAGGTCGGTCACCTCGAACCAGGCTTCGGTGTCCGGGGTGTACCACAAGCCTAGGTTCCCAGGCCGCGGGTAACTGTGGAGGCTGCTCGCGCCGGCCTCGACGGTTGTCGCCGAGGGCGGCGAGTAAACGACCCAGCCGAGCCCACCCTTCGCGACCCACGGCACCCAGTTGTCCCGCCTTGGTCGTAGGGCGATCTCACGCCACGATGATCCGTCGCTGGTCGCCCACAGACCATCGGCGACGAGCACGCCGTACAAGTCCCCGCCCGGATCGCGCCTCACCACAACCGCAGCCCCATCGGTCGGGGTATCGAGCGTCGTGGGCGTCGGCCGTTCACCTCCCTCGGCAGGTATCCAGGTCACGCCGTCCACCGACGTCCACAGCTCACCGACCTCTTCGACGTGTCCTTCGACAAGACCCTCGACATTCAGTTCCGCGTCGTCGCTGAGTCCCTTGCGGGTGGCGTAGAACTCTCCGTTGAATAGGACAGGCTCGGTCAACCAATCATCGGATGTCCCCTGGAGCGACCACGTCGCGTCCATCGGAGTCGGTACCACCGCCGCGGCGTCGGGGGTTGTTGGCGTCGTGGTCGTCGGCGTTGGCTGGATGACGACATCGCCGGAGCCGCCGCCGACAAGGAGCAACGATAGGGAGACGATCACGAGGATCGCTGCTGCGGTTCCCGCGGCGATCAGCGGGCCACGCCATGGACTCCGACGCCGCCCTGCACCGAGCCGGTCGTGCACAGTCGGACCTGTGGACATGGCTGGTTCAGAGCCGGTTCCGGTGTCAAGTGCCGCACTCTCCGTGGCAAGCTGTGCTTCGAGACGTCCTATCAGGGCGTCGGTCGGTAGCGGCTCGGCACGCTCGGCAAGCAGACCCAGGGCGTGTTCAAGTTGTCGCATCATCGGCCTCCTCAGCGAATAGGCGGCGAAGGCGGTGTTTCGCTCGCGACGCCGCTTTGCGGGCCGACATCGCCGTACAGCCCAACAGACCGCCAATCTCCTCGTACGGCAGGCCTTCAACTACGTGCAGATAGAGAACCGCCCGCGCCTTGGGTGCCAGCCGCAGCAACTCGTCGACCTGCCAAGGGTCCTCCGACCTCTCGACGTCGATAGCGATCTGAACCAGACCCTTCTGCTCCGATGCCCAGCGCCGACGTGACGACACGGCGAGGTGGTAGATCGTGGTCCGTAGATATGCCTTCGGATACGCCAATTCGGACAACGGCCCTCGCCGCAACGCCCGCAACAGGGCCTCCTGGACGAGGTCATTGGGATCCTCATGGGCCGGGGCCACCACCGACGCGAACGACCGCAGTTGCGGATACAGACCGGCGATCAGGCTTGTGTCCGTCTGGTCAAGGTGAGATGTGACCCCGTGTGCCACGTTCGGCTCCTCTCTCACATACTATGACGCATCAGACCCCCGAAATGTGACCACAACCCGGAAATCCTCAGGCTCCCCGAAGAGCCGATCGCCCATAACCGGCCGGGAGGGCGTGAACCGGTCCGACCGCTGGGCAAGAGTGTTGGCAACGGCCGGGCGGGCGACGTCGTGACGGGATCTTTCGACAGCAGCGGTCGTTCTCCGATTGTCGCGATTGAGTCGATCTGAAGCACCTTCAGTTCAAGCCGGTCCTCAGGAACGCGGGCCTCACCCCGGCACGGAACTCGCATCGCCGATCTTCTGTGATTGCCGGTTAGGGCACTACCCAGGATCCATGTGTCTCAACGCCTCCGAATCTCTCCGAATCTCCCTCCGATCGTGCGATCGGCACTCGGCGCACCGCGGCTTCATAGCGTGTCGGGGAGACCGATACTTCCGTATGGCCATCATCATCGCCCACAGGGGTGCACGGAGCCTCGCACCGGAGAACACCCTTGTCGCGGCCCGAAAGGCACATGAGGTCGGTGCCGACATGTGGGAAACCGACGTCGCCGTCACGGCCGACAATCAACTCGTGCTGATGCACGACGATGCGATGATGCGGACGACCGACGTCGCCGACAGGTTCCCCGACCGCGTTCCTGCGCCCTTCTCCACATACACGTTGGGCGAGATCCGATCGCTCGATGCCGGATCATGGTTCGAACGTGACGATCCGTTCGAACAGATCGCTGCAGGCGCCGTCGACACTGCAGAACTCGAGACATACCCGGGGACAAAGGTCCCCACGCTCCGAGAAGCCTTCGAACTGACCCTTGAACTGGACTGGTTCCTCAACCTCGAACTCAAGGCCCAGCCCGCACCCAGAGACTCCTTCGACGTGGTCGGATCGGTCCTCGCGCTGGTCGACGAGGTGGGTATCGGTCCCGATCATCTCCTGTTCTCGTCGGCACAGCACGGATGGTTGAAGACCATGAAACAACGCAGGCCCGAATTCGAAGTTCAGGCCATTCTGGGTCTCTTCCCCGAAGACCCGATCGACTTCAGCGACCCCTTCTTCGATACGTTCAATCCTCGAATCACGCGTCTTTCGATCGAGCAGGTCGCTGCCCAACTCGCCCTGGGGATCAGGCTCAATCCCTACACTGTCAACGATCACGAAACCATCTCCCGGCTCGTCGAGATCGGCATCACGGGCCTCATCACCGACTTCCCCCAGCGAGGAGCACGATGACGTCTTCACCCACGACCCTGGCCCCGCACCGTTTCTGCATCGTCAACTGCTATCCGGCGGCCAGTCGCGAGAACTTCGACCGGTCCGACGTGGGCCACCCCCACGACATGTTCAAGGACTTCCTGCGGAGAGAGGCTCCCAACGCAACGACCGAGATCGTCTACGTGGCCGACCCGGATTTCACTCTCCCGCCCGGCAGAATCACTGAGGACTTCGATGGGTTCATATGGACGGGTTCGGATCTCACCGTCTATCACACCGACGACCCGCGCGTCGCCACGCAGATCGACTTCGCCGGTGAACTGATGCAGAAAGGTGCAGCCAGTTGGGGCAGTTGCTGGGGTATCCAACTGGCATCACTGGTGGCCGGAGGGGAGGTCGCTGTGAACCCTCGCGGTCGCGAGTGGGGCATCGCTCGCCACATCACGTTGACCGACGCTGCTCGAACGTCACCGATGCTGGAAGGGAAGCCTGCGGTGTTCGATGGCTTCATCATGCATCTGGATGAGGTCACCCGCCTACCCGACGGCACGCCCTTGCTCGCCACCAACGACCACACGCACATTCAGGCCGCCGTCGTCGAAGACGGTGCGGCCTCGTTCTGGAGCACCCAATATCACCCCGAGTACAACCTGTATGAGATGGGGCGTCTGATCGCTGCGAGGGGCGAAGCCCTGGTGAGAGAAGGCCTGTTCCCCGACGAGGCGGCCGTCGCGACCTATGCGACCAAGATGATGGAACTCTCTGCCAACCCGGAATCGACAGAGCTGCGAGAGGAGCTCGGAGTCGGTGACGACCTCATCGACCCGCGGATCAAGGAAGTCGAGTTGCGTAACTGGCTGCGGTTCATCGATTCAAGAACGGGTTAGCGAGAACGGCATTCCGGCACCTCCCCGCGGGACACCCCGAAGGCGCCATCCCCCTCGAATACGTCGTCCGTCGGCGGCAGGTGTCGGATCAGCACCAACTAGCATCTCGTGACATGATCTTCTCTGATCGAACGATCATCGAGGCCATCGATGCCGGTCGTGTCTCCATCGATCCGTTCGACCGCGCCCTCGTTCAGCCGTCGAGCGTCGATGTTCGCTGTGACCGCCGTTTCCGCGTCTTCGAGAACCACCGCCACCCGCTCATCGATCCGAAGGCGTCACAGTCCGATCTCACGACGGAGGTCGAAGCGAGCACGGACCATCCGTTCATCCTCCACCCCGGCGAGTTCGTGCTCGGTACGACATTCGAGACGATCCGCCTCGGCGATGACGTCGTCGCCCGCCTGGAAGGCAAGTCGTCGCTTGGTCGTCTCGGTCTCCTCATCCACTCAACCGCCGGCTTCATCGACCCGGGATTCAACGGGCAGGTGACGCTCGAGCTCTCCAACGTTGCGAACCTGCCGATCGCCATCTACCCCGGGATGAAGATCGGCCAGATCAGCTTCTACCAGATGACAACCGCCGCCGAGCATCCCTACGGCTCGGCGGCGCTCGGATCCAAGTACCAGGGACAGACCGGCCCCACGGCAAGCCGGATGCACCGTGATTTCCAAGGGAGAAACGATGGCTAGACCGGCGGTGGCGCGTGTAGCGTCGATCATGCTCGACTGCAACGACCTCGATGTCATGGTGTCATTCTGGGGGGCGATCCTCGAGGTCAAGGAGAAGAATCGATTCCCCGGCTACGTATGGATGACCCGCATCTCGCGGGGCGGTCCTGCACTCGCGTTCCAACATGTCTCGGAGAAGAAGGCGACGAAGAACCGCCTCCACCTCGACCTCAGCACGGCCGAACCCGAGCTGCTGATCTCGCACGTCGAAGAACTCGGGGGGGAACGACTTCACGATCACGACATCGCCGGGTTCCACTGGACCGTCTGCGCCGATCCTGAGGGCAACGAGTTCTGCGTCACTCAGAGCTGATCAGGCTCTCCACCGGTAGGCAGCCTCGTCGACGGCCGTCTCATACTTGAGCGGCATCAGCACTTCGGAAATGAGCGGGGTCGGCTCGAACCGGGGAGGCAGCGGGCAGTAGTACGTACGACGTATGACGTAGTACGACCCCGGATCAGGGGAGAGGAGAGGTCCGCTTCTCGAGGTTCGTGAGTGACGCCTTGAGTCTCTCAAGGTGCTCGCGTAGAAGCCGGGCGGATTCCCCGTCTACAAGGCCAACGCCGGCCGCCATGGTCGCTTGGGCTTCAAGCTCGCACGCAGAGCCGCGGGCGATGCGAAGGAATAGAGCGTCGGCACACAGACACACCACCCAACCAACCGACACAAGACCTCCGAGTCGTACTACGTCATACCTACTACTGGCTCTCCCAACCATCACCCGACCCACCACCAACTCTTCCCACACGCCACTGAAATCCGAAGAGTCACTCAAGCGGCACTTCGTCTGCATCGCGTGCATCCTTTGCCGCCCGCGCGACGAAGTACTTCGCTTGCGGGTGGTGTGCGATCAGTGCAGAGGTGGTCTGCTCCGGCTGGTACTGGTACCCGGTCCCAGCGCTTACAGACACGCCGATCCGTTCGGCGCTGAGGAGAGAGGCGACGCGCTCGTTGTCCTCGAGGTCGGGACAAGCCGGGTACCCCCACGAGTACCGCCCTCCCCGGTACTGCTGTCGGAACAGGCCGCCGAGACTCGGTCCATCCTCATCGCCGAATCCCCACTCGTCTCGAATCTGTCGGTGCCAGAACTCGGCGAGGGCCTCGGCCATCTCAACACCGAGTCCATGGAGCAGGAGGTAGTCCGAGTAGCGATTCTGTTCGAACAACGCCGCCGCCTGCTGCGAGGCCCTCTCTCCCATCGTGACGATGTGAAACGCTGCGTAGTCGCAATCATTGTCGTCGACCGGCTTGAAGAAGTCGGCTATGCAGAGCCACGGGTCGCGTTGCTGGCGCGGGAAGTTGAACCGTGTCCGTTCGGTCTTGCGGGTCTCGTCGGTCCAGACCACCAGATCATCGCCGTCCGCATTCACGGGGAAGTACCCGTAGACGACCCGGGGCATGAGCAGATCATCTGATCTCGCCTTGGCCAGTTGATCGCGAAGCACACGACGGAGCCGGATCCTGAACTCCCCGTCGGTCTCACCTGTTTCAGGTCTGAACTGCCACTGATTCCTGAACAGGGCCGTTTCGTTGAGATAGGCGGCGATATCGTCGATCGCGATCCCCCTGACCGTGCGACTGCCGAGGAACGGGGGTTTGAATACCGGGGCGTCGAGGGCTACGGATGGTGCCCTGAGCGGGGCGGGCGTATCGTCAACGTTCCGGCCCTCGGCGACGAACCGTGCACTTGCAGGAACCGGCGCCGTCGCACCGGCGGCGATCTGCTGCATGGCGTCGAGGCCGGAGAAGGCGTTCTTGCCGTAGTACAAGGGGCCGGGGTAGCGATCACGCAGATCACGCTCGACGTACGACCGGGTCAGCGCTGCACCGCCGAGCAGAACCGGCACATCACCCATCCCGTGGCGGATCAGCTCGTCGAGGTTGTCTCGCATGATGATCGTGCTCTTGACGAGCAGACCGCTCATCCCAATGGCGTCGGCGTTCGTTCGTTCGTATGCCTCGATGAGTTCGCCCACCGCCACCTTGATGCCGAGGTTATGCACCTTGAATCCGTTGTTCGAGAGGATGATGTCGACGAGGTTCTTACCGATGTCGTGGACGTCACCGGCGACGGTCGCCAGCACGATCGATCCCCTCGCCGCCGAATCTGAGTGCTCCATCATCGGTTCGAGATAGGCGACAGATGCCTTCATCGTCTCGGCCGAACGCAGAACGAAGGGCAGTTGCATGTCCCCGGATGCGAAGAGTTCGCCGACGGTCTTCATACCCGAGAGCAGCACATCGTTCACCAATCCGAGCGGGGTGTGGCCGGAGGCGACTCCCTCGTCGAGATCCTCGTGGAGACCCGTACGATCCCCGTCGATGATCCGTTGCGCGAGGCGCCGCTCCACCGACCAGCCTGAGCGCTCGTCTTCGGTTTCCGCTTCGACGACGGTGTCGGTGAAGACGGCGAGCAGTGCCTCGAGTGGGTCGTACCCGGGTTCGCGACGGTCGTAGATCAGGTCTTCGCAGGTCCTCCGCTGCTCGTCGGCGATGAGGTGCAGCGGTTCGATTCGCCCGGCATGGATGATCGCGGCGTCCAGGCCCGCGTCGAGACACTCATGGAGGAACACGGAGTTGAGCGCCTTGCGGACCGTCGGGTTCAGCCCGAACGACACGTTGGACACGCCCAGGACCGTGGCACTCGCCGGGAACTCCTCGTTCAAACGCCGGATCGCCTCCATGGTCTCTCGGGCGTCCCCGCGCAAGTCGTCAGCACCGGTGGAGAGGGGGAACGTGAGCGGATCGAATATCAGATCCGCTTCCTCCAGGCCGTACTCGTTCACGGCCAGGTCGTACATGCGGCGGGCGACACGCATCTTCCACGAGACGTCGCGTGCCTGGCCATCCTCATCGATGAGAAGGCACACCACCGCGGCGCCGTGTTCTCTAGCGAGATCCAGGACCCGACGGGCCCGGGATCCGGGTCCCGTGCCATCTTCGAGGTTGAGAGAGTTGAGGACGGACCGACCTCCCAGCAGTTCGAGACCCGCCTCCATGACCGCCGGTTCGGTCGAATCGAGGACGATCGGTACGGCCACTTCGGACCCGAATCGGGCCGCGATCGCCGTCATGTCGCCGACACCATCGCGACCGACGTAGTCGATACAGAGGTCGACAAGATGAGCAGACTCCCCAACCTGCTCTTCTCCGATCCGGACACATCGATCCACATCGCCGCTGAGCATGGCGTCCCGGAACGCCCTCGATCCGTTGGCGTTGGTCCGTTCTCCGACGATAAGAAACGATGTGTCCTGAACGATCGACGTCGAGTTGTAGATCGAAGCAACCGAAGGTACGTGGAGAACCTCTCGCTCGGCCGGCACGAGGGGTCGACATGCATCGACAACCGCTGCGAGGTGGTCCGGTGTGGTGCCACAGCAGCCACCGACGGCCCTCACGCCGTACTCGGTCACGAATCGCGAGAGATGCTCGGCGAGGGTTCGTGCCGAGAGATCGTACGACACCGCACCGTCCACGACGCGTGGCAGACCGGCGTTCGGGATGACAGACATCGGCATCCGGGACCGATCCGACAGGTAGCGAACCGCTCCGTACATCTCATCCGGCCCTGTGGCGCAATTGAGTCCTACGACATCGACGCGCATGGCGTCAAGCGTTGTCAACGCCGCACCGATCTCCGTGCCCGGCAGCATCCGTCCCGTGAGTTCGATGGTCACCTGGACCTGGATCGGGATCTCAACGTGTGCCGATCTCATTGCCCTGCGGGCGCCGTTGATGGCGGCTTTGGCTCCGAGCAGATCGAACTGGGTCTCGATAACGAACACGTCGATCCCACCATCGATGAGTCCCGCCGCCTGGATCTCGTAGGAGTCGCGCAACTCCCGATAGGTGATCTGGCCGAGGGTCGCGAACTTGGTGCCCGGCCCGATCGAGCCGGCGACGAATCGCCTCCTCCCGTCTCGTGCCCGGTATTCGTTCACCGTTCGCGAGGCGATCGACGCTCCGGCTGCCGAGAGTTCATACGCCCGATCGGCGATCCCGTACTCGTTCAACGGAACCGCGAAACCGCCGAACGTGTTCGTCTCCACGACATCGACGCCGACATCGAGGAACGATCGGTGAAGCCCTTCGATGACATCCGGTCGGGTCACGTTCAACATCTCGACGCACCCGTCGAGATCCGGACCACCGAAGTCGTCGGGGCACAATTCTGCGGCGTGGAGCGACGTGCCTGCTCCGCCGTCGAAGATCACGACACCTCTCGCGAGCGCATCCAGGTACGCGCTCATGCGATGCGTGTCCCGCGAAGGATGCAGCGATGCAGCGACCTATGGGTCCGTTTCAACAGCTTTCCTCCATCTCTACTCGAAACGCTCCGCGAGCGCCGCGAGCGGGAGTTCCGCTTCGGCTCCTCATCGATCAGGCATTGGCACCGTTCGCGTCGGTTGCCGCGGCTTCGTAGGGCCTGTCCCTCCACCGCTCTGGATGAGCGCTTCGTTGACGGGCATCATATACCGCCGAACACAGCAGTTCACACGGGTATCAAGCCATCGCGTTGCAATGCGTCGTCGTCGATAACGACTCTCCAGACCGGAATCCGTGCGTCTCAGAGAGCCTCTGTGACACCGACCACTTCCTCATCGGATACTCCTCGCGTCGCGATCGTACCTGCGGCTACCACGAGGACGACTCCGAGCCACGTGAGCGGGTCCGGTTGCTCCCCGAGGAACAAGGCCGCCCACACCACAGCCGAGGCCGGTTCGAGATACATGATCACAGAGACGACCGCCACGGGGAGCCGACCCATCGACGTCCAGTAGACAACCCCTGCGAGGCCGGTGAACAGTCCCCCGAGGATGATGAACTGAGGCCAGTACTCGCTTGACTCCCGAACTGCCTGCACCGTGAACGGCGCCAGCACGATTGATGCGACAACGAGTTCCCACGTGGCGACGACCAGGCCACCGAGGCCGGCGGCGAGCGGCTTCCCAAGCAGCATGATCGCTGCGAGTAACGCTCCGGAGAGGGCGGCAACGGCGACCCCTGCGACGGTGGCGCCAGAATCCGGTCTGATGACGAACAGTGTCCCGACGACGGCTACCGCCAGACCCACGTACGCGGGACGCCTCACTCGCTCGTGGAGCACCGGCCCAGAAAGAACCGCAGCGAGTACCGGACCGATGTAGAGGATGGCGAGCGTGACAGCAACGGTCGTCAGGTTCAGTGCAACGAAGAATGAGAGCCAGTGGGCGGCAAGGACGGTGCCCAGTGCTACAACGCCCTTCCACCGATGCCGCGGAATCGAGAATCGCTTCGTCGCCGCCGAGAACAGCACCAACACGACGGCGCCAAGGGTGACCCTCATCGCGACCAGATGAGTCGGCGGAACATCTGCGCGTACGAACAGAGGAATCGCTCCCCACGCTACGGCCAGGAGAGCGAGCGAACCGACGGCGACTACGCGATTCGTGCGACTCGTACGGGGCATCACGGCAGCGTACCGGTAGATCCGGTGGCACAGCGCAGCGGTACCCTCAGCCTTCGTGAAAATCGTTCAAAACGATACTGAGGCCCGTCCGGCGGACTACCACAGGAACTTCACCGGTGGTCTGATTCATGGCGTCTTCTTCCAACTCTCCGAGGCCTTCTCGAACATCAACACGGTGCTGCCATCGTTCATCGCAACACTGACGGGATCGACCGTCGTCATCGGACTGATGGTCGTCGCACAAGAGGTGGGGCACGTCCTACCCCAGATGTTCACCGCCTATCGAGTCGAGGACCGCCCGTATGAGAAGCCCATCCTCATGTGGATCATCACGATGCGGTGGGTCTCGTGGGGTCTCCTCGCCGTCGTGACGGCGATGTTCGCCCTTGACCACGCCAACCTCGTTCTGATCCTCCTCGTGGGGCTCTTCGCAGCGTTCTCCCTCGCCGGCGGTGTTGGTTCGGTGGTCTACGCGGACGTTTTCGCGAAGGCGATCCCGACTGAGAGGCGCGGCCGGTTCATCGGATGGAAGCAACTCATCGGATACACGCTGGCGATCGCAGCGGGGTGGGTCATCGCATGGATCCTGTCCGGCTCCGGGGGCATCGGGTATCCGATGAACTACGCCCTGATCTTCTTCCTCGCTGCCGTGTTCCTTCTCATCGCGTTCGTCGGCATCGTGATCGTCAGAGAGCCCCCATCGACTCACGAGCGTCAGACCGAATCGCTCGGTGAGGCCGTCCGGCGAGCCGCTCATCTCACGAAGGTGAACAAGAACTTCAGGCGGTTGCTCACCGTCAGAGGCCTCACGTCCGTCCTTCTCATGTCGGCCCCATTCTTCGTCCTGTTCGCTCTCAACGACGTGGGCGTAGATCAAGCCGCTGTCGGTCTCTACCTCGCCGCGCAGATGACCGGCGCTGCGCTCTCGAACCTGCTGTGGGGTTGGCTCGGGGACCGATTCGGCAACCGAGCCGTGATCATCGGGACGTCGGTCGCCGGTCTCGGGGCGGCGCTGGCAGCGCTCGCTGCGCTCGTCGCCGGGCCTATGCCGCTGTATGTCACGTTCTTCCTCGTCGGGGCCACGATGAGTGGTCTCCGTCTCGGTTACGCGAACATCATCCTCGAGATGGCGCCGGACCATCTCCGGGCCACGTGTGTCGCATTGCTCGGCACTCTTCTCGCTCCGCTCGCCCTCCTCCCCCTGGCGATCGGCATCGTCGTGACGTGGGTACCTCTCGCCGCTGTGCTGTTTCTCGACGTCGTCGCTATGACCGGGGCGGTAGTGGTGTCGCTCCTGCTGCGAGATCCACGCCACGGTGCGGAAGGTGTCTGCATCACGTGATGGGGTCGGCTTCGCCGGCGAGGTCGTAGTCCGTAGTCCGTAGTCCGTAGTTCGTAGTCCGTAGTCCTTGAAACGTGACCTGTCTTGCTGGTAGCTGGTGGCTCTCCCACCCCTCTTGCTCGTAGCTCTCGACTCTTGCATTGGCCCCTTGTACCGCACGATCGGTCGGAGTAGACATGGGGTATGGAGAACCGTCACACCGTTTCGCCCCGCTATGAACGGGTTCTCAGTCCGCCGGTCATGGAGCGTCTCAGGATGACGTTCCGCTCCATGAACAAGGGGATGGTGTTCATGTGGCGACTTGGTCTGGGCCGGTGGGCCGATGCGTGGCCGTCCGTGACCGGTCGGATCCTCGTTGTCGAACATCGCGGGCGCACAACGGGAACCCGTTATCTGGCGCCGCTCAACTTCACTCCTGAAGGCCAAAGCCGGTACTGCCTCGCCGCGTTCGGATCGAAGACCGACTGGTACCGCAACGTTCTGGTTGAGAGACGCGCTGTGCTCTGGCTCCCGGACGGCCGATGGACGGTGTTCGTCACTGACGCTACGGGTGAGAAAGGGACTCGAGATCGTGTTCGTCGGGTTCTCATCGACTCGGGTTTCGCTGCGAGAGCGTTCGGCCTCGATCCGATAGGAATGACCGATGCGGAGATCGGCGAGGCAACTTCCGAATACCGACTCGTTCGCTTCGATCTCCTCGAGCGATGCGATCAGGATCCCGCCGACCTCTCCTGGGTATGGACCCCGATCGCCGTCGGGGCGGCAGCCATCGGAACAGTGGCCTTCGTCTTCCGGCGGCGCCGGTGACACCGCCGGGAACTATGGCATGCGGCTGAGCGCCCGATTCGGCACCCATCCCTCGGCGCCGTCGTCGGCTACGCACCAGGTCCAATCGCCGGCGGCCTGGAATCCGGTCACGACGGCGTCGGCCTCGACCGTGAGTTCGGCTGTCGAGTAGTCGGCGGTCGCCGTGGCGGTGCCATCTTCTTCGATCACGAGGTAGTCGTGGGGGATCCATCCACTCGTCCCGGCCTCGTTGGTGCACCAGCGGTACGCCGTCCATTCGGTGTCCTGTTGACCGACCGTGACCCGGTCACCGGCGCTCAACATCAGCGGTCGACGGTAGGCCGGGTGCCATGTCTCGACGACGAGGAGTCTGATGCCGGTCATACGATCGGCACGTCCCTTCCCATGTCGGCGAAGAGCGTGAACTCAGGCAGGAAGGTCATCTGGATCTTCCCAACGGCACCTTGCCGGTGCTTTGCGACAACGATCTCTGCGACGCCCTTCGATTCCATCTTCTCAGGGTTGTACGCCTCGTCGCGATAGATGAACAAGACCACGTCGGAGTCCTGCTCGATCGCCCCCGATTCACGTAGGTCACCGAGGCGTGGGCGCTTGTCTTCCCTGCTCTCCAGGGATCGGTTCAGCTGGGAGAGAGCAATGACCGGTACCTCAAGTTCTCGTGCCAGGTTCTTCAGTGATCGAGAGATGAGAGCGATCTCCTGCTGGCGGTTCTCGCCGCCGGAGCCATGCATCAATTGGAGATAGTCCACGATGACGAGACCGAGACCCGGTCGGCGCCGGAGACGGCGGGACTTCGCCCGGATCTCAGTGACCGTGAGGCCCGGCGAGTCGTCGACGAAGATCGGCTTCTTGTAGAGGGCGCTCGCCGCGTTCGAGAGCTTCGTGAAGTCGGCCTCTGCGAGGCGGCCGGTGCGCAGTCGCTGCGAGTCGATCCGGCCGGTGGAGCAAAGCATTCGGGAGACGACCTCTTCGCGACTCATCTCTAGCGAGAAGATCGCCACCGGATGGTCGTTCTGCGCGACGTTCTGTGCGATATTGAGCGCCAGCGCCGTCTTCCCCATTCCCGGGCGGGCAGCGATGATGATGAGGTTCGTGGGATGGAGTCCCGCGAGTTTGCTGTCAAGGTCCCGGAAACCCGTCGGAATACCGGTGATCTCCGACCCGAGCCTCTGGAGTTCCTCGGCCCGCTCGATCGCCGGACCGAGAAGCGGATCGATCGGAGCAAGGCCCTCTCCGACGCGTCGCTCGGCGACCTGGAAGACCTCCTGTTCGGCTCGATCGAGTACGTCGGCGATCGGCTCGCTCATCTCCGATGCGATGCCCCCGATCGTGCCGCCGACGCGCATGAGCCGTCGGCGGAGGGCATGTTCCTCCACGATTCCGGCGTAGTAGTCGACGTTCGACGTGGTCGGGACCGTATCGAGGAGGCGGGTGAGGAACGCAACGCCTCCGAGCCGTTCGAGCGCTCCGTCGCGCCGGAGCATCTCGGAGACGGTGACGGCGTCGATCGGCTCGTTCGCGTCGAACAGGGTCCGCACCGCTTCGAACACCTGCTGATGAGCCGGACGGTAGAAGTCGTCGGCGTGGAGTTTCTCAAGCGCTATGTTCGCGGCGTCGGAGGACAGGAGAACCGCACCGAGCACCGACTCTTCGGCCTCAACGCTATGCGGGGGCACCTGCAGGGCCCGGGCCCCTGTTGGGCGTTCGGCAACGCTCGTCACTGATCCTCCAGTCGTTCTCACCCTGTCCGTCATCATCATCACACGCGGGTGTGACAGAAACGCGCGCAACACCCGAGCGCCGCGAGAAGAAGGGCGAGTCTACGACCCGGAACGGCCGATCGGTCCGACCCCGGCCGACTGTTTTCCGCGCACCGGGCTTTGTTTTCGCGCAGTCGCCAGACCCTCCCCCAAACGCCGCCTACGGAGGGTTCGCGGCGTACACGCGAAAAGGGCCCGTCCGAAGACGGGCCCCAATCGGTTCCATCTTGGCGCCAGCTAGGCCGGGATCACATCCAGCGTAACCGAGAACTGGACCTCGGAGTGCGGTTCGAGGATCACCTCATGCAGGCCGATCTCTTTGATCGGGCCTTCGATACGGACGATCTTGCGGTCGACCTCGATTCCGGTGAACTTCGAGATCGCTGCAGCGATGTCGCCATCGCCAATCGATCCGAACAGCTTGCCCTCGTCGCCGGCACGAGCCGCGACCACAACCCTGGTCCCGGTGAGGGACTGTGCATAACCGTCTGCCTCTTGACGGGCGGCGAGCAGCGCCTCCTCGCGGGCGATTCGCATCGAATCGGCCTGGCGGAGCGCCCCGTCGGTTGCCTTGACGGCGAACGATCTGGGGACGAGATAGTTGCGAGCGTATCCATCGGACACGTCGACAACATCGCCTTTGTTTCCGAGATCAACAACGTCCTTCGTGAGAATCAGCTTCATTTGCTCTGCCTTGTCGAGATGTAGGGCAGCAGGGCCATTTCACGAGCGTTCTTGATCGCCGTGGCAACCTGATGCTGACGCTTCTCGTTCAATCCGGTGACGCGGCGAGAACGGATCTTGCCTCGATCGGACATGAACTTGCGGAGCAGCGCTACGTCCTTGTAGTCGACGAACTCGTCCTCTTTGAAGCGGTAGACAATGCGCTTCCGCCGGCCCCTGTCGTCGGAAGGGCGGCGCCGCTTCGTCCTTGTACTTCGTGTCTTTGCCATCGATGTTCTCCTTTAGAAGGGCGCCTCGTCGGGCCCGGGGTTCTGGCGAGCGACCGGGGCTGCAGGCTGGTCCTGCGCCTGTCCCTGACCCTGGCTCGACCAACCGCCGTCGGAGCGGGGTGTCTTCGTGACCGTTGCGGTAGCCCACCGGACGGACGGGCCGATCTCCTTGATGTCCACGTCGATCGTCGACCGCTTGTCGCCATCCTGGGTCTCCCAGGAGCGCTGCTGAAGTTCGCCTATCACGATGACGCGCATTCCCTTGGTGAGGGATTCGGCCACGTTCTCGCCCATGTCGCGCCAGCACGTGCCACCGAAGAAGCTCGTCTCTTCCTTCCACTCGCCCTGGGCCTGATACCGCTTGTTCACGGCGAAACGCACCTTGGTCATGGCGACGCCGCTCGGCGTGAATCGAAGTTCCGGGTCTTCGACGAGGTTGCCAATCAAGGTCACACTGTTCACATTGCTCATGTTCTCTCTCTTCTCTCTCTTCCCTTACTCCCCCATCATGAGGGGAGTGTGTGACAGGAATCAACCCTCTCGATCGGTCCTTCGAATGATCTTGTGACGCACGACGGCGTCGGACAGCGAAAGTGCGTGGCCGAGTGCGTCGACGAGGACGGTGTCGCCTTCGAAATCGAGGACGGAGTAGTAGCCCTCGTTCATGTGGTCGATTTCGTAGGCGAAGCGGCGCTTCCCCCAGAAATCGGTCCCGGTAACGTTGCCGCTGGTGTCGATCGTCGCGGAGACTTGCTCGACCTGCTTGCGGACATCCGATTCGACCATGTCGGGCCGGTGGATGATCATCAGCTCATAAGAGCGCATCGATATCAACTCCTCTGGACATTCGCTGTGCGAATGGTCCCCGAAGGGACAGGATCTGGCAGCCAAAGGGCCGCATTGGTCGCCGCTCCAGAATACGGACGGCGGTGTACGGCGGGGAGTGTACCGCGGGCCGTCCGGTAGCCGCCGGGCCCGCCGGATGACCCGTCGTTTGTGCTTACGTTCACAACTGTTGTGAACGTAAGCACAAACGATCGCACTCAATCGTCGTGGGTTTCGAGGACTGACCCCTCTCCCACGAAGCCCAGATCTCCCGCCGGCGCTTCCACGGCATACCGATAGGAGCCCGCCGGGCGATACACCGGGCATGGATCCCCGGTGCACGGCTCCATCGTGAAGCGATCGACAAACGAACCACCGTCATCGAAGAAGGCGATGTCGAGAGCGATCAGCGTGTCCTTCATCCAGAAGCCTGCGTCGGTGGTCTCATCGAAAAGGAACAGCATTCCATCGAGTCCGCCAAGGTCGGTCACGCCCATCAGGCCCTGTGACCTCAAATCCGGCGTGTCGGCCACGGCGACGGCCACCTCCCGTTCGTCGATGGTGATCGTCGCCGTGTCGAACCCCTCTATTCCGGTCGGGTCTCCCGGTCCACATGCAGCGAGGGCCATGGCGACCAATACGGCGAGCAACAAGAGCGAACGAAGCATCACAACCCGAAACCTACCGTGCTCAACGATCAGCGGTCGATGCTCGTCTCCGAGTCAACGAGGTCTCGCAGGATCTCGAACGACTCGTCGGGCATGTGATAGGTCTCGTCATCCGACGGGAACGCGCCTGACTCCACGTCGGCGAAGAACCGCTCGAGAGCATCGACCGCATCGGAGGCGAGGTCCGCGTAGGAGCGCACGAACTTCGGAACGTACTCCCCTCCACCGAGGCCCAGGACGTCGTGCATGACGAGAACCTGGCCGTCGCATCCGGCCCCTGCGCCGATCCCGATCGTCGGTACCGGTACTTCCGCTGTGACGGTCTGCGCCACACGATCGGGAACGCCTTCAAGCACGATGGCGAACACTCCGGCATCGGCAAGAGCTTGGGCGTCACTGATCATCTCGTACGCAGCATGGACCCTTTTGCCTTGCACCCGGTAGCCGCCCATCACGTTCACGGACTGGGGCGTGAGGCCGAGATGACCCATCACGGGAATCTCCGCGTCGAGAACGGCAGTGATCACATCGAGTCGCTTGCGCCCTCCCTCGATCTTCACGGCGGCGGCGCCGCCTTCACGAACGAGTCGGGCGGCGTTGCGTACGGTGTCTTCAGGCGATACGTGGAAACTCATCCACGGCATGTCGCCTACGACAAGGGAATCGGGTTCGGCCCGGGTGACGGCCGCTGTGTGATGCACCATCACGTCTGTGTCGACGGAGAGGGTGTCGGCATGTCCAAGAACGACGTTGGCGACCGAGTCGCCGACGAGGATGATGTCCGCTCCGGCCCGATCCGCGATCTTGGCTGTCGGATAGTCGTAGGCCGTGACCATCCGTATCTTCGCTCCGCCCTTCCGGGCGCGAATCTCCGGTGCTGTAACCCTGCTCATCGATTGCTCCTCTCTCCCCACCCTCCGGGTTGGGGGACGCGTCGCAGCACTTGAACGGCGCTCACTTCGGCCTCGGCCGCCCACTGGGGTCGCCCGTGCCCGAACGCTTCGGTATGAACGCTAGCGGTCGCTTTCGTGTTCCGAGCCGTCGCTGCCAACAACACGATCGACGACGCTGCTCAGTCCATTACCGTTGCACTCATGGCGCGCAAAGACATCACCATGACCGGCGAGGAAGTCACCGCCTTTCTCAACGAGACCTCGATTCTCGAAGTGGCGACGATCGGCAACGACGGCTGGCCTCACCTCGCTCCGATGTGGTTCGTGATGGAGGACGACCAGATCGTCTTCCGTTCCTTCACGAGGTCCCAGAAGATCTTGAATCTCCAGCGCGATCCCCGTCTCACCGTGCTGGCCGAGGATGGCGACGCCTACGAAGAGCTCAGGGGGGTGATGATCAGGGCGGAGGCCCGCCTGGTCGAAGACCCTGCCTACGTTCTTGCCATCTACGGGCGCCTCGCTGCCAAGTACGCGATGGTTGGACCGGAACCCGTCGAACTTTCAGACGAGGAACTCGAGGCCTCCTTCGGGCGATTCGCATCCAAGAACACGGCCGTCGTTGTGGAGCCGACGAAGACCGCATCGTGGGATCACCGGAAGCTCGGGGGCGGCTATTAGGGGAACCCTCGCCTTCACTGCCGTCCTCGCAACAGGCGTCCTGGTGGCCGGGTGCTCGTCAGACGATGCCGTCCCTGAGATCCTTCCCCCCGCGATTCCGAACAACTGGGTGACGTCGCTCGCTGTCGACCCCGACGGGAGCCTCTGGGTCGGAACCAACGACGGCCTCGGTCACCTCGCCGGAGAGGCATGGACGAACTACGACGCCGTAGACGGCCTTCCGAACGATCTGGTCAACACGGTTGCGGTCGCCGGCGACGGCGTCACGTGGGTGGGGACGAATTACGGTGCGGGCGAGTTCGACGACGCCGAGTGGACACGCCACGGAATCGAAGAAGGACTCGAGACCAATTGGATCAACGCGGTGACCATCGCTCCCGACGGCACCGTGTGGCTCGGCACGATCTTCGGACTGAGCCACCACAACGCCGACGGTTCATGGACGAACGTCACCACCGAGGACGGTCTCCCCAACAGCCGGATCACCGCCCTCGCGTTCGCATCAGATGGAACACCGTGGGTCGGAACGAACGGTGGACTCAGCAGTTTCGACGGCGACGAATGGACTGCGTACACGACCGCCGACGGACTCCCCGGCGACTGGGTGAACTCCATCGCTCTTGATGACGACGGTGTGGTGTGGATCGCTACGCGTGGCGGTCTCGGCCGATTCGATGGATCGGGGTGGACGAACTACACGATCGCTGATGGCCTCCCCGGGGAATGGGCGACCGCGGTCTCTGCGGGGGACGACGGGATCGTATGGGTCGGGACGACGGAGGGCCTGGCGCAAGTCACTGCGGGGGTGTTGAGCGTACCGACCGCCGCTCAAGGCGTCCCGGATGACTCAATCACGGCGCTCACCGGCGCCGACGACGGGGCCCTTTGGGTAGGCACGAAGGCCGGGTTGGGTCGCCTGGATGACGCCGGATGGACCATCTACACGGCGAACGCGCCCGATCAGTAGGTCCGCCGACAGGTCGCCTGGCCTGAGCTGCGGGTTAGGAGCATGCCCATGCGCACCTACGAGCGCGGGAATTCACAGGGCACCGGTCAGTCGGCGCAGATCTCAAGGATCGCGTCACCGTGTGCCTCGAGTTTCGCCGGGCCGATGCCGGGGACCGAGGCCAGTTGGGTCTCCGTCTGTGGTCGGATTCCTGCGATCGTCTCGATCGTCGCGTCGTGGAGGATCACATACGCCGGCATCCCCGTCGCTCGTGCGGTCTCGAGTCTCCACGCCTTCAATCGCTCGACGAGATCCGCATCGGGAGTGATCATCTCCGGCACAGGCGTCAGGGGACCCTTCCGATCCTCCACCTTGATCTCGTCTCCCCAATGGACCTGAACCTGTCCTCCTCCTTCGACTTCGACCCAGATGCCGTCTGCGTCCACGTCTGCCACAACGCCGCTGATACCGCCGCGAGCGGTGACGGTGTCACCCACTTCGGCACCGACTCGCCGGGTCTTCTTCTCCGGGCGCTTTTTCCGTCTGATCGGCTCCGGCTCGATCGTTCGTGACGCAGCACCGGTGAGTTCGTCGAGGAACCGGGACGGCCTATCGATGTCGGACAGGATGGTGACCTGCTGGATGCCTCTCGTGATCGCCACGTGGAGGATCCGTCGCTCTTCCTCGAGATCGGTTGCAAGGTCGTGTGGGAGCAAACCCCGATCGACGCCGAATACGACCACCCGGTCCCATTCGAGACCCTTCGCCCGATGCACCGTCGACAAGGTCACACCGCCCGGACCCGATCGGTCGATCATCTCGGCGAGCCATGTCTCGAAGTCTGAAGCGGTCGGATGGATCGCCGCCGCTCGCCGCAGTGCCACGAGGTCATCGGACTGCGCCGAGCGGTCGGCGCGACTTCGACCACTATCGAGAGCCAGCGCCGAGGACTCCAACCCGACACGCCGGATCACGACGTCGAGAAGGGCCGCTGCGTCGTCTTGCTCCGCAGCGATCGCTACACGCTCTAGATCTTCAGCGAAGCCGTCCCACCGTTGAGCCTGCTTGCCGGAGAGATCTGCCCCCGCTGTGACCACCGCCCCGAGGTCGTAGAAGCGTCTCCCACCAATGAGGTCGGTGGCAAGTCGATTGAGTCCGCGAGATGGCCGCCGAACCGCCGTCATCAGATCCGTACGCGCCATGCGTTCCGGATCGAGACCAAGACGCATCCAAGCAAGCGTCGCCGACACGACCGTGCGGGTGAGCATCCCCCTGCCGATGGGCGATGAGAACGGCACGCCGCTCTCGGCAAGGGCGACGTGGACGGGGAGGAGAGCAGAATTCACGCGGGCGAGAACGGCGACGTCGGAAGGGCCGGTCTCTGCGAGCCATCTCTCAATTCGGTCCGCGGCGGCAACGCCGAGTTGCTCTCCATCCACACGATCGACCGTGAAGGCATCGGGTCGATCGACCGCATCGACAGCCGCTGTGATCGTCTTCTCGATCCGCCGGGCGTTGTACGAGAGGAGGTTCGTCGCGGCAGTGACCACCGGAACCGGGCACCGGTAGTTGACCTCCAAGGGATGAGAGGCGGCCCCGGGGAAGATCCGGTCGTAGTCGATGAGATAGCCCGGATCGGCGCCCGCGTATCCGTAGATCGTCTGATCGTCATCACCGACACCGAACACGTCGAGTTGAGGAGAAGCGAGGAGCCGTATGAGAAGCAAGTAGGCACCGGTGAGATCCTGGAACTCGTCGACGAGCACGTGCCGGCACCGGTCCTGCCACCGCCGACGGAGATCCGGATCGGCGAGGAGCGCCTTGATCGCACCATGGACCTGCTCATCGAAGTCGGCCTCGTTCCCACGGACGAGTCGCTGCCGGTAGCGCTCGTACACGGCTGCGAAGTCCGGGACGTCGTCGCGTCCGGCCTCAACGGCAGTGGGCGACCGCAGAGCGATGCGGGTCTCCGCGAGGGCTTCGACGTACGGGCCAATCGTGTCCGTGTTGGGTCGCCGGGGTGCCTGCACGACCCGGTCGAGGATGGCTCGCACGTCCCTTTCGTCGATGAGGCGTACACCGTTGCGGGCTTCCCTAAGGATCTCCCACCCGAGTGAGTGCACGGTGCGAACAAGGGCACCGTTCGTCGCCCCGGCCCGTTCACGCAACTCGGCCGCCGCTTTCGTGTTGTAGGCGAGTGCGCAGACCGTGTTCGGCTCGATGGCCCGGTCGTCGAGGAGGTGCCGGAGCCGGGCTGTGAGCGTCCGGGTCTTGCCGGACCCCGCTGGGGCGATGATCCGGGCGGGACCTGAGGAGTGGTTGGCGGCGGCCGCTTGGTCTCGAGCGAGTCGTCCGTCGACCGGATCGCAGGCCGGTGCCGGGTCGAGACGCCCCAGAGCAACGGTCTCGGCATGCACGACCGCTTCGCTCGTCTTGATCAGCCCGCGGGGACCACCGTCGATCCATGCGGGAATACCGCCGGGCAGGACGACGTCGGCGGGTCCTGCCTCGGTGGCTCCGATCGCGGCCGCCTTGACCGACCACCACCACTTTGGCACACCACTGCGAGCGTCATAGCTGTTCGCCCACACGAGGAAATGGAGACGTTCGAGTGGGAAGACGAATGTAGCTCCGACCTCGTGGGGATCCCTGTCCTCGGTCTCGGGCACTCGGAGGGCCGTAGGGTCGACACCAAGTTCGATGACGATCGCTTCCCTGCCGGACCAGGCGCGGTGGAGCCGGTCGATCGTCGCCTCCGGTTCGTCGAGCGTTGCATCATCAACGAGCACAACCGATGCCCCTTTCCACGGTTCGGGAACATGTGCATCGGGGTCGATAACGACGGATCGGCCGAAAGCTTCGGGGGCAGTCACGATGGCGAGGTTAGAGCGAGCCTGTGACGAGGAACGAGCAGGTTGACGATTATGTATCGAATCGATATACTTATATCGATTCGATATACCGGAGACCGATCGTGCTCGATTTCGCCATTCTTGGACTGCTTCGTGAACAGCCGCGACACGGCTATGAACTGAAGCGCGCCCTCGGCGACCTCGGCTTCTGGCAGGTCTCATTCGGCTCCCTCTATCCGGCGCTCAGGCGCCTGGAGAAGCAGGGGTTCATCGAAGCCGCCAAGGGCGAAGGACGTCGGAAGGCGTACCGGGTGACAGAGACGGGACGCGTCCGCTTCGGCGAGATGCTGGCGGAATCCGGTGACGATTCGGACCGGGACTTCCAACTCCGTTTGGCATTTCTCGGATATGTCGCTCCGGAGAGCCGTCTCGGGGTCCTCGAGGATCGCAGGACGGCACTCCAGGACCGGCTTCACGGCGCACGACGCTCCTTCCGGGGGGCACGGAGCAGCGCCAGGAACCCGGATCGGTATCGATTGGCGCTCATGGAGCGGAGGGTCCGATCGACCGAGGCGGATATCGCCTGGCTCGACGAACTCATCGCCGGCGAGCGAAGCGCTACGGCCGGCGCATGAGTTCACAGAACGAGGAGGAGACCATGTCCAACAAAGTACGGGTTGCGATCGCAGGACTCGGTAACTGCGCCAACTCTCTGATCCAGGGCGTCGAGTACTACCGCGACGCCGATCCATCACTCAAGGTTCCCGGATTGATGCACATCGACCTCGGCGGCTACCACGTCGGCGATGTCGAGTTCGTCGCCGCCTTCGACGTCGATGCCACGAAGGTCGGCCAGGACGTCTCGAAAGCGATGTGGGCCGGGATGAACAACACGATCGAGTTCGTCGAAGTACCAAGTCTCGACATCCAGGTCATGAGGGGTCCGACACTCGACGGTCTCGGCAAGTTCTACGTCGACGAGGTTGAGGAATCGGCTGAGGAACCGGTCGACGTCGTGCAGGTTCTCAAGGACACAAAGGCAGACGTCCTGGTTTCGTACCTGCCGGTCGGCTCGGAAGTCGCGACGAAGTTCTACGCACAGGCGGCGCTCGACGCCGGAGTGGGATTCGTCAATGCCATCCCTGTGTTCATCGCATCGGACCCGGAGTGGGCACAGAAGTTCATCGACGCCAACCTGCCGATCGTCGGAGATGACATCAAATCGCAGGTGGGTGCCACGATCGTCCACCGCCAACTTGCCCGCCTTTTCGAGGACCGCGGCGTCAAGATCGACAACACGTACCAGTTGAACTTCGGCGGGAACATGGACTTCAAGAACATGCTCGAGCGTGAGCGTCTTGTATCCAAGAAGATCTCGAAGACGCAGTCGGTGACGAGTCAGATCGAGCGGCGGATCAACTCTGATTCGGTCCACATCGGCCCGTCGGACCACGTCCCGTGGCTCTCCGATCGCAAGTGGGCGTACATCCGCCTCGAGGGCACGTCCTTCGGTGACGTGCCCCTCAACGTTGAGTTGAAGCTCGAAGTGTGGGACTCCCCCAACTCGGCCGGCGTGATCATCGATGCGGTTCGCGCCGCGAAGATCGCCCTCGACCGGGGCGTCGGCGGACCGCTCCTCGCACCGTCGTCGTACTTCATGAAGTCGCCCCCCGTGCAGTATCACGACTCGGTGGCACACGACAACGTGGAAGAGTTCATCACAGGTGAAGGCGATCTCGCCTGTGATCTGGAGACGTTCCTCAGCGCGTAGAGTCGGTCTCGTTCTGTCGAGCAGGGCGGTCCTCCGGGGCCGCTCTTCTCCCGTGAAGCCCTACATCAGCGCCGATCGGAATCGTTTGTGCCTAGAACCAGACTATTCATGGTGGTAGGCACAAACGACGGATCAGAGGCGTTCGCGCAGCCAGGCGATGTCCGCGGCCTGGTCCTCCGCACCACCGGGAGTCTCGACAACGACCGGGGCGTTTGCATCCCGAATCGACGCCACAAGCAGTTCCTCCGGGATCTCCCCGTTCCCGAAGTTGGCGTGACGGTCACGGTGGCTGTTGAACGGATCGCGTGAGTCGTTGGCGTGGACGAGGGCGATTCCTCCCGTGTACTGGGCGATCCTTTCGACCGCCGTCGCCAGATCCGCCCCGGCAGCCCATGCGTGGCAGGTGTCGAGACACACTCCGACGTTGAGATCGCCGATCGCCGCCCACAGCGGGCCGTAGTTGTCGAGGTTCTGCATCACCGTGTTCCCGGCCCCGGCGGTGTTCTCGACCAGAACGGGCACCGTCACGTCGAACGAGTCGAGCGCCTTGAACCAGCGCTCGAAACCGACGTCGACATCTTCGTCGGAGCCGACGCTTCCGCCGTGCACGATCACACCTTTGGCGCCGATCAGCGCCGACGCCTCGACGGTCTGGGCGAGCATCTTTCGCGATGGGATCCTCACCCGGTTGTTCGGCGACGCCAGGTTCAGGAGATAGGGGGCGTGAACGTAGATGTCGATAGCCGCGTCTCGGAGTTGCTCGGCATCGGCTCTCGGGATCGGCTTCTTCCACTGCTGAGGATTCGACACGAAGATCTGGACGACGTCGGCGCCGCGAGCCGCTGCCTCCCCTATCGGGTCTGCATTCGGGACATGGGCTCCGATCTTGAGATCAGTCATCTCGGTTCTCCTCCTCTGCCGCGGACTCTGTCGCAAGCCGATGCGCATGATCGAGGGCGATGCCGGCGTGGATCACGATCTCCCCGATCGGCTTCTCCCAACCGGCCGAATCCATCTGTAGTCGATTGCCGTTCCATGACGCGCCCCAGGGTTCCGAGGGAAGCCCTTCCGGGTCGATGAAGTCGATCACCAGGACGTCACGGGCAGGTCCACCATCGGGATCCTTCTCAGCAGCGCAGTAGACGCCGTCGATCGCGTCCCACGACACGAAGACCGACTCGTCGCCCGGTGCCCCGACGTCAATGAAGATGCCCTCTTCGTGGAGCACGAGCACGGGGGAACGTCGGATCAATGAGGTCACCGCATATCCGAACAGACCAACGCCTCCCACGAGCATGAATGCCCCCCACACGTAGTCCGACCGACGTTGGTTCCGACCTTTGGATGTGATCTCGTCATTGGAGGTATCGGGCGGCGTTGAGACCCAGTGACCCCACATGATGTCGACGGCTCCCAGCATCAAGAACAGGCCGACGAGTCCGAACAGAAACAGACGGATGGGTGATCGATCAACTCGGAACAGGCTCACTCTTCCACCCCCAGATCCTGTGGAGTGACGAGCGCCAAGTATGGGATTCCCGCCGCCGCAACCCTGGCAGCAACGACGCCGTCGCTTCTATCTACAAGCGTGATCACCTGGGCGATCCGGATCCCGGCGTCGGCGAGAACGCGGATTGCTTCGAACACAGCCGATCCGGTGGTTGTGGTGTCCTCGACAATGGCGACGATGTCGTCCTGCCCTATGGGGCCGACGAGGCGACCACCCGTTCCGTGTCCCTTGGCTTCCTTGCGAACAGAGAACGCCCTCAGCGGCCGTCCCTCATCCGCTCCGGTGATGGCGGTTGCGATGGCGATCGGATCGGCACCCATCGTCAACCCGCCGACCGCTCCGACTGTCGGATCGAGGACATCGAGCACCGCTCCCCCAACTGTGATCGCTCCCGCCCCGTCGAACGTGGTCTGGCGTGCGTCGACGTACCAGTCGGACACCGCCCCGGAGCGCAACGTGAACGGACCGTCGGTTCGGACCGCGTGCGCTCTCAGGTGCGTGACGAGTCGTTGTTTGGACGCTGGTTCGGGGTTCAAGGAGTGTCCTGGAAATCGCTCGGGGGTGGTTGACCGTTCACTGATACGTTACTCAGGCGTGATGCCTTCCGACTCCCTTCGAAGGCCGGACAGACGGCCTATCGTCCAGTTGATGGAACTCATCTTCATCCGACACGGACAGCCCGCCTGGAGCGTCGACGGATTCACACAACCCGATCCGTTCCTCACAGAGACCGGGCGAAGACAGGCCGAACTCGGAGCGCAACGGATCTTCGAGGGCGCTCACCCGCTGACAGAACTCGTCGTGTCACCGGCCCGTCGATCACAGGAAACCGCGGAACCGATTGCCCGGAACTGCGGACTCCCGATCGAGACCGTCGACGACATCGTCGAGATCAAGATGCCCGATTGGACGGGCAAACTCGAAGAGACGGTGCGACGGATCTTTCGTGAGGCGCAACACCGACCGCCGGAAGAATGGTGGGACGGGCTCGACGGCGGCGAGTCGTTCCGGGACTTTCACGACCGCGTGGCCGGAGCCCTCCTCGGGATCCTCGCCGCCCGCGGTGTGCGGCCGGATCCGGAAAGAGAGCATCTCTGGTTCGTCGACGATCCCGATCAGCGCATAGCCATTGTGGCCCACGGCGGCACGAACGCTGTCGCTATCGGGTTCCTGCTCGGCGTAGCTGCGACGCCGTGGGAGTGGGAGCGGTTCATCCTCTACCACGCATCGTTCGCACGTCTCCGGGCGGTGCCTCTCGGAGGAGAGCACGTCTGGTCGCTGCGCACCTTCAACGACAGGGAACACCTGCCACTCGACCTCCGAACGAGGTAGGTGTTCAACCAACCCTGAATTCGCAGCCGCCCACAGGTGTTCGGCCAGCCCACTGAACGAGGTGCTCTGCGAGACCTGTGTTCGCAGAGCACTACTTGCCGTAGCGGCGGGTTCTCCTGGTGAAGTCACGCAGGGAGCGGAGGAAGTCGACGTAGCGGAACGCCGGCCAGTAGACATCGACGAAGGCGTACTCGGCATAGGCGGATTGCCACAGCAGGAACCCCGAGAGTCTCGCCTCGCCCGAGGTCCGGATAACGAGGTCGGGATCGGGAAGGTCGGCCGTGTAGAGGTTCGAAGCGATGCCGTCGGCGTCGATCCGGTCCGCTATGCGATCCGTGTCGTCGGCAGCGAGTTGGTCGACAAGGTCCTTCACCGCGTCGACGATCTCCTGCCGACCTCCGTAAGCAAGGGCGATCGTCACCCTCCGATCGCCGTTCGGCATGCGCTCTTCGAGACGCTTCGCCGATGCCTGAAGGTCCTCCGGCAGAAGGTCGAGACTCCCGATGAACCGAACCCCCACGTCGCGACCGGTCAGGGCGCTCGGGATCTCTTCGAACAACTCCATCAAGACCTCGTAGTACGGAAGAAGTTCCTCGTCGGGCCTTGCAAGATTCTCCTTCGACAACAACCAGCACGTGACGGCCGGGATCTCGAGGTCGTCAGACCAATGGAGGAACTCGACGAATTTCGCCATCCCGACGCGATAGGAGGCCTGGTAGTCGGGGAGGCCCTCGCTGCGCGCATATCGCCGGTGTCCGTCGTGGATGACCCCGATGTGACGTGGCAGACGCTCGGTGTCGAGGGTCGCCAGAAGGCGGTTCTCGTAGAACCGGTAGAGCGGTCGACTCGCAGCCTCGCTGAATCCCATGCGGGCCTCATGGTAGGGCCAGGCGAAGACTGCACGCTGCGACCGGAGCCGTGGCAACATGGAACCCGACGGGGGGGGAAGAGAAGGGAGGTCACCACCGTGGCCATGACCGAAGAGCACAAGACCGCGCTCGCACAGGGCCGCCGCGAGGCGAAGGCGATCAAGGGCTATCTCGAAGCCATCGCTGTGCCGAAGAGGCGTGGCCGTCCCATAACGCCTGAGACGCTCGAGGCCAAGATCGTGGCACTCGATGAGAAGATTCGCTCCGAACGTGATCCGTTGTCCCGCCTGGATCTGTACCAAGCGCGGATCGATGCGCGGGCGGCCTTGGAGACGATGACAGCAACCATCGACCTTGACGCTCTCGAGGCGGAGTTCGTCGCGTACGCGGCCTCCTACTCGAATCGCAAGGGAATCAGTTGGACGGCATGGCGCGAAGCCGGCGTCCCGGCAAGCGTGCTCGCCACCGCCGGAGTGAAGCGCACGCGGACGGGATGAGCATCCTCTTCGTTTGTGTCTGGAAACACGCCTGACGTGGTCGTAGGCACGACCGACGCGATCAGGGCTTGTGTTCGGGTGCTCCACCGGTACTGTTCTCCTCATGAACCTCCCCCTCCCGCGCTGGACGCTCGGGAAGATGCAGAACCCTGTTCGCGGGTTCCTCCACGGGGCCGCGGCCGTCGCCGGCCTCGTCGGAACCATCTTCCTTCTCTTCCACGCTCCAAACTGGCCAAGCCGAAGCGCGGTTCTCGTCTTCGGTCTGGCGGTGATGGCGCTCTACACGACGAGCTCCCTCTACCACGCTGTCCCGTGGCGGGAACGGGCGAAGAAACGCATGCAGCGCATGGACCACTCCATGATCTACGTGCTCATCGCAGGTACCTACACACCGGTCGCCGCGATCGTTCTCGATACCCCATGGCAGTGGATCGTGCTGGCGATGGTGTGGGCGATCACGATCGCCGGTGTCGTTCAGAAGGGCCTGTTCCCGAAGGTTCCTGGATGGATCTCAGTGATGATGTCGACGATCCTCGGATGGATCGGCGTCTTCTTCTTCTGGCCGATGATCCAGCAGCTCGGGTGGCTCCCGGTCGGTTTCGTCCTCGCCGGCGGCGTTCTCTATACCATCGGCATGGTGTTCCTCGTCACGAACCGTCCCCGTCTGTGGCCTCGCGTCTTCTCGTACCACGAGGTCTTTCACATACTGACCGTGTCTGCAACATCGCTACATTTCCTCGTTATCTGGCGGTACGTCATCCCGCTCGCCGCTGCATAGCCACACCCTGGAGACCCCATGCCGAACTTGAAACGTAGAAGCTCCGCAGTTTCCGAAGTCCCCGCCGCCAACCCGGAAGAAGCCCTCGCACACTTCTCGGCGATGCTGCGTTTCGAGGCCGACTGCTGGGACGTCCACGATGCGATGACGAACGGCCCTCAAGACTTCGTCCTCGTCGACGTTCGAGGACCCGCCGTGTACGAGAAAGAGCACATCCCCGGTGCGGTCAATCTCCCCTACGGCCGCATGGTGGAGCGGAACCTGGCTGAGTATCCCCACGACACGCTGTTCGTGATCTATTGCGCCGGACCGCACTGCAACGCAACAGAGAAAGCGGCCGTACGCCTTGCGAAACTGGGGCGGCCGTTCAAGAAGATGATCGGCGGCGTTGAAGGCTGGCGCGACGAGGGCTTCGACGTCGTCTCCGGTTCCTGAGGACTCCGGCGTAGATTCCGGTCGTTTTCATGCCGTCTTCTACGCTGGACCCCTGAATCTGTCAGTTCTTGGCGACAGCCTCTAGCTCGATCTCTACCTTCCACGCCGGCTCCAGGAGCGCAGCCACGACGACCATCGTGGCTGCGGGCATGGCGTTCCCGAACACCTGCTGGTGGGCTCGGCCGATCTCGTCGGCATCATCGGGATCGGTGATGAACATGCGTGTACGGATGACATCATCGGCCGTCGCACCGAGCTCCTCAAGAGCGGCCACGGCGATTTCACTGCAACGAAGCATCTGCCCGTATGCCGTTGCGGCGAGCGGCTCATCCGCCGGAGGTATAGGAGCTGTGCCGGCGATCTCGATCAGGGCACCGATGCGAACACCCCGGGAAAAGCCGTATCGCTGCTCGTATGGCGACCCTGAACGTACGTATTGGGTGGTCATCGCTTCTCCTGTTGGATAGCGCGAACCGTGGGCCAGCGGAGCATCTATAGGCGGCTGTGAACCCAGGTTTCGCAGAGCACTCAGTAACGTTCGGGGCGAATCGGGCCGGGGGCGCGGATCAGGAGAAGCTTGCCGTCCTCGTATCCGCCGTTGTGGAAGCCGTACTCCTCGCCCGCCGAGATGTGGACCGTGTCGCCCGGGCCCGCTCGGAAGATCTCGCCGGCGACGCGGAATTCCAGGTCTCCCGTCACCACGACGTACATGCGGTGAGTCTTCTCCGACACCCTGCTGTCACGCTCTGCTCCCATAGGGACCAGGATCTCGGCGACCGAACCGATCGAGAACACCTCGGGGGAGAGTTCTCGCACGGTGAAGTCGCCGAACTCGAAGGGGGCGGCATCTGCGTATCGCTTGAGTTCCATGGTCCGATGCTACGCCATTGAGATCGGTCGAAATCCGATTCTGCCTGTCGGCCCTTTTCTTGTCACACCCTCCGTATACGGTGTCCCCATGATCGAAATGACCCCCACCCCCAGCATGACCGATCAGGAAGTCGAGGCATGGTTCGCCGTGGCCGGCCTGAACGTCAGCGTCGTCGAGCACTGTCCCGTCCTCACGTGCCCTGTGTGCGCCGGAGATTCCGCCCCTATCGCAGCGTGACACATCATGAGAACGACGGTGATCCTCGAACCAGGCGTAGCCGAGGGATCGAGCCAACTCATGAAGCAACACAACCTCACTTTCAGGGAAGCCGCAATGTCAACGCTCCATTAGGGGGGGTGGGCGCAGGGGGCTTGGGCCGGGAGATCCAAGCCCGTCCGTACAAGCCGCAATCGTGCCCCATGGGGCTGAAGCCCGGTGTCGACGTCAACCGGATCACCCACATCAAGGACGAGACGGCCGAAGAGGAGTTCGTTCGCAAGATGGGAGGTGATCAGTGATCATCCCAGACACCAATCTGCTGGTGCACGCGAACGACAACCGCAACATTTGCCATCGGGTGGTACAACCCCCTGGCGTGAACCTCACACTTGTCGGAACCCCGGGTCAGTGCCGGTCAGGAAGCGGTAGGCCTCCGCCAGTTGCTCCGGTTCGTGATCGGAGATCATGACCATGAGAAGTTCTCTATCCATGAGCGCCCAAGCAACGACCTCGGCTGCGTGCTCGCTCCCCCGTTCCTCCCACGGACCGTTGGCCCACGCCGGACATCCCCTGAGGCGGGAGAAGGCATCTCGTTGATCGTCGCTCAGTGCTGTCCGGGCCCAAACGTGGGCGAGTTCGTGGAGCAACGCTTTACGGACGATGACGTCGGGAGCACCGTCCGCCAGGCAGACCTCGACTCGCGCGACTCCGGCTGCGTGGACGGCCAGGGCCGTATTGCCGTTGCATGGATCCTTGTCGGCGTGCCGAGAGATCCGGACCGCTGGCAGATCGAGTCCTGCTTCGTCGAACCGCTCCATCGCCCACTCCTCGACCGACCCACGCTCATACGAGGAGCCTGGCGTCTCCGCACGCGAGACCACGACATGCTCCGCCGGGACCGTCGGTTCCACCGTGGCTCCGCCTCGGTCGACTGTTCCTCCCCCGACGGAACCTCCTCCCACGAGACAGAGAATCAGAGCAATGGCGGTGGCTGGGGCTGTCATGCCCCCACCGTCGAACAAGGGTGTTAGCGCACGGTTTGCGCCCCGTCAGGTTCGAATCAGTCTCGGATCAGCAATCTTCACCGATGGCAGAACCTGCTCTCTCGCGGACTC
Organism: Actinomycetota bacterium; assembly: GCA_034660035.1. GTDB lineage: Bacteria > Actinomycetota > Acidimicrobiia > Spongiisociales > UBA5794 > JAHEEL01. Next base: position 269 of record JAYEIJ010000005.1, on the reverse strand, counting down.
TGCGGCGCCCCTCACCGACAGACGCTCCCACGAACGACGTTGCGTCCCCGAACCGTGGACAGGGGATGCACCTGTGCGCACCTGTACGCACATACGAGCCCCGGGTTCGCAGAGCACCTACGGGAGGAGACTGCGGAGCTCCTCGATCTGGTCGGTTACGGAATCGAACGAACCGCCGCGTGGAGACCTCCTCGCGTCGACCGAGCCTCTCGGGTCGAGGAGATCGAGGTCCTCGGGGACCAACTGAGGGTGAGTGGCTTCCAACTCGC
>JAYEIJ010000004.1:0-6305 GCA_034660035.1 Actinomycetota bacterium | reverse complement strand
GACGACGATGAGGCCGAGCATGCCGAGGGTCAGTGTGATCAACAGGCGTTCACCCGTGGTTCTCGGGCGTCTCGCTACTTCGGCTGCTGGACGGAGCGGGAGTTCGGCGTCCATCCGTTTGCCGGCCTTTCCGTAGAGCAGGAGGATCACGGTGACACCGACGAGTTGGAGCACGGCGAGTGCCGACGCGAGGTCAAGGCGGAGGAATGCGGTTGCCTGGCGCCAGATCTCGACCTCGAGCGTCGAGTGGTGGAGGTCACCGAGGACGAGGATCACGCCGAACGACGTGAACGAAAACAGGAACACCAGGGCGGCGCTCGACAGGATCGCGGGCCGGAGCAACGGGAGGGTGACCTCGCGGAAGACGCGCAACCGGCCGGCGCCAAGGGATCGGGCGGCATCCTCGATGTGAGGATCGATCTGCTCCCAGAGAACTCCAACGCCGCGGATCACGATGGCGAGGTTGTAGAACACATGAGCGATCAGGATCGCCCAGATGGTGCCGCGGAGGTCGATGCCGAGCGGACTCCCCGGGCCGAGAACGGCAAGGAAGGCGACCCCGACGACGAGCGTCGGGAGGACGAAGGGGACCAGGGTCAGGGAACGGAACAGCGACCGGCCGGGGAACCGGTAACGGGCGAAAACGTAGGCCGCGGGAAGGCCGAGGACGACGGTGAGCACGGTCGACAGGACGGCCTGCCACAGCGTGAACCAGGCGACGGATCGCATGGCCGGATCCGTCACGATCTCGACGAATGCGGAGGTAGCGAACCGGCCATTCGGGACGAGGCCGACATAGAGGATCGTCACGAGCGGGTAAACGAAGAAGTACGCCAGGAACGCCGCAGGGACCGCAGCGAGCAGCAGAATCCACGGCCTCGTTCTCATCGCACAGCGCTGGCCCACTCGGCGAGCCAACGCTCCCGGTTCTCATCGATTCGCTCCGGGTCCATCAGGATCGACTCGGTCGGGACCACGGCGTGATCGACGAACACGTCGGGAAGAGGAGTGTCGCTGTTCGCGGGGAACACGAACATGTTCAGCGGGACGTCCTGCTGGAACGTGCGTTCAAGGAGGAAGTCGACGAGCTGTCCCGCCGCGTCCTCCACTTTCGTGCCGCCGAGGATCCCGGCGTACTCCACCTGACGGAAGCAACCGTCCTCGACGATCGTGGTGGGAGCGGCATCGAGATCACCGAAGTAGACCTCGGCGACCGGCGAGGTGGCATACGAGACGACGATCGGACGGTCGCCTTCGCCGGAGCCCCCGGAGAACTCCCCGTAGTAGGCCTGATCCCAGCCCGGAACGATGCGGACGTCGTTGGCAACGAGGTCTTGCCAATACGCCTGCCAGGGGTAAGCGCCTTCTTCGCCGAACGTGGCGATCGTGGCGAGGAGGAACGCGAGGCCAGGTGACGATGTCGACGGATCCTCGACGACGAGCGTCCCTCGGTACGCTGGGTCGGCCAGATCGACGAGCCGATCCGGTGCCTCAACTCCAAGGCCTGCGAGTCCCTCTGGATCGAGATTGAGGCAAACATCGCCGAAGTCGATCGGTGTCACCTGATCCCCCGGGACCCTCAGGCCCGTCGGAACGGTGTCGATCGCGGCGGCCCGATGAGGGAGAAACAGGTCCCCGTCGATCGCTCGGGAGAGGAACGTGTTGTCGATCCCGTAGAGAACGTCGGCGACGGGATTGTCCTTCGTCAGAATGGCCTGACTCACCATCGCCCCTGCATCGGCGGATTGGAGCACGCTTACAGCGATGCCCGTCTCTTCGGTAAACACCTCGAGAACCCCGTCGGAGACGGCGAAGGACCCATGCGTCATCAACACGACTTCGCCGGTATCCGTGTCGTCGGTGCTACAGCCTGCCGCCGTCAGAGCGGTCGCTGCGATGAGGAGTCCGCCCAGAATCCGTTTCATGTCGGTGTCCTTTCATGAACGACCAGCAACGTTCCGACCTCGACCGAAACAGATACCGGAGTCGTCTCGATGACATTGCTGATTCCCCGAGTCGAACCCGCCGGAAGCACGTCATCGAACAGTCGCCATCTCAGACCTTCGGTTCTGATTCCACTGACGCTCGTTGAACTGGGGATGAGGGAGACCCCGTCGTCGACCCGACCGTTGACGATGACGGAGTGACCCGGCACGCAGCCGTAGACCTCGGTCAGTCCGTCGGTCCAGATGATCTCGTCGACGTGTGGTGCCGTAGCTGCGAAGAGCCCCATGGCGCCGAGGAGATGGTCGAGGCGACCGGTGTGAGCCCCGACGATCAGCAGCGTTCTGGCGCCAAGGTCGAGAGCCGCATCGATCGCGAGTTCGAGATCCGTGCGGTCCTTGTCCGTTGGATGCAGTTCCTTCCGGGATCCCCTGCCGACGGCGGCGGCGAGTGTTGCCGGGTCGACCGAGTCCATGTCTCCGATGACGAGATCAACCCTGATGCCGAGATCCGCGGCGTGATGCAGGCCGCTGTCGGCCGCGATGATGTAGGCGTCATCGGGCAGAACGATCTCTCGATCGGCTTCGAGCGGCTCTCCTCCCGAGAGGATGATCGCCTTGTTGGTGGGCTGTCCCACGAGCTCCCTCCGCTGGCATGATCCAGATCAGGTTCCGCGGGTCAGCGACATTCGCAGCGGTGCTGCACCGGCCGCCCTCTCAGTTCGGCGTACCCGAACTCCCCGGAGTGGTCACACCCATGATAGTCCGTGCTCGGAGCCCGGACGAAGGAATCGGTTGACAGCGTGACTGTATTATGGCATCATAATGCTGTCATCACGACGGCAATGATATGTCGAGAGGAGTGCCGATGTTCTGGTACGACAGCCCACAGGCGGCCAAGGTCATGAGTGAGATGTATGTCAAGCGGGACGACGGCGTGGATCGTCGGTCGGGGCTGCGGCTCATCGGCCGCGTCGTCGGACACTGAGGGAGGAGGCGAACGTGGACGCAAGCATCGTGACAACCGAGATCGAGAGGGCATTGAATGCCCAGTTGCGACTCACCGACGAGGACTCGGCGGTCGCCGAGGCTGCCGAAGCGATCCTGATCGGTCTGGAACCGGCCATCGAGCGTGCCGTCATGCGCCTGGCCGAACAGGCAGCGGGCGAAGCCGAAGCCCAACTTCCCGGCAGAAGCGTCGGCGTCGAGTTGCGAGAGGGCGTACCCGTGCTGGCGGTCAGGGAGACGGAAACCCCCGTAGCGATCGATACCGACGACCTCGAAGCGAGGATCACCCTTCGTCTCTCTGAGGAGCTCAAGGGTGTGCTCGAGGATGCAGCGGACGAATCAGGGGACTCGATGAACGCGTTCGTCGTCAAGACGCTGACCAGCAAGGCGAGGGAGCGGGGCAAAGGAAGGCGCTACATCGGGAGGATCGAAACATGATCGGCGCAATGAGGGAGTTCGCCGTGGGAGATCGCCCGGAGATCGTGGTCGCGGTGTTCTCAACCGACGTTGGTGTTGCGGAGGGCAGCGACGGATCGATTGGCGTCGAGATCGACGGACCCGAACAAGAGCTCGATCTCGTCGAGGTCGTCCATTCCGGGGATGTTGTGACGATTCGATCGCGCAAGGCCGCACGCCGGTGGATTCGGCGCGGAACGTCCATTCGATTGACCGTTCCCGCATCAACATCGGTTACCGCCAGGACGACTTCGGGAGATCTCAGGTTCTCGGTTCCGATCTCGGATGCAGAGATAGACGTGGCGTCCGGCGACGTCCACCTGTCATCGCTGAGCGGACGCGGCAGGATCAAGGCAGCGAGCGGCGACATCACTATCGCTGATGTCACGGGCGGCATTCAGATCTCGACCGCGTCCGGCGACGTTCGGATCGGCGACCTCGATGGCGACGCATCGATCAGCACCGCTTCGGGCGACGTCAGACTCGGGTCAGCTCATGGCTCGGTCAGAGTCAAGGCAGCGAGCGGCGACGTCACGATCCGGCGGTTCTCAGGCGTGATGCTCGAGGGGGCAGCAATGTCGGGCGACTTCGATATCGGCCTCGTATCGGGGATGTCGGTCGAGGCGGACATCCAGACCCGGTCGGGGCGGTTCAGGAACCTCGCTTCCACCGGGAAGAGCGAGCGCACGATCAGCGCAACGATGCAACTCAAGACGATGTCCGGTGACATAACCCTCCGCTGACATAGCGAGGTTTCGAGCTCCCAAAGAGTTTCGGCGGATAGGCGACGAGGCCAGTCTTCCCGCGGTGTCATGGCTACCGGCCACGGTGACTTGCGCTCTCGCGACTGGCCGCTTCCCGACCGCTGAGTGCGATCGCTGCCGCGGCTGCGAGGAAGAGGGCCGTGAGGATCACAGTCGAGACTCCGTAGCCGCCGGTGGCATCCCGGAGAATTCCGACGAGAACCGGGCCGCTCGCCGCCACAAGCACGACGCCGGTCCACTGAGTACCCATGATCCTCCCGTAGGACGGGCCCGAGAACCAGCCGTCCATGACCATGGCCCGCAGCGGCAGCAGAGCCCCGAACGCCAGGCCGAACAGGAAGAAGTGGCCGATCATCTGCCACGACGATGTGCCGTCCACCATCAGCATGACGCTGAACGCCACGACCAGGGCGATGCCCGCCTGGACCCGGGTCGCTCCGAGTCGGTCGGCGAGCATGGGTGCGATCCAGCGACCCGGCAGGCTCAATGCCGACGCGATCGCCGCCCACATCGCAACCGTTGCCAGGGAGAAACCGACCTCTTCGAAACGTGCCACGCGATGAGCGATGACGCCCTGCGTGGCCATGAGTATGAGCATCAGCGCCAGCGTGTAGACGATGAATCGGCGGTCCCTGAAGAGCCCGAAGATGGAGACGTCCGGTCCGGACGCCGTCGCGAATTCATCGACGTCGGTGCGGCGCCGTGGCAGGGCGAACACAGCGGTGACTCCTCCAACGACAAGGAGCAGGAGCGCCAGAGTCAAGACGGCCGGTCGCCAGCCGAAGAGAGAGACCAACCGTTCCGCCAGCGGGATGAAGACGATGCCGGCAAGACCGCCGATCAGCGTGATGGTCGCCAGAGCCCGGGCCCGGTCGCGGGCCGGAGACCACTGAACGATGGCAATGTACGACGGTTGGTAGTAGACCATCGACTGAGCAGGTCCGATCAGCACCCACCATGCGAGAACAACCTGCCACGACTGGCTCGAGATGGAGAACGCCGCCAGGCCCAATGAACCGAGCACCGCTCCCGCCCCGACGATGACGCGCACCCCGTGCTTGTCGGCGAAGCGCCCGACGGGGAGAGCGAGAAGGCCTCCGACGAACACCGAGCCGCCGTATGCCAGGGACAGGGCGGTCTTTGAGAAGTCGGCACCGGCCGCCTGATCGGTGGCGTAGACGGAGAATCCGTAGAGGATCACGCCGAATCCGACCATCACTGTTGCTGCCAGCGGCACGATCCACCCCCGACTGGGGTACGTCGTTTCGGGGAGATCCACACAGCGATGATAGGAACGACGGTCCGACGGGCAATCAGGAGTTGTCTACTTCACCTTCAACCCTCCGTACACGCAATGCCAGGAAATGTTCCCACCGCCACAAGTCGCGGTGGTCGAGGGGGGGCTACGTCGGCCGGAGGTCTGCCGGCGTTGGGTTGAGGGCGAGGATGACGAACTCGTTCGAACCCATCATGTTGCGTGGCGTGGCGAACCGGGAGATTTCAGCGAACCCGGCGCGCGACCACACGCGCAGGGCCCGCTTGTTGCCGGCGGCGACGGTGACGCGGAGTTGTTGAGGCTCGAAGATCGCAGAGGCGTGAGCTACGACCGCCGCCACGTAGCGGTGTCCGTTGCCGGACCCCGTTCGTGCCGGCTCGATGCCGAGTCCGATGTCGAGACCGGCTTCGTCGTAGTCGCCGCCCGGAACCCGGGCATCGTAACCGAACGTGCAGTACCCGGCGACATCGGTCCCGTCGTGGAGGGTGTGACAGTGAACGTCCGGTTCCAGGAAGTAGTCGACCGCCTTGTCGGGGTCCATGTCGATGTCGTAGACGTCGTATGGAGGGTCATACCGCCAGGCGGCGAACTCGCGAATGTCTCTGTCCGTCGCGGGTATCAGTTCGATCGTCATTGTTGCCTCGATTGTGCACGACTCGATGCCGATGTGGGCGGGTGGCCGGGCATGTGTCGGCGCATCTCCACCGTGGGCGGATCGTGGGCCGGCCCGTCTAGCGACTGGATTCCCATTGAGCCTTCGTGATCCCATGGTTGAGTTGGTCGTATCGAACACCGTGCTTCACATACCGGGAAGGCGCTACACCCTCGAAGGTCATGCCGATCTTCTCAGCGACTCGG
>JAYEIJ010000003.1:0-6327 GCA_034660035.1 Actinomycetota bacterium | reverse complement strand
AACCACTCACCAACACGCTCGACGAGGCGCTCGAGGTACTGGCGTGTGTGAACGAGACGGGACTCGTTCTTGCCCTGACGCACAACTACACGGGTTACCCGATGGTGCGTCAGGCGAGCGCCATGGTTGAGGACGGCCAACTCGGCGAGATCCGACTCGTGCAGGTGGAGTACGTCCAGGGAGGCAAGGCCGACGAGAACGATCCCGACCCCGACGGACCAGTTCCGTGGCGATACGACCCCGTCAAGGGAGGCCCGTCTCTGGTTCTTGGAGACATCGGCACCCACGCACACAACCTCGTCCGCTTCATCACCGGTCTCGAGGTCAGCGAGGTGGCCGCCGAGGTAGGCCACATCGTGCCGAATCGATTGGTCGACGACTACGCGGGAGCGATGCTGCGCTTCGACAACGGTGCCAGGGGGAGCTTCTGGGTGACCCAGGCAGCGGCCGGCGTCGAGAACTGTCTGCGAATCAGGGTCTCCGGCACACGGGGGAGCCTCGAATGGATGCAGGAGGAACCGACTCGCTTGGTGTTCAAACCGATCGACGGCCCCGCGCAGATCCGAACGCCGAACGGACCGGGCACGCTCCCGCTCTCGGCGCGAGCGACCCGCATCGTGGCAGGGCATCCGGAGGGCTTCCACGAAGGCTTCGCCAACATCTACACCGACGCCGCGGAGGCCATCGCAGCCAGGCGCGCTGGTGTGCCGGCCGACCCCCTGGCTCTCCACTTTCCGCAAGCCGTCGACGGGGTTCTCGGGGTCGCATTCGCCGAAGCGACGATCACGTCGAGCGCCAACGACGGCTCCTGGACGAGAGTACTCTCGGAACCCGCCGAGTAGCCGACGCTCCCGCCGACGTCGACCAGATCAATCCGGCCGTCCGCGTGCGTCGCCACGGACAATATTGCAAAGATTCCTATGCAAAGGTATCTTTGCATTCATGTCGAACGACCCGGCCCCAACCACCATTGAATTGACCCCGCGCAGATTGAAGGCGCTCGCGCATCCCCTGCGCGTTGCGATGCTGGGCCTCCTGCGTGCGGACGGACCCGCAACGGCGAGTGAGCTTGCCCGGAGGTTGGGAACCACCAGCGGAGCTACGAGCTACCACCTGCGACAACTCGAGCGTCATGGATTCGTTGTCGATGCCTGTGATCTCGGCACGGGGCGCCAGCGGTACTGGGAGGCTCGCCACGACTACACCACGGTCGATCGTTCGAAGATGCAGGATGACGCCGACGCCCTTGTCCTGTTCGACGAGATCGCTCGAATGTCTTCGCGCCTCCGCGAGAGGGAAGTTGCTGAATGGATCGAGAGTCAGGGTGACTGGGGAAGCGCCTGGACCGACGCATCGGCGGGTGATGACTACCTGCTTCGCCTCAACCAGAGCGAATTAGCCGAACTCGTCGAGTCCATCAGGCTGCTGATCACCGGACTGGCTTCGCGTCCCAGAGACGAAGCCCCGGATGATTCCGAGGCGGTACGCGTACATCTTCTCGCCTTTCCCGTTGCCGACTCCGGATCGGTTCTGGTGGACCCTCCGACGAGGGACGATTTGTGACCCAAACCGCGGTGACAAGGATCTTCTGGTTCCTCACGCTCACGCGCTGGCTGCCGGTCGGGTTTCTGCTTCCGGTACTCGTCCTCACACAGGTTGAACGCGGACTCGGACTCGCGGAGATCGGGTTCGTCTTCACCGTGTATGGACTCACGACCGTGCTGCTGGAGTTGCCGACGGGTGGCATCGCCGATTCGTTCGGTCGCCGGCCGGTGCTCATCGTGGCCGCGGTTCTCCAGGCAGCGATGGCGCTCATCTGGTTCGCAAGCGACAGCTACGCCCTGTTCGTTGTTGCTGCCGTGGTCGGAGGCATCAGTCGAGCCCTGTCGAGCGGTCCCCTCGAAGCGTGGTACGTCGACACGATCCACAAGGTCGAGTCGGATGCGCCCATACGGTCTGGACTTGCCGGGGGCGAAGTAGCGGGAGCCCTCGGGTTGGCATTCGGCTCGTTCACGGTCACTGCCGTCACCTTCGTTCCCGGAATCGCCTCAGATGGCGCCGTGATCTCGGCCGTCCGTTTGCCATCCCTGATCGCCGCGACGGTCGCCGTCCTGGACGCCGTCGCGATTGCGGCGCTCATTGCCGAACAACGACCGGCATCACGCGGTGTTCGGGCCGCGCTGGCCGACGTGCCCGCCGTGATGCGGCGCGCCTTCGATATCTCTCGGCGTCCGGGCTCGATCCGGCTGCTGCTCGGCGCTGGAGTACTCATGGGGTTGGCGTTCGCAGCCGTCGAACTTCTCTATCAGCCGCTGTTCCGGGGGATGGTCGACGATGCGGCATCGGCGACCAGGCTCTTCGGTGTGCTCGCCTTCGGCTTGGCCCTTGCTTCGGCGGCGGGTTCCGGTGTGGCGAGCCAGGTCCCTGAAGGCGGGCGCGTCCACCCTGGTCAAGTCGGTGCAGCGGCCCTTCTCTTCACGGCCGCCGCGGTTGTCGGCCTGTCGCTCTCATCTACGGTATTGCTGGGGGCAGCGTTCTTCATCGGCATCTACGCCATCGGCGGTTTCGCTCATCCGTTCTCTCAACAGATTCTCCATGCGGGCGTGAGCGCTTCCGAACGAGCCACGATGCTGTCCGGCTGGTCGCTCAGTTTCCAGGTGGGCGTGTTGATCACCGGCCTCGGTTTGGCCCAGATCGCCGAGCGGTCCGGCATACCCGAAGCACTGTGGGTCGCCGCAGGTGCTTTGGTCGTAGCCAGCTTCTTCTACCTGATGATCGACAGGATCAGGGTGAAGGAGAGCCGCGAGACGACCTCCGCGGTCGCGTAGTCGGCGTCCGGTAGCCGGCCCCTAAACCGCTCGCTCCCGGACCACCGCCCCGATGTCCAGGCGCTTGACCGAACGGACGCCGGGGATCAGCGACAACAGTGCCACAGCAATCATCGATGCCGCAGCCACAACCACGGTCAAGGGGTGCATCATCAGCGACATGTTGAACGAGTCGTTGCTGAACAGGCCCATGAACAGACTGGCTGCCCAGATGCCGAGGACCACACCGGGAACGATGCCGAGCAGGGTCAGGAACAGGTTCTCGCCGACGATCATCCATCCGATCGTCCGATCCGACATCCCGCTCGCTTTGAGCGTCGCGAACTCGGTCGATCGCTCAGCGATGTTCACGGAGATCGTGTTGAACATGAGCGAGAACGCCATCACCGCACCGAAGAGAAGCATGATCCCCGTGAACGCATAGAAGAGGCCGAGGAACTGCTGCACTGTGTTGTAGAGCGATCTGGCATCCTGGACGGCGAGCACACCGTCGACGCCTTCGAGGTTCTCGATCGTCGTCGCCCGGTCGATCGCAGGATCGAACAGCGTCATCACCGTGGTGACGGTCGGTGCCGCTATGAGACCTTCCGGGTCATCAACACCGGCCTCGCGAAGTGCTTCGGTGATCACGTCGTTCCGTGCATAGAGGGGTATACCCATCGGTTCGTCGACCAATTCGACGATCTCGAGTTCGATCGAGACGTCGTGGGTCGGCAGATCGATCGTGAGCCGATCTCCCACCGACACGCCGAGTTTGTCGACGATCCCCCCGCCGGCGAGCATGCCCGACGGCGGGAGACTGCCGGACGGGTTCGTCCATCCATGCATCTTCGTTTCGGCCTCGAATCCCTGCAGGGTCGTCGCAAGCGTCTCGCCGTTGGCAGTGGTCGACGCACTGAAACTGGCGGCGAACTCCGCTTCGGTCACGCCGGGAGTCGTGTCGATCTCATCGAACAGATGAGCGGTCATGGAAGCGGACGCGATCACGGACGCATCCTGGACGAACACGACCTCGAACTGCTTCCGGACCATGTTGACGATCGAGTCGATCATGCCGCCTGAGGCGAGAACCAGGATGAGCGCAAGCACGACGCCGAGCACCGTTGAGAGACTTCGTCGTTTCGATCGACCCATGCCTCGCAGCGTCATACGAGCTCGCACCGAGAGTTTCGACAGCGGTGGGATGGCTCGTTCGAGCAGGCTCTTGCCTCCCGACATCAGCGGAGCGGCGCCTCGCATCGCCTCGGCGGGTTCGATCTTGTAGGCGGCACGCGCCGGCACCAGAGCGGACACCGTTCCTGCCACCACGCCGAAGAGAAGGCCGACGATGATCGTTAGCGGCCTGATGACGATGACGGTGTCGGGGATGTCCAGGAACCCGGTGTACATCTGGGTCATGAGGGCGCCGGCTACCGCTCCGAGGAGCACTCCGATGACGGCGCCGATCGTTCCGATCCACAGCCCGAAGCCGAGATAGTGTCGGCGGAGTTCCCGTGCGCTCATTCCCGAGGAGCGCAACGTTCCGATGATGGAGCGTTGCGCGAACACGATCCTGGTGAGCAGGACGTAGACGGCCATCCCTGCGGCGGTGAGGAAGAGGATCGGGAATGCGATCGCCATCTCGCCGAACCCTTCGACGTCGAGTTCCAGCGTGGATTGCGAGGGATGATCGGCCTGCGTGAGGATGCCTGCGGCCCCGGCGTTCGTGGCGGCGTCGTGGACGGCTTTGTCGACGTCTTCGGTGATCGCATCGTTGCCGTACAACACGAGGGTCTCGCGCACCGAGACCGCCGGGGGCAGTTGAGATACCAGGCCCTCATCGACGAAGAACACGCCGAATTGCTTGGGGTCGGGGAAGATCTCCTGGGTGCTCGCCGCCGGCCAGATGTATTCGGCAGAGGCGGCGGTGCCCGCGATGGTGAACTCCTGCCCCGGACCGACGACGACCGTGAAAGCGTCGCCGACGTTCAAGCCGAACGCCCGGGCGACATGCACTTCAGCGACGGCCTCGAAGTCGCCGTTGGCGGATAGGTACTCGCCCTCCTGAATGTCGAGTTTGTTGATGTCCGGCTGTTCCACTGCCGGCGTCCCGACCATCCTGCCGCGGAGCGTGTCGTCACCGATGGTGATAGGCAGGTCGGCAGTGTGGCGAACGGTCACCGTCTGCACGCCGTCGATCGCGGCGAGCGTGTCCGGAAGGGCATCGTCGCCTCCCGTGATCGTCATGTCGGCGAAAGCGAGTCGGTCGTATGTCTGCTCGTAGCTCGCGGTGAGGTTGAGGTATGAGTCGTACGTCGCTGCGAACATCATGACGCCGATGACCACGGTGACGCCGACCGCGATGAACTGCCACCGCTGGCGGCGCATGTCCCTGCGACGCTTGCGTGAGAGGTAGTTCACCAGCGGAGTTCCACGGGGAGAGCCGGGTTCGGGTTCACCTCATCGCCGACGACCTTGCCGTCCCGCAGTCGGATCACCCGGTCGGCCATCTCGGCGATCGTGGAGTTGTGCGTGACGAGGAAGACCGTTCTGTCCGTCCCCGCAGTCGTCGACTTCAGGAGTTCGAGGATCGACCGGCCGGTCTCGAGATCGAGCGCACCGGTCGGTTCGTCGCACAACAGCAGCGGCGGGTCCTTCACGATGCCGCGTGCGATCGCGACCCGCTGCTGTTGACCGCCGGACATCTGGCCCGGGAAGTACCCGGTCCTGTCGGAGAGGCCGACGCGGTCTAGCACGGCGTCGGATCGGGCATCTGGTTCGTCGCCGGTGATCTCAGCGATCAGTGCGACGTTCTCCTGTGCGGTGAGGGTGGGGACGAGGTTGTAGAACTGGAATACGAAGCCGACCGTCGAGCGGCGGTATTCCGTGCGTTCCTTGTCCGTCATGCCTGCGATCTCGGAGCCGTTGACCAACAGGCTGCCCGAGGTCGCCCCTTCGAGTGCCCCGATCTGATTGAGAAGCGTTGTCTTGCCGGAGCCCGACGGGCCAAGCAGCACGACGAACTCGCCCTGGTTGATCGAGAACGAGACGTCTTCGAGTGCGGTGGTGGCCGTGTCTCCCTCTCCGTAGATCTTCGTCAGACCTTCTGCCACGACTGCCGGTTCACTCATGTCGTCCCGCCTTCTTCGATGGTGCAAAGCCCCAGTCTATACTGATTTGTAGTGACTACAAAACACTGAATCGAAGAGGGAACGTTGACAGGTCGTAGAGAACAGAAGAAGCAGGAGACGTTCGATTCGATCGTCTCATCTGCCGCCTGGTCATTTCAGGACACCGGCTACCACGCGTCGACGATCGAAGTGATCGCCGCGGATGCCGGCGTATCTGTCGGCACCGTCTACAACTACTTCGGTACCAAGAACGCCATCCTCCTCGCTGTCGTCACCAGGGATACGGAGGACGCCCTCACTGAAGCCGGTGAAACGATCGATCTGTCGTCAGGAGATCCGGTTGAGGTGCTGATGCCCTTGATCATGGTCTACGTCGACGCGATGACCGG
>JAYEIJ010000002.1:0-6331 GCA_034660035.1 Actinomycetota bacterium | reverse complement strand
TCCTGCGGATCGGTGCCGGATTTGCGATCTTCCTTGCCCTGATTCCGAAACTGGCGGCCCTCCTCAGGACCGTACCGGTGCCGGTTCTCGGTGGATTGTCGGTCGTTCTGTTCGGCATGATCGCAGCGGTCGGATTGAGGACGCTCGTCACCGCGCAAGTCGACTTCTCGAAGAGCCGCAACATGATCGTCGTGGGCGTAATCCTCGTGTTCGGCCTCGGTATCAGTGGCCTGCAGAGTGCTCTCGCCATCGGCGACGTGCCGATCTCGGGTCTGGCTCTTGCAGCTGTAATCGGAGTCATCATCAACCTCGTCCTCCCGGAGACGGACGAAGACGAGCAGGTAGCCACAGGAGAGAAGACGGTCACCGGAGGAGTGTGAGTATTCCGATCGCTCTCACAGGAAACCAAGTTGGGGGAGCCGGCACAACCGGCTCCCCCATGGCCACACCGATTCGACACGAACAATGTGTCAACCTGTAGTCGATTTCAGCAATAGGAGGAACAGATGAGCAAGATGGCCAACCGTTCGAGAGCTCTCTTGATACTGCTGGTGGTGCTCACCACACTCGCCGCGGCCGCGTGCAGCAGTGACGATGGCGCGGCCGAAGATGGCGACACGATCAGTGTCTTCGGGGCTTACGCCACCCAGATCGAGGAACCGTGGGATGGGGTCATCCACCAGGCATTGCTGGCCGAGGAAGAAGCCGGGAACATCTCGTACGCCTTCACGGACGACATCGGCTACTCGGGCGACATGGAACGGATCCTCACCGAGGTCGCGGAACAGGACAAACCCGACATCGTGTTCGGAGACGCGTTCGGGAACGAGGATGCCGTCCGACGAGTGGCTGCTGTGTACCCGGACATCGCGTTCGTCTTCGGTTCCGGTGGCGGACCGGCCGACCCGAACTTCTCCGTGTTCGACAACTGGATTCATGAACCGGCCTATCTCGCAGGCATGCTCGCCGGTGGACTCACGACGACCAACGTCGTCGGCGTCGTCGGGGGCTACCCGGTTCCCGAGGTCAACCGCATCACGAACGCCTTCGTGGCAGGCGCTCAGGCCCAGAACGAGAGCGTCGAAGTGAAGGTGACATTCATCAACAGTTGGTTCGATCCGGCGGCGGCCAAAGAGGCTGCCCTTGCTCAGATCGACGCAGGCGCCGACGCGGTCTATGCCGAACGGTTCGGCGTGATTGAGGCCGCCCAGGAGAAGGGTGTGTTGTCGTTCGGCAACATGTCCGATCAGGAGGACCTGGCGCCGGAGAGCGTCGTCTCGAGTGTCGTCTGGGACATGGCGCCGACGGTGGCCTATGTCGTCGATCAGGTAGCGGCCGGGGCCTACACGGCACAGGATCTCAAGGACTTCAGCATGCTGGCCAAGGGTGGCGCTTCGCTGGCTCCGATCAACACGTCCGTAGCCGGAGGAGTGGATCAGGAACTCATCGATGCGGTGGAAGCTACAGAGGCAGATATCAAGAGCGGTGTCTTCCGCGTGAACATCAATGAGGCGGAGCCTGCCGGGTCGGTCGGCGGCTGATCCCGGCAGATGGCAGCGGCAGGTGACTCCCCGGCGACGCCGGTCGTCGAACTGAGATCGATCAGCAAGCGCTTCGGCGACGTGCTGGCGAACGAGGGTGTCAACCTGTCGCTGTGGGGTGGAGAGGTTCACGGCGTCCTCGGGGAGAACGGCGCAGGGAAGACGACCCTGATGCGGATCCTCTATGGGCTCTCCATCCCGGATGAGGGAGAGATCTACGTCGACGGAGAGCCGGTGCACATCGCCTCGCCGAAGGATGCCATCGGCGTAGGGATCGGGATGGTGACGCAGCACTTCGCCCTCGTGAAACCGATGACGGTCACCGAGAACATCATCCTTGGACGGACCGGGGGAGCGATACTCAACCCGGATCGGGCGAAGGATCTCGTCGAGGAGGCTGCCGATCGGTACGGACTCCACGTGGAACCGGATCGCCGCCTCTCCGACCTCTCGGTGGGCGAACAGCAACGGGTGGAGATCCTCAAGGCGCTCTACAGGGAGTGCCGCGTCCTCATCCTCGATGAGCCGACCGCAGTGCTTACGCCGCAAGAGATCAAAGCGCTGTTCGTAACATTGGACAAGCTGAGAGACAGCGGAATGGCCATCGTGTTCATCAGCCACAAACTTCCCGAGGTGATGGATCTGACCGATCGGGTCACCGTCCTTCGCCACGGGAAGGTTGTTCACACGATCGAGACTGATGAAGTCGACGCTGCCGGACTTGCATCGTGGATGGTGGGACGTCCCGCTGAATTATCGGATCCCCGAACTCACTCCGAGCCGGGGGCGACGTTGCTCGAGGTGTCGGGCTTGTCCGCGCTCGGTCGGCTCGACCTGCCGGCGCTCTCCGATGTGAACTTCGAAGTCGCAGCCGGCGAGATCCTCGGAGTCGCCGGCGTCTCCGGCAACGGCCAGACCGAACTCGCCGAGGTGCTGTCGGGGATGCGCAAACCGACCGCCGGGTCCGTCATGGCGGAGGGCACCGAGATCGCCGGCAAGAGTCCGAAGCAGGTTATCGCTGCGGGCGTCGGCCGCATCCCGGAGGATCGCCATGAGGCACTGGTCGGTGACATGTCGGTCGCCAACAACCTGATACTGGAGCATCTCGATGAGGCCGGGAAGGGATTGGTCCTCGACCGTGATGGGATCCGGGCGAACGCGCTCGACCTGATCGAGAGGTTCTCGATCAAGGCCGGTCCCGACGATGTCGTCAAGACACTCTCGGGCGGGAACATACAGAAGGTGTTGCTCGCCCGGGTGTTGGTTCGAGAGCCCCGGGTCATCGTGGTCTCCCAACCGACCCGTGGACTCGACATCGGTGCCACCGCGTATGTCCGAAGCGAGTTGCTGGCGATGCGTCGGCAGGGTGCCGCCATCGTTCTCATGAGTGAAGATCTCGATGAACTGCTCGAAATCTCAGACAGACTGATCGTCCTCTACGACGGCCGAATCGCAGGGCGCGTGGATGCCGAAGAGGCCGATCGCGACCAACTGGGCCTGTTGATGGCAGGCCACACGGAGGTGGCGTGACGTGGTGAAGTGGAGACGGGGTGCCACAACGGCGGGGCTCATCCTCCTGGGTACCTTCGTCATCACGGCACCGTTCATCATGCTGGCAGGCGCCAACCCGTTCACCGCCTACGGCGAGTTCCTCGTCTCGCCGTTGACCTCCAGGTACTCCGCTCTGGAGGTGCTGGTCTCGTCGATTCCGTTGATCCTCACCGGCGTATCTGTGGCGCTGGCCTTCCGTGCCGGCTATTGGAACATCGGCGCCGAAGGCCAACTGCTCATGGGGGCGGTTGCAGGCGCAGGGGTTGGCATGCTCGTGAGCGATCAATCCCGCATTCTTGTTCTTCCCGTCGTGATTCTCGCCGGTGCGGCCGCGGGTGCGCTCTGGGCGCTGGTGCCCGCGCTGCTTCGTGTCAAGATGGGAATCGACGAGGTGGTCACAACACTGCTGCTCAATCCGGTCGCCCTCCTGATCGTGACGGCGCTCCTCAGTGGCCCATGGGCCGATCCTGAGACGGGGTTCCCGGAATCCGAGCGGATCGCCGAGTCGGCCCAGTTCCCGATCCTGGTCCCGAGATCGAGACTCCACCTCGGCTTTCTGGTTGGCCTGGCGATCGCCGGCTTGGTGTGGTTCGTGCTTTCCCGCACCGTTGCGGGTCTTCGGGTCCGTGCTGTTGGATCCGGGCCCAAGGCTGCTCGTTTCGCCGGAATCAGCGTGGGGCGCACACTGCTGACGGTCGCCTTGACGAGCGGAGCCATCGCTGGGATCGCTGGAGCGAGTGAGGTGAGCGGTATTCAGTATCGGCTCACGGGCGGACTATCGGCGGGCTTCGGCTACACGGGGATCGTGGTGGCAACGCTCGGGGCATTGGCGATGCCGACGGTGGTGCTCGCAGCGCTGTTGATGGCAGATCTCAACGTGGGAGCCGGGTCGGCGGGACGAGTGCTGGGCGTTCCTTCGCAATTAGGAGATGTCATACAGGCAACGGTCCTGCTGGTTACGGTCGGGGTGCTGGCGTATCGGAGATACCACCACAAGGCGCTGAAGTCCGAGGCTGAAGAGGCACCGGGAGATGGAGTCGTGTCGGAGGTTGAGGAGGTGGATTCATCGTGATCTTCCTGTTCGACGTCTTGGCTGCCACGCTGCGAAACGCCACCCCTCTCGTCTTTGGAGTGGTGGGGGAGACGTACACGGAGAGGGCCGGAATTCTCAATCTCGGAATCGAAGGAACCATGTACGCCGGAGCGTTCTTCGGATTCGCGGCAACGGCGGTGACCGGTTCTCTGGAACTCGGGATCCTCGCTGCGATCGTTGTGGGAGTGGCGTCGGGTGCGGTGATGGGTCTCTTCAGCGTGACACTCGGCACAAGCCAGCACGTTGCGGGAATCGGCTTGACACTGGGTTTGATCGGGATCTCTGAGTTCATCAATCGGCTCTACTTCGGCAGTTCGGAGGGCTTGAGGCGGATCGAGTCCTACCAGTTGCTCGAGCCATTTGGCCCGGACAACATCTTCAGCCAGTACGCCCTCACCTACATCGCGTTCCTGGTCGTGGCGCCCCTCGGGTGGTGGGTGTTGCGTTCAACATCGTTCGGGTTGGGGATCCGGGCCGTGGGCGAGAACCCGGAGGCGGCGGACGCGGCCGGACTGTCTGTTTCGTTCTATCGCTACTCGGCGCTGATGATCGGTAGTGCGCTTGCCGCGGTCGGTGGAGCGTTCATCACTCTGGCGACGCTCGGGACCTTCACCCTCGGCATCATCGCAGGACGAGGATGGGTGGTCATCGCTCTCGTCATCTTCGGCAGGTGGAGGATCTGGCGGGGCGTGTTCGGCGCTCTGGTTTTCGCCGGCGTGTTCTCGCTTCAACTGCGTCTCCGCATCCTCCCCGGTTGGGACGCCGTGCCGTTCGAACTCTTGCTTGCGCTTCCGTACTTGGTCGTGATCGCTGCTCTGGCGATCTCGGGTCGCAACGTCGAGTATCCGGGCGCGTACCTGAAGCCCTATAGGAGGGACTGATGAACGAAGACGACATCCGCTTTATGAAGACGGCGATCGAGCAGGCGAAGATCGGGCTTTCTGAGGGAGGCATCCCGATCGGTGCGGTGCTGGCGTCCGACGGCGAGTTGCTCGGCGCCGGTCGCAATCGCAGGATCCAACTCGGGTCACCGATCCGGCATGGTGAGACGGATGCTCTCGAGGTCGCCGGGCGACAGTCGGCCGCTGTGTATCGCCGCTCCACCATGTACACGACGCTTTCGCCGTGCGACATGTGCACCGGCGCGATCCTGCTGTACGGGATACCGCGTGTCGTGATCGGCGAGAACCGCACGTTCATGGGCGGGGAGGATCTGCTCCGAAGCCGTGGCGTGGAAGTCGTCGTGGTTGACGACCCGGAATGCGTCCGGATGATGGAGGAGTTCATCACCGAGAGCCCCGAACTGTGGAACGAAGACATCGGCGAGTAGAAGCCGACAGACGACCGCAGGGCGACCCGGGAACCAAACATGGGCCAATCGGCACCTGGACGGTTCCGCACCGTGGTCTACGGTGGAGGGGAGGCGTTCGGTGGTACCAGGCCGGTGCCCCCGAATGCCGGGTGACATCGTTGTTGCGGAAAGGAGAGAGTCGATGACGTCAAAGACCAAGATGGTGGTGGGGCTGATCGCCGTAATGGCGCTGTTTGTAGCGGCGTGCGGGAGCGCGTCCGATCTGGTGACTGAGAACCTGGCCGAGGAACTCATCGAAGCGAGCAGCGACGAAGATGTCGACATCGACATCTCGGGCGACGGCGATGATATGACGATCAACATCGAGACCGAAGAAGGGTCCATGTCGATGGGTGCCGGTGCATCGATGCCTGAGGACCTCGAGATCCCGGTACCTGATGATGGGGACGTCATATCGTCGTTCACTGCGGACGGAGTGATCAGCGTTTCTCTGAGCTACGGCCAAGGAAGCTTCGACGAGATCGTCGGGTACTACGAGAACTGGACGGACGGGACAGGCGAAGAGTGGGAATCCAGCACCCTCAGTCTGGACACCGGTGAGGGAATGCAGCGGACGAACATGTGGGTCCAGAACGAGACAAGCAGCATGGTCACCGTCAGCGACTGTCCCGCGGTTGGATCCAGCTCGAAGGATCTCAACGCCGTGTGCGTGTCGATCATCCAAGGGGAGTAGCGGAGACAAGCTTTGAGCTTTGAGCTCCGAGCAGGAACGGGTGCGGGACACCCGCTGCTGGGTACCGACCACTACGGACTACGGACTACGGAGTACGGACT
>JAYEIJ010000001.1:0-6338 GCA_034660035.1 Actinomycetota bacterium | reverse complement strand
GCCGCCGAGCAGTGGTTCACGTCCGGCTCGCTGATCGACGCCATCCTTGCCTCGTCCGCCGTTCCGGGCCTTCTCCCCCCGGTCGAGATCGCCGGGAAGCACTTCGTTGATGGAGGCGTCGTTAACTCGATCCCGATCTCGCGAGCGTACGAGCTGGGAGCAACGACGATCTATGTCATGCACGTGGGGCATGTGGACGACGCGCTCGAGGTCCCGACGGCGCCCTGGGACGTGGCGGTTGTCGCGTTCGAGATCGCTCGACGCCATCGCTTCGCTACCGACCTTGCCTCAGTTCCGGATGGCACCACCGTGCATGTGCTCCCCACCGGGGCAGAGGAAGGTCGCTACAACGACCCTTCGAAACTCAACTACGGGAAACTTTCGGAAGCTCGTCGGCAGATCGACAGCGCCTACGAAGCTTCGCTCGCGTACCTATCCGGACCCGAGCATATGCCCACCATCGTCCCGGGTTGATCGCGGCGATCTCGGACCACCTTCGAAGCGGCCGGTATAGTTGTAGGACGGCCCCGAACAAAGGAAGGTGCGACGTGGCAACCAAGAAGGAGAGCCTGGAACGGCTCAGCAGAGTTCAGCTCTTCGAGGATCTGAGCAAGGCAGACCTCACGTACATCCTCAACATCTCCAAGACCGTCGAACACGATGAAGGCCACACGATCATCACCGAAGGCACCAGTGGCGCCGGTTTCCACCTCATCCTCGACGGCGAAGCGCGAGTGGTGCGTCGCGGCCGGACCCTCGCCCGCATTGGACCCGGCGACTACTTCGGCGAGATGTCGATGATCGACGAGGGGCCCCGCAGTGCCACGGTTATCGCTACCACGCCCTTGACCACGCTCAGCATCCTGGCGTGGGACTTCCGGCCGCTGGTGAAGAGCCGGCCCGCCATGGCGTGGAAGCTGCTGGTCAATCTCACAGGCCGACTGAGGGACGTGCAGAAGCAACAGGATTCGCTGCGCTCCTGACGAGGTCACCCTCGCTTCCTACGCCTTGGTGATCAGCGCCTCCAACTCGTCGAAGCGAGCCTGCTCTTGGACTGCCCCGAGGGACTCAACCGATGAGTGAATCGCCCCGAGCTCGGTGCTCGCTTCGTCGAACCTGCCGGAGAGCTGCAACGCATCGACGAGGAGGAGTGCCGCGCGGACCTGGTCCCATCTCGCCCCGAGATCGCCGAAACCGTTCACGGCTTCGGCGAGGATGACGGCCGCCGGCTCGATGCTGCCGGAAGCGAGTAGCCACCTGCCTTCGAGCACATCGGCGGCATGAGACAGCGCCTCGAGTCCCATGCGGCGTGCGTGGTCGCGTGACTCGGCAACGAGATCAGGAACCTCGTCCCACGACCCCATTGCTCCGATGACGTCACATCGAGCGTGGAGGAGCAGTCCCATGCGCGTGCCGCGCCGCCACGTCGTCTCGGCGAGCAGCCGCAGGGCCTCTTCTCCCTTGCCCCGGCGGGTGAGGATCGGCGAGACGTAGGAAGCCCACTGGGCGAGGGGCACGATGTCGCGATCACGCGGCTCGGCGTTCTCATGCAGGGCCCCGAGCAAGGCGAGGATTCGATCAGCGGTTGCCGTGTCCCCACGCGCATCCGATACCGCAGCCGCCGCGGCGAATAGCGGTGACACGAAGTTGGGCGGTTCGTCGAACCGATCCCCGAGTAGCTCGCGCGCGATCTCGAGATCGGTGAGAACCCCATCCCAATCACCGAGCCGGAATCGCGAAACACCCCGCCACGTCAGGCAATGCAGGGCTGCACTCGCAGCCTCTCCCCTCGTTTGGTTGAACCCGATGACGGCAAAGCGGTAGGCGTCGCGATACCGCCCTATGTGGAAGTTCGTCCACCCACCCATCGCATAGATGTCCGCCCGCTCCCACAGGTCGTCGATGTGGGGAGCAAGTTCGAGACGACGTTCAGTGACCTCGCGCGCCCTGCCGTATCGCCCTTCGGGGATGTCGTTGGCGGCCACTCCGTCGAGGGCTCCCGATTCCAGATCCGGGCGGCCAAGACGCGCTGCCATCTCGGCGGCCTCTGTCCCAGCGCGCAGGGAATCTTCGGCGGAGACAATCGGCTCCGCCCGTTGTGTCATCGACCGCGGGAACGCATGCTGCCAGAAAGCTTTCACTGTGAGAAGACGCGCACGCTCAACCGAGTCGCCATCGCCGACGTGATCGAATCCAAGGTCCAGGTATCGCGAGACCGTTTCCTCCGAAGGAACAGACTGCATTGTGCCCGGCCACCGGATCGGCGTCTCGAGCGTTCGAGCGCAGAGTCGCGCGATATCGCGCTGATCGTTCGGCCTCGTTTCGACCAGCAGATCGATCGAGCGTCGGAGGTGCATCCAGGCCTCGTCTCCCTCGTATCCGAAGAAGTAGGCCAATCCCAGTGCCTCCTCCGCCCGCTGCTTCTCCTCCGTCGTCGCTGCCAACTCGACGGCCTCATGAGCTTGTCGCTTAGCGATGTCGAGCGCCGTCCTGCGCGTCGACTCATCGGAAGCTTGTATGAGCGCTTCGAAAGCCCTCTTGCGGCTGACTTCGAGATCCGGTGGTGAAACGCTGTTGTCCGCCGAGGCGCCCTGATGCGCCTGGTACAAGTGGTAGGCGAGGACGTCGATCACCTCGCTGCGACGATCTGCTGCGGTCTTCTCGATCCACTCCGCCGCCCGACGGTGGAGTGACGTTCGCTCCTTGCGCCCCAGGCTCTCATACGCGACGTCGCGTGTGAGACCGTGTTTGAACAGGTACTCGCGCTCGTTGCCCAATGTGGAACCGAAGCAGGCGATCACCAACTCCCGGTCTTCGAGACGATCGAGAACATGGGTCACGTCGTCCGGAGGCGCGGCAAGGAGCGTGCCGAGGACGCCGGTCCAGAAGACCCTCCCGATGACGGCTGCGCACTGCAATGCCCTCTTCTCGTCGGGCGCCAGTAGATCGATACGGGCGGCAATGACAGCCTGCACGGTGTCCGGCATGTCGACGTCGTCGATCGCGTCCGCAGCATGCCAAACACCCTCCGAGCGAACGATGCTTCCCTCATCCGCCAACCGGCGGAGAATCTCCTCGATGAAGAATGGATTCCCCTCTGCTCGATTCATGATGTCCCGGCGCAAGCCCTCCGGTAGCGCGCTGTTCTCGAGTACGAGATCGAGCAACATGTTCGACTCCGCCGTAGTCAGTGGGTCGAGCAGGAGGCTGGAGAATCGCCTGCGCCCGCCGCCCCATCCCGGACGGAGATCAGTCAACTCCGGTCGGGTCGGACAGAGGAACATGGCAGGACCGGCGATTCGATCCTCGAGTTCTTCAAGGAGGTCGAGGAGAACGCGATCGGCCCAATGCATGTCTTCGATGATGACGACGATGGGCGAGTGACGGGCCATCGCCGTGAAGAACGATCGCCAGGCTCCGACGATCTCTGCCCGAATCTGGCGAGGCGATAATCCGCGAAGATCGCAGGTGGGGTCGTTGATGCCGGAGGCGAAAGCGAGGACGGCTGCAACACGTCCGTGATCGGCCCCACGTTCTGAGGCCAGGAGCTCATCAACGGTCTTGCGGATCTTGGTCAGTTTGAGATCCGGGGGATCGTCATCCAGCAGACCGGCATGCGTCTTGAGGATCTGGATCATCGCTCCGTACGCATGATCTTCGCCGTACGGAAAGCACCTTCCCCGCAAGACGGTCGGCGTTGGTTGGAAGGTCTCCAGGGACGCCACGAACTCGTCAACGAGTCGGGTTTTTCCCAGTCCGGCGGCACCGTAGACCGTGACGAGATGCGGCTGACCATCGAGCACGGCGCGCTCGAACAAACTCATCAGCACGGCTCGCTCGTTGTCACGACCCACGAGTGGTGCGCTCGTGAGCGAGTGACGCGACCTATCGGACTCGATCAATCCGGCCAGTTCGAAGACGTGAAGGGGTTGCTCTCGGCCCCGGAGTTGCAGCATCCCCACGTCCTCGAAACCGAATCCCCGGCTCGATCTCACGGTCCGCTCGGATACCAGGATCTTCCCCGGCTGTGCCGATTGTTCGAGGCGGGCGGCGACATTGAGCACGTCGCCGTGCAGTGCTCCATCAATAGAAGCGCCGGGAGTCACAAGCAGTTCACCGGTGTTGATTCCGATCCTCATCTCGAGGCTCACATCGTGGCTGGCCGCGAGCGACGCATTCAACTGCTTCAGACGCGACCCCATCCTCTGAGCACACCGCAGCGCCCGGATCGGATCGTCGTCGTGGGCGACGGGCACGCCGAATATCGCCATGATGGCGTCGCCGATGTACTTGCCGACCGTGCCGCCGAGGTCGTGGATCTCCTCGGTCATCGCGTCGAGGAACGCGCCGAGTACGTCCTTGAGGCTTTCGGCGTCGAGTCGTTCCCCGAGTCCTGTGGCACCGGTGAGATCAACGAACAGCACCGTGGCCAGTTTGCGCTCAGGCCCCCTGTCCACGACCGTGAGCGGTACTCCACATGAGGGGCAGTAGTCGGCGTCCGAGGGGCGCGGTGAACCGCACGACGAACACACCAACGGCAAGCGCTTCCCGCACTCGAGGCAGAAACTGGCCCTCTCCGGATTGACCGCACCGCAGGCTGTGCACGTCTGCTGCATATCGACGAGTCTACAGACACGGATCCGTCCCCTCGGTGTGTCACAGCGAGAAGTGACACGAGACCGGCATGTCAACCGGTTACACCGATGCAGTTCTGGTGAGCGGGGACACCCTATCGAGCGTCCGCTCTGCGCCTCCTCGGACGCCCGCTGAAATCCCGGGCAGTCGCAGGGGCGAACAGCAGGCCGACGATTGTGAGGTTGGCTGCGCCTGTGAGCATGCCCACCCAGGCTGAGGGCGCCGGAGGATCGCCGGCGAAGCCGCCCAACGCGACTGCAACGGTCAGGAGTCCCAGCATGCCGTAGATCACCAAACCCGCCTCGCGTGCCCACTCGCGGCGGAAGGCCAACCCGACGACGATGATGGCGCTGACGAGAACAACGGCGCCGATCACGACTCCGATGATGGCGGACGCATTCGCGGCGACCGATCCAGCGTCCGTGCCGGTGCCCGAGGTTGCGAACGACAGGGCCCCCCTGCCGAAATCACCGTCGAGCCGATCCGGGTTGATGGCGCCGAGCAGCGACTCCAGAGCCACGTAGCCGAACGACACCGTCAGCACCAGTGCGACAAGTACTGCTGTGACGGTGGTTCCGTGCAAGCGCAGCCAGGACGTCATGTCTCAAGCCTAGTGACGGCGGGTTACCGATCTGCTGGGGGATGCGGCTTGAGCGAGCGCTCGCGCTCATCGTTCAGGACGGCGAGCACTCCTTCGATCATCTGGGCCGACTGGTAGGAGTAGCCGAGATCGAAGATGTGTTGAGCACCCGGGAACTCCATGTAGATGACCCGTTTCTGCGAGAGGTTTTCGAGCCGTTCAACGAACGCTCTCGCCTCAGCTACAGGAGCAAGGGAGTCGCGGTCGCCCTGAGAGATGACGAACGGTGGAACGTCGGGATGGATCCGATCGAGCGGTGACATCTCCGCGAACTTCTCCGGCTCGTCGTCGAGGAACGCTTTGATGACGAGGGGTTCCATGAGCATGGGCACGAATCGGGGGGTCTGTACGCCCATTCGGTCGGTGACGTCGTAGATGCCGTAGATGGGGGCGGTGATCTGCACGGAGGTGTCTGCGTCCTCGAACCCGGGCTGGTATCGCGGATCGTTCTCCGTCAGGCCCACGAGTGCGGCCAGGTTTCCCCCTGCCGATCCGCCCGACACCGCCACGAAGGACGGATCGCCCCCGTACTCGGCGGCGTGCTCGCGTATCCAAACGAGACCTGCTTTCACATCGGCTAGTTGGTCCGGCAGAGTGACGCCGGGGCTCAGGCGGTAGTTGACCGAGAAGCACAGCCATCCTGCACGAGCCATGTGGTGAAGCAAGGGGAGTCCCTGTTCCCGTTTGTCGCCCATGACCCAGCCGCCGCCGTGGATGTACATGAATACCGGTCGATCCGTGTGATCCGTCTTGTCCCGATAGATGTCGAGTTTGACGATGTGACCGGCGACCCGTCTAAAGGGGATGTTCCTGCTCTTCTCGACTGTCCAACCCCTGAAGGGAGCAGAGAGAAGGACCCTCCAGACAGGTACCGATGGACCCGACCGTGACACGTCGGCCTTGGACAGTGCTGTGTCGACCACGTCGCCGGACTTGCGGGTTCTCGCAAGGATGAACCCTGTGGCCAACCACGAGAAGATGAGGAGAACGAGACCGATCCAACCGATGGCGTATTCCAGAGCTCCAAACCAGATGAGAACACCGGTAGTGATCATTTGGAAGA